>QHRX01000011.1:0-54209 GCA_003221455.1 Candidatus Rokuibacteriota bacterium
GTGTCTCACTCGGGCTCCGGGACGAGCGCGGCCGCGAACTTCTCGGCGTCGAAGCCCTGGAGATCGTCGACGCGTTCGCCGACGCCCACCAGCTTGATCGGGAGCTTCAGCTCCCGATGGATGCGGAGCACGATCCCCCCCTTGGCGGTCCCGTCGAGCTTGGTCAGGCAGAGCCCGCTGAGCCCGATCGCCTCGTGGAACAGCCGCGCCTGCGCGAAGCCATTCTGGCCCGTGGTCGCGTCCAGCACCATCAGCGACTCATGGGGCGCGCCCGGCAGCTGCCGCGACACGACGCGCTTGAGCTTCGCGAGCTCCTCCATCAGGTTGCTCTTCGTGTGCAGACGGCCGGCGGTGTCGACGATGAGCACTCCGGCCCGGCGCGCCGTCGCCGCCCGCACCGCGTCGAAGACGACCGCCGCCGGGTCCGAGCCCGCGGCCTGGCGGATGACGTCGACGCCGATCCGGCGCCCCCACTCCTCGAGCTGCTCGATCGCGGCCGCGCGGAAGGTGTCCGCCGCGGCGAGCAGCACGTCGTGCCCGCCGGCCTTGAGCTGCGCGGCCAGCTTGGCGGCTGTGGTCGTCTTGCCAGACCCGTTCACCCCGAGCAGCAACACGACGGCGGGCGCGTGGTCGAGGTCGAGCCCCTGCGCCGCCCCCGCGAGCGTCTCGGCGACGAATCGCCGGAACAGCGGCCGCAGCTCCTCCGCCCGCGTCACCGTCCCAAACATGACCTCCTCGCGGGCTCGATGCTTGAAGTCCGCCGCCACCAGCACGCCGAGATCCGCGGCGATCAAGAGCTCCTCGAGCTCCTCGAACAGCGCGTCGTCGATCGGACGCTCGCCCGCGAACACCTCGTCGAGCCGCCCGCCGAGAAACTCCTGCGAGCGCCTGAGGCCGTCCCGCAGGCGCTCGGTGACCGCGGAGAGGAACTTCACTGCTGGTCCGACGGGATGACGAGCCGGGGGATCACGCTCCCGCTCGGTCCGAGCGCGGGCAGCGGGCGGCCGTTCAGCTCGAGCGCGATCCCCCCCGCATTCCCGATCGTCAGGACAAAGCGTCGGCTCGAGACCCACTCACGCACGTCGCCGGGCGACATCGTCTCTTCGGTCACGTGACCGTCGTCGGTCCTGACCCGGATCCACGTCGTCTCCTTCACCCGGGCGACGAGCCGGTACGCCGGGGGCGACGGGGCGGTCGGCGTCGGCACGAAGACCCCCGCGGTGGGCGTCCGCGTCGGCTCCGGAACCTCGACCCGAAGCGAGCCGGCGGCGGGCGCCGGCCCCGCCGTCGGCGCCCCCGCAGCACGCGACGCGGGCGGGGCGGCCGCCGGCTGGCTGGCCGTCGGGGGCGCCACCGGCTCGTTCGCGGCGGGCGCCGGCGCCTCGCTCCGTCGGCTCAGCGACACGGACGGCTGCCGCTGGCGGCTCTGCAGCGCAAAGGTCAGCCCGAACAGCGCCACCCCAAGCGTCACGAGGAGCACGAGGGTAATCAGGATGGGCTCCCGGGCGCGGCCGTCGCGCTCGGCCAGGCCCGGCGGGCGCGAAGTCTCGCCGAGCGTCGCGGGCAGGCCGAGCTGCGCCGAGTAGATCCTGAGCGCCTCGTCGGGAGGCTCGCTCAGGACCTGGCAGCACGCCCGGATGAACCCCTTGGTGAAGACGACACCGGGAAGCTCGGAGAATTCGTCGGCCTCGAGGGCCTCGAGGTACCGCTCCCGTACCCGGGTTGCCCGTGCCATCTCCTTGAGGGAGACCCCCCGGACCTCGCGACGCTCACGGAGATAAGAGCCAACCGAAGACATGGACAACCCGCCGTCGAGTGTAGTCGACCGCGTCGAGAAAAGTCAACGAGTGAGGGTGTTTAGGCGGGCTCCTGGACGAGGTTCACTGACACCAGCTTCGAGAGACCCGGCTCCTCCATCGTGACGCCGTAGAGCACGTCCGCGGCCTCCATCGTCTTGCGGTTGTGCGTGATGACGAGGAACTGGGTCCGGGAGGTGAGATCGCGGAGCACGCGCAGGAAGCGGTGGATGTTGGCGTCGTCGAGGGGGGCATCCACCTCGTCGAGCACGCAGAACGGGCTCGGGCGGTAGTAGAAGATGGCGAAGAGCAGCGCGAGTCCCGTGAGCGCCCGCTCGCCGCCGGACATCAGGGTCACCGCCTGGAGCCGCTTGCCGCGGGGCTGCGCCATCAGCTCGACGCCGGACTCGAGCGGATCCTCGCCGGCCTCGCCCTCGACCAGCCGCAGCTCGGCGCGGCCGCCCTCGAACAGGCGCTCGAAGAGCTCGCCGAACCGGACGTTGATATCCTCGAACGCCTGCCTGAACCGCTCCTGGGCGGTCCGCGTCACACCGCGGAGCGCCTTCTCCAGGTCCTTCATCGACGTGACGAGGTCGTCGTGCTGGGTGCGCAGAAATGCAAGCCGCTCGTCGAGCTCGCGATACTCCTCGTCCGCCACGAGGTTGACGGCGCCCATCGCGGCGAGCTTTTCCTCGAGCTCCTGCAGCCGCGCCCGGGTCAGGTCCACGTCCTGCGCGGGATCGTGGAGGGCGAGGAGCGCCTCGGGGCCCCCCACGTCGAACGACCGGCGCGCCTCCTGCTCGAGCTCCTCGCGCCGGACCCGCCCCTCGGTCGCCGAGATCTCGATCGCATGGGCGGCGGCGGCCAGGTGCCCGATCTCGCCCTGCAGCGAGCGGGACTCCGCCTCGATCGACCGGAGCTCCACGACGAGGGTCTCGTGCTGCTCGGCGAGCACGCGCTCCTCGGCCTCGAGCCGGTCCCGGTCGGCGGCGACCTCGCGCGCGCTCGCGTCCGTGCGCTCGCGTTCAAGGGCGAGCCAGGCGCGCCGCTCGCCGATCTGCTGCCGGCGGGCCTGGGCCTGCCCGACGCGCCCCGCGAGCTCGGCGGCGAGCTCCTCCAGGCGCGCCAGCTCCCGCCGGAGCGCCTCGACCCGCTCGGCCGCCGACGCGACCTCGACCCGGCATGCGGTGAGCTCGCTCACCGCTCGCGTCTCCTCGGCCTGCGCCCGCTCGATCGAGGCGCGGACGGTCGCCATCACCGCCTGGTGGCTGTCCTCGGCCTGTCGGGCGAGGGCGACGCGCGCCAGGAGCCGCTCGAGAAAGCCGTCGGTCTCTGCGCGCTCTTCCGCGACCTGCGCGAGCTCGGCCTGGAGAGTGGCCAGGTGGCGGTGCAGACGCTCGTGCTCGCGCTCCGCTTGCTCCACGTCCTTTTCTCCGGCGAGGCGGGCCGCCTCCCCCGTGCGGATTGCTTGCGTGAGCGCGGGCAGCCGATCGCGGAGCCGGGCCACTTCGGCCTCGAGCGCGGCGGCCGCCGCCTGCGCCTCGGCGAGCTCCCGCTCGAGGCCGGCGACGGCGTCGCCGAGGTCGCGGCGCGCGCGTTTGCGCAGGAGGAACGAGTGCTCGGCGGCCGGGCCCGCCGCGTCCGCCCCGCCGCCACCCCGGAGCCTGCCCACCGGCGAGAGCACCTCGCCCGCCGGGGTCACGTAGGTGGCCACGACGCCGTTTCGGCGCCACAGGCGCTCGGCGCCGTCGAGATCGTCGACGATCGCGACGCGGCCGAGCAGGTAGTGCAGGAGCGGCGCGCTCGCCGTGCGGACCGCGCGCGCCGCCCAACGCACGCCATCCTCGTCGTGCGGGACGGCGCCCGGCGCCGGCAAGGTCTCGATCGGGACGAAGGACGCCGCGCCCGCGCGCTCGTCCGCGAGCAGCGCCACCGCCTCGCGGGCGTGCTGGAACCGCTCGACCACGATCCACTGGAGCCGCTCGCCGAGCACGGCCTCGACCGCCGTGTCGAGCCCCACCGGCACCTCCAGCAGGTCGGCCACGGTGCCGATGATTCCGGCCAGGCGCGGGGCGCCCGTCTCGGAGAACATCGCCCGCACGCCGGCGCCGTAGCCCTCCCGCGCACGCTCGAGCTGGTCGAGCGCCTCGAGGCTCGACCGGCGCCCGGCCAGCGCGACGCGCGCCTCGCCGAGCCGTGCCTGCGCCTCGGCCAACCGGGGCTCGCGGTCGCCCAGCAGCGCCTCGACCTCCTGCCGCTCGCCGAGAAGGGTCGTGAGCGTCGCGGCGGCCCGCGCGTGCTCGGTCTCGAACGCGGCGCGCTGGGCGGCAAGGCGCTCGACCTCGGCACCCGCCGCGGCCAGCTCCTGGGCGAGCTTGGCCGCGCGCCGCTCGAGCTGCACCTGCCGCTCGCGGAGCTCCCCGGTCGAGCGCGTGAGGTCAGTCTGCTCGGCGGTGACGCGCACCTGCTCGACTCGGAGGGCCTCGAGCCGGTCCCGCTCGGCGCCGAGTGCTTCCCGGCACCGATCGAGTCGCGCCTCCAGCTCGCCGCCGGCGTGCCCCCGCGCCGTGGCCAGCGCCTCCGCCTCACCGAGCGCCCCTGCCGCCGCCGACCGCTCGCTCGCGACGGCGACGCTCCGCTCCTCCGCGAGCCGGATCTCCCCGGCCAGCCGCTGCTCTTCCTCCTCCAGCTCGCGGATCTGGATGCCCATCTGCTCGCGACGCTCGAGCAGGCGCTCGACCTCGCCCTGGATCTTCTGAACGCTCTGACGGAGGTCGCCGAGACGGTGCGACATTTCCTCTTGGGCCGCGCGCCGGGTGGCCTCGCGCGCGCCCAGGGCCGACTGGCGCACGCGGAGGTCGCGTTCACCGTCGCCCAACCGGTCGAGCTCGGCCTGGAGCCGCGCGCCTTCAGCGGCGAGCGCCGCGTAGTCCGCCGCGACGAGGGCGCGTGCGAGCGATTGCTTCTCGCCGTGCAGGACCTTGTACTGCTGCGCCTTCTTCGCCTGGCGCTCGAGAGAGCCGAGCTGGCGCCGGACCTCGTCCATGACGTCGCGGACCCGAAGGAGGTTCTGCCGTGTCGCGTCGAGCTTGCCCTGGGTCTCGCTGCGCTGCTGCTTGTAGCGGGCGATGCCCGCCGCCTCCTCGATGAAGATCCGCCGCTCGTACGGCTTCGCGGTGAGCACGTGGTTGAGCTTCTCCTGGTCCATGACCGAATAGGCCCGCGGGCTGGCGCCCGTCCCGGCCAGGAGGTCGAGGATGTCGCGGAGGCGGCAGGCGTTGCCGTTGAGGAGGTACTCGCTCTCCGCGGTGCGGTAGAGCCGCCGGCTCACCGAGACCTCGCTCCAGGGCACGGCCAGGGCGCCGTCGTTCGAAAACGTCAGCTCGACCTCCGCGAGCCCGACCGGCTTGCGCGAGGCCGACCCATGAAAGATCAGGTCCTCCATGCGGGTGCCGCGCAGGGACTTGGCACTCTGCTCGCCGAGCGCCCAGCGAATCGCCTCGGAGATATTGCTCTTGCCGCAGCCGTTCGGGCCAACGATCCCGGTGATGCCGGGCAGAATTCGGACAGTCGTCTTCTCGGCAAACGACTTGAACCCGTGCAGGACGATCGACTCTAGGCGCATATCCCCCCGACGCTAACGCGCTTGGCCATAGATACCACACGGGCGCAAACGCAGCCAAAGAAAAAACACCAGCGGCAGGGCTCCGAGGCTTCGTGGACCCCCAAATACGGGGGATGAGCGGGGTCAGCGCCCCGGCGGGGCTAGCGGCCGTGGCACTTCTTGTACTTCTTCGGTGTGCCGTCCGGGTTCTTCGCCCCGCAGGGGCAGGCCTCGTTTCTCCCGACCTTCGCGCCGGACGGCGTGCGCGAGGGTACGGCGGGCGCCGGCTGCCGACCGATCGACGGGGTCTCGCCCCGGGACTCCCGCGCCTCCCGCCACACCGCGGGGCCGGGGACGTCGAGCGCGAGGTCCCGCACCAGCTGGAGCTTGAACAGCCGCTCGATCACCATCGTCTTGATCCGCTCGACCATGTCCTGGAAGAGGTCGAACGCCTCGCGCTTGTACTCCGTGAGCGGATCGCGTTGCCCGTACCCGCGGAGGCCGATGCCTTCCTTCAGGTGGTCGATCGACAGCAGGTGGTCCTTCCACTGGTAGTCGATGACGATGAGCATCTCGCGGCGCTCGATCGCCCGGGTGAGGGCGGCGCCGAACTCCTGCTCGCGCTGCCGGTAGCGCTCGGTCACGGCGGCGCCCACCAGCTCGGCGAGCGCGTCGCGCGAGGTCACTTCCTTATACTCGGCGGGGGCGACGCGCAGGTCGAACTGGCGGTACAGCGCCTCGGTGAGGCCGGCCAGGTCCCAGTCCTCGGGATGCACGTTCGCCGAAGCGTACGCGTCGAGGAAGCCCGAGACCAGGTCCTCGGTCCACTCCTGGATCGTCTCCGCCTGGCTCGCCCCGTCAAGGATCTCGCGCCGCATCCCGTAGACGATCTCGCGCTGCTTGTTCATCACGTCGTCGTACTCGAGCAGGTGCTTGCGGATCTCGAAGTTGTGCGTCTCGACCCGCTTCTGGGCGGTGGCGATGGCGCGGGTGACGAGCTTGTGCTCGATCGGCTCGCCCTCCTCCATCCCGAGGCGCTCCATGATCCTCTGGATCCGCTCGGCGCCGAAGATGCGGAGCAGGTCGTCCTCGAGCGAGAGGTAGAACCGCGACGAGCCGGGGTCCCCCTGCCGGCCCGACCGGCCGCGCAGCTGGTTGTCGACCCGGCGCGACTCGTGGCGCTCGGTGCCGACGATGTGGAGCCCGCCGACGCCGACGACCCGCTCGTGCTCGGGATCGGTGACCTTCTTCGCCTCCTGCCAGGCGGCCTGCCGCGCCTCCGCCGGTGCCGTGCTCGGGTCGAGCCCCTTCCGACGCAGGAGTTCCTTGGCGAGAAAGTCCGGGTTCCCGCCGAGCAGGATGTCCGTGCCGCGGCCGGCCATGTTGGTGGCGATCGTGACCGCACTCTCCCGCCCGGCCTGCGCCACGATCTCGGCCTCCCGCTCGTGGTACTTCGCGTTCAGCACCTCGTGCTTGATGCCGCGCTTCTTCAGCAGCTTGGAGAGCTGCTCGGACTTTTCGATTGACACGGTGCCGACGAGCACGGGCTGGCCCTTTTCGTGGCTCCCGATGATCTCCTCCGTCACCGCGTCGAACTTCTCGCGCTCGGTTTTGTACACGACGTCCGGGAGGTTCACGCGGACCAGCGGCCGGTTGGTCGGGATCACCGTGACGTCGAGCTTGTAGATGTTGGCGAACTCCTCGGCCTCCGTCTCGGCGGTGCCCGTCATGCCGGCGAGCTTCGCGTACATCCGGAAGTAGTTCTGGAACGTGATGGTCGCGAGCGTCTGGTTCTCGCGCTCGATCCGCACTCCCTCCTTGGCCTCGACCGCTTGGTGGAGCCCGTCGGACCAGCGCCGCCCCGGCATCATCCGACCGGTGAACTCGTCGACGATGATGATCTGGCCATCCTTGACGACGTAGTCGACGTCCTTCTTGAACAGCGCGTGGGCGCGGAGGCCCTGGTTGATATGGTGGAGCGTCTCGATGTGCTGCGGGTCGTACATGTTCTCGATGCCGAGGAGCCGCTCGCAGGTGGCGATACCCTGCTCGGTCAGCGAGACGGCCTTGGACTTCTCATCGACGATGTAGTCGCCCTCGACCTGCGCCTCGACCTCGGAGAGCTTGCCGTCGACGATCGTCGCCGCCTTCTTGAGCTTCGGGATGACTCGGTCGATCTTGTAGTACTTGTCGGTGGACTCCTCGGCCGGCCCCGAGATGATGAGCGGCGTCCGAGCCTCGTCGATCAGGATCGAGTCGACCTCGTCGACGATCGCGTAGTTGAGGTCGCGCTGGACCAGCTCGTCGAGCGAGAACCGCATGTTGTCGCGCAGGTAGTCGAAACCGAACTCGTTGTTGGTCCCGTAGGTGATGTCGGCGAGATACGCCTCGCGACGTCCGCAGGGGCGCAGCGCCGCCAGCCGGATGTCGGGAGTGACGTACTCGGGGTCGTAGAGGAAGGACGCCTCGTGCTGGATGACGCCCACGGAGAGGCCGAGGGCGTGGTAGGCGGGGCCCATCCATTGCGCGTCGCGTCGGGCGAGGTAGTCGTTTACGGTCACGATGTGCACGCCACGACCCGTGAGCGCGTTGAGGTACGCCGGGAGCGTCGCGACCAGCGTCTTGCCCTCGCCCGTCGCCATCTCGGCGATCGTGCCCTCGTGGAGCACCATGCCGCCGATGAGCTGGACGTCGAAATGGCGCATCCCGATCCGTCGCCACGCCGCCTCCCGGCACACCGCGAAGGCCTCGACCAGGAGGTCCTCGACCTGGGCGCCCTCGGCGACCCGCTTCTTGAACTCTTCGGTCTTGACGCGAAGCTCGGCGTCCGCGAGGCCCTCGAGCTCCGGCCCGAGCGCGTTGATCGCCTGGACCGCGGGCATCATGCGCTTGACGTCGCGCTGATGCTTCGTGCCGAAGATTTTCTTCAGGAGCGCGCCGAGCATATCGACGCTAGTTTACACCTTCTGCCGTGGGGCTCCGCCATGGCCGCGGCGCGGGGCGGCTCCGACCCGTCGCACTCCCGCGCGGTGGGCCGGCACGCGCCCCGTCCACATCAGCGGACCGTGCGGGCGCGGCTGGCCTTCGTGCCCTGGGCGGCGGCGAGGAGCTCGCGGGCGTGGTCACGCGCGGTGCCGGTCACCGTCTCGCCGGCGAGCATCCGCGCGACCTCGTCGACGCGCGCGTCCCCTCCGAGCGTCTCGACCCCGGTGCGGGTCCGCCCGCCGCGGACCGACTTCGTCACGCGCAGGTGGAGCGCCGCGTGCGCGGCGATCGGCGCGAGGTGCGTCACGCAGAGCACCTGGCGCCCGCGTCCGGCCTCCGCGAGCTTCTGGCCCACCATGTCGGCGACGCGGCCGCCGATCCCGGCGTCGACCTCGTCGAAGATCATTGTCTCGACTCGGTCGCCAGCGGCCAGCACGCTCTTCAGCACGAGCATCGTGCGGGACAGCTCGCCGCCGGAGACGACGCGCGCGAGGGGCTTCACATCCTCGCCGGGGTTGGTCGACAGCCGGAACTCGACCCGATCCCCGCCCGCCGCGCCCACCGCGGTGAGGCGCTCGACCCGCGCCTCGAACAGCGCGCGCTCCATCCCGACGCGGCGCAGCTCGCGTTGCACCTCGCTCCCAAGGCGATCGGCGGCCGCCGCGCGCCTGCTCGACAGCGCCGCCCCGGCGGTCTCCAGCTCGGCCTCGAGGGCGGCGAGATCGCGCTCTGCTGCCGCCAGCACCTCCTCGTGCCGGGCGAGGCGGTCCAGCTCGGCGCCAATATCCCCGCGGTAGGCGAGGACGGCTTCGACGCTGTCGCCGTACTTCCGCTGGAGCCGGGTCAGCGCGTCGAGGCGCGCGTCGATCTCCTCGAGCCGCCCGGGCTCGAACACGACCGCGGCCCGGAGCCGCCGGATCTTGGCGACGGCCTCCTCGGCGTACGAGGCGGCCGCCTCGAGGTCCGGCGCGGGCGCGCCGAACTCCGGGTCGAGCCGCTGGAGGTCGGCCAGGATCTGCGCGGCACGCGCGAGCAGGGCCGTGGCCGACCGCGGGTCGTCGTAGAGCACGGCGGCGGCCTCGGTGAGGCCGCTGGTGAAGCGTTCCCCGTGCTGGAGCCGCCGCCGCTCGACCCGGAGCCCCTCCTCCTCGCCCGCCGTGAGCCGCGCCGCGTCGACCTCGGAGGCCTGGAAGCGCAGGAGATCCTCGCGCTGGGCTCGGTCGCGCTCCGCCCCCCGGGTTCGCTCGACGGCCTCCCGCGCCGCCTGCCGCTTGGCGAAGAGGGTCGCCACCGTCTCGCGCAACCCGTCGGCGTCCGCGAAGCGGTCCAGGAGGTCGAGCTGGTGCGACGGCTCCAGAAGCCGCTGGTGCTCGTGCTGGCCGTGGACCTCCAGGAGGTGACCGCCGACACGCTCCAGCAGCGCGAGCGTGACCGGCGAATCGTTGACGAAGGCCCGGTGGCGGCCCGAGCGCGAGAGCTCGCGTCGAATGAAGAGCTGGCCCGCCTCGAGCGGGATGCCGGCCTCGTCGAGCACGACCAGAGCGGGGCTCCCCGGAGCTGGCTCGAGCACGGCCTCGACCGAGGCCGACTCCGCCTCCGACCGGATCAGGTCGGTCTGCGCCCGGACGCCGCAGAGGAGGAGAATCGCGTCGATCACGATCGACTTCCCGGCTCCGGTCTCGCCTGTGAGAACGTTGAGCCCCGGACCGAACGTCACGTCGGCCGATTCGATCACCGCCAGGTTCCTGATGCGCAGCTCGCGCAGCATCGCGGTATGAACCCGATGCTAGGCCATGGGCGGCCGCCGCTCAAGCCGCATCGCCGCGGCGGGGCCGCGCCTGGGCGGGCGTCCCCTACCGCTCACCCCACTTGAGCTTCGCGCGCAGGACCGAGAAGAAGTGCTTCTGCGGAAAGCGGACGAGCCGGGCGCGCGGGACAGCCTGCCAGACCTCCACCCGGTCGTGCTCCCGCAGCGCAAGCCCTTCCTGGCCGTCGATCGTCAGCATCACATCCTGGTCGGTCAGCAGCGTGACCTCGATGCGCTGCGAGCCGGGCAGCACGACCGGCCGGTCGGTGAGGGTGTGAGAGCAGATGGGGGTAATCACGACGGCCTCCATGGTCGGGAAGAGAATGGGCCCGCCGGCCGAGAGCGAGTACGCCGTGGAGCCGGTCGGCGTCGCGATGACGAGGCCGTCGGCGCGGTACGCGGTCGCGTACTGCCCTTCCACCGACACGGACAGGTTGATGATCCGGCTCATCGCGGACTTGGTGATCACCACATCGTTGAGCGCGACGTACTGGGTGAGCCGCTCGCCTCCGCGCATCACCCGGGCGGCGAGCATCATCCGGTCGTCGAGCACGATCTCGCCCGCGAACACGGCGTCCAGCGCCGGGAACAGCTCCTCGACCGTCGAGGCCGTCAGGAAGCCGAGCCCGCCGAGGTTGACGCCGAGGATCGGCACGCTCGGGTCGCCGACGATGCGCGCCATCGACAGGAGGGTGCCGTCCCCGCCGAGGACCACGATGAGATCCACGTGAGCCGGAAGCTCCGACCTGGCGACGACCGCGGTGGCGAGCGCCGGCACGAGCCGGGCCGTTTCCTTCTCGACCACGGGAACGCGGCCGCGCCGCGTGAGCCACTCGACCAGCCCGGCGACCACCCCCGCCGCCTCCGCGCGGTCAGGCCGCGCGACGATGCCGACCCGCTTCACGCGAGGGCCTCGACGCTCCTCGCGATGAGCCCTTCCAGGTTGGCGGCGGTGCGGCCGTGCGACGACAGGTGCAGGAAGAACTCCCGGTTCCCCTTCGGGCCCTTGAGGGGCGACGCCGTGACGCCGAGGACGTGCCAGCCCCGGATCACCGAGAAGCGGGCGAGCCGGGAGATGACCGCCTGGTGCTGAGCCGGATCCCGCACCACCCCGCCCTTGCCGACCGCGCCCCGGCCGACCTCGAACTGCGGCTTCACCAGCGCCACCAGCTCGCCGCTCGGCGCCAGCAGGCCGAACGCGGCGGGCAGGACCTTTTCGAGCGAGATGAACGAGACGTCGACGGTCACGACCTCGGGCGCCTCGGCGAAGAGCCGCGGGTCGAGCGCACGCGCGTTCATCTGTTCCATGACGACGACGCGCGGATCCTTGCGCAGCTTGATGTCGAGCTGCCCCGACCCGACGTCGATCGCGAAGACCTTGGCCGCCCCCCGCTGGAGCAGGCAGTCGGTGAAGCCGCCGGTGGAGGCGCCAACGTCGGCGCAGATCTTGCCCCGCACCTCGACCTTGAACGCGTCGAGGGCATGCACCAGCTTCTCGCCCCCGCGGCTGACGTACGGCGCCCGCCCCCGGACGTCGATCTCGGAATCGGTGGACGCCAGCGCGCCGACCTTGTCGACCCGCCGCCCGTCGACCATCACGTCGCCGGCGAGGATCAGCCGGGCGGCCTTTTCCCGTGACTCGGCGAGCCCCCGCTCGACGAGCAGCTGATCGATCCGCCTCCTAGTCGTCATCCGGCCCGATTATAGGCGAAGCGCTCGCTGCGGCCGCAGCAGAAAGAGCAGCGCGATCCCCGCCGCGAACCCGCCCACGTGAGCGAAGAAGGCGACGCCGTCTTCGACGCTCCGCCCCAGCATTCCGGCACCGACGCTGATCAGCCCGTTGACGACCTGGACGACGACCCAGAATCCGAGGACGATGACGGCCGGGATCCGCACGAGTCGGATGAAGAAGCCGAAGACAATGGCGGTGAGCACCCCCGCGCGGGGGAACAGGATGAGGTAGGCGCCGAGTACTCCAGAGACGGCGCCGCTGGCGCCGATCATCGGCACCGGCGAAGCCGGGTTCACGAGCGTCTGCGCGAGCACCGCCACCACCCCCGACGTGAGATAAAAGAAGAGGTAGCGGCCATGGCCGAGCGTATCCTCGACGTTGTCGCCGAAGATCCAGAGGTAAAGCATGTTGCCGAAGATATGGAAGAGCCCCCCGTGCAGGAACATCGAGGTGAACACGGTCGTCACCGGGCTCGGGAAGTCGGCCGAGCTCCCGCATTGGCCCGTCAGCCGGCACGGAATCAGCCCGAACTCGAACACAAATTCCCGCGCGCTCTGGATCCCCTCCGCGTCGGGTGCCGCCTGCAGCGAGAGCTGATACAGGAAGACGAGGACATTCACCGCGATCAGGGCGATCGTGATGAACGGGACCGAACGGGACGGAACGTCGTCCTTGAGCGGGAACATCGCGGATCGGCCTGCCGGTAGCCTACCACAGGGGCCAGGAGGAAACCGTGAGGCGTCGCGGCGGGGCTAGGCTATGATGACAGTCCCGCGATGATTGGCGCTCTGTCATTCAAATGGCAGATCCCCGCTGGGCTGGCTGGCACCCTCGTGGTGATCGCGGCCTGCTTCCTGCCGTCCACCGCGGCCGTCGCGGTCGCCGCGGTGGGCGGCGCCCTGATCGCCGCCGCCGTCCTCCCCTCCCTGCTGCGGCCGACGGCCATCCGGGCCAGCGAAGGCGAGCGCCTAGAGGCGATGGCGAACGCGTTCCAGGAGGGCATGCTCGACCTCTATTCGCTCTACGAGGTCGGCCAGACGATCAGCGCGTCCCTGCACCTCGATCAGCTCCTCACCACGACGATGCGCCGGGTCGCGCAGACGACCGGGATCGAGAGCTACGGCCTCTTCGTGCACGAGGAGGAGAAGAACGGACTCGTGGCCAAGAGTGTGAGCGGCGCGGCGGCACAGACCCTGCAGCAGTTGAGCCTTCGACCCGGCGAGGGGTTGGCCGGACAGGTGTGCCGGACGCGGGTCCCCGAGATGCACACGGCGGCGGCGCCGATGCCGTGGCCCGATGTGCCACGCAGCGCGCGCTCGGTCATCGCGGTTCCGCTCATCGGGCGGGACCGCGTCCTCGGCGCGCTTCTTTTGTACTCGGTATCGCCGTCGGCGTTCTCGGAGCGGGAGCTGGCGTACTTCACGGCGATCGGCAAGCAGCTCAGCATCGCCCTCGACAACGCGACCCTCCACCGCCGCGCGACCGAGCTCTCGTACCACGACCCCCTGACCGGCCTCTTCAACCGCCGCTACCTGGAGGAGGCGCTCGAAACCGAGGTCCGCCGGGCCGGGCGGTATGCCCTCCCCCTGTCCCTCAACATGCTCGACATCGATCACTTCAAGGGCTTCAACGACACCTTCGGCCACACCCGCGGGGACGAGGTGCTGCGCGCCGTGAGCCAGCGGCTGCGGGAGCAGACCCGGAACGCCGACATCGTCACGCGCTACGGCGGCGAGGAGTTTGTCGTGATCCTGCCGATGACAACCAAGCCGCACGCGCGATTGGTGGCCGAGAAGCTTCGAGCCGCGATCGCGGCCGCCGTGATCGCCGACGCGGGCCCCGACGGCGCGCGGATCACGATCAGCGTCGGCGTGTCGACCTTCCCCGAGGACTCCTCCACGGCGACCGGGCTCGTGCAGGCGGCCGACGCCGCCCTCTACGCCGCCAAGGACCGGGGCCGAAACCGCGTGGAGGCGTTCAACGAGACCTCGACGTGAATCCTTCCGCACCCGGCGCGCGTTAGACGCATAGGGGGTCACACCCGGCGGCCGGGCAGAATGCCGGAGGGAGGTCCGAGCCCGCCGGGGCACAACGCCGTCGGCCCCACCGGCTGGGCAGCCGTAAGTAGCCGGGAAACTTGATGGCCTCGCTCCCTTGGCCGTTGGCGCCCCGCTTGCACCGAGCGTAGGCATCGAAGTGAAGTCGCAAGGGCAGCAGATAGTTCAACACCTCACTAAGGAAGGGGAACGCCGAACATGAGAAAGCTCCTCGCAACGCTGTTGACGGTGGCGGTCGCCGCGGCCTTCGTGCCGACGCTGAGCGACGCCGCATCCTCGTGTCCGCCTGAGGTCGCGCAGGCCAAGGAGCTGTTGACGAAGCAGACCCAAGCGTCACGGACACTGGCCGGCGCCCGGGAGGTCCAGGCCCCGCGCATGCAGGATGTCCAGGCCCCCAAGATGCAGGACGTGCAGGCCCCGCGGTCCCTGGCCGGAGCTAGGGAGATCCAGGCCCCGCGCATGCAAGACGTCCAGGCCCCCAAGATGCAGGACGTGCAGGCCCCGCGCGTGAGTGCCAAGGATGTCCAGGCCCCGCGCATGCAAGACGTCCAGGCCCCCAAGATGCAGGACGTGCAGGCCCCACGCATGCAGGATGTCCAGGCCCCCAAGATGCAGGATGTGCAGGCCCCGAAGATGCAGGATGTGCAGGCCCCACGCATGCAGGATGTCCAGGCGCCGCGGACGCTCGCCGGCGCCACCCAGATCGACGCCAGCAAGGCCGCCAAGCTCGTGAAGGAAGCCGAGGCGGCGTGCAAGGCGGGCGACATGAAGACCGCGAAGAGCAAGGCCGCGGCGGCAATCGCCCGGCTGAAGTAGCGGCCGCGTTCGGCGCGAATCTTCCGGGCTCCAGGGGCAGCGCCCCTGGAGCCCTTCGTTTTCCCGCCGGCTTCCCGGCCGGGGGAGCGCGAGGTAGAATGCGGGCCATGGCGTTGCCCAAGGCGGCGCGAAGAGGCTCGGTCCTCGCGATAGTCGTGCTCGGGCTCTCGCTCGTCGGGCCCTCGCGCGCGCAAGGCAATCACATCTCCGTCCAGGAAGCGGTGCTGCGGGCGAAGCCCGCGGTGGCCCTCATCGTCTCCGAGGTCTCCGCCGACGTGCAGGTCGACTGCAACGGCGACCGCACGCGCGTAGCTCCGACACCGTTTCGGGAAACTGGCACGGGCTGGGTGATCGACGCGCGCGGCTACCTCATCACCAACGGCCACGTGGTCCAGCCCGCGTACACGCCCCCGATGTGGCTCATCTCCTCTCTGACCCGGAAGGGCGTCGAATCGGCCTGCGTGCCCATCATGCTCGCGCGGATGGGCGTGCAGCCCGGCGACCGCCCCGACCTGGAGGAGCAGCTGAAGCGCCGCGCCTTCGACACGGCGCTCCCCACGGCGACCGCCAAACTCGACCCCAATATCTTCGTCGTGTTCTCGAACGGGACCCGACTGCGGGCAGAAGTCAAGAAGTACAGTCCGCCGGTGCTCGGAGCCGAGATGTCGGGGCGCGACCTCGCGCTGCTCAAGGTAGACGCCAACGACCTCCCGGTGCTCCCGCTCGGCGATTCGGGGAACGCGCAGATCGGGGACCCGGTTCACATCCTCGGCTTTCCGGGCGTGGTCCTCAGCCACGAGCTCCTGAATCAGAGCGCGCGGGTCGAAGCTTCGGTCACGAACGGCGCGATTTCCGGCTTCAAGCAGGACGTCGCCAACAACCCCGTCATCCAGACCGACGCACCCGCCGCGTGGGGTAACAGCGGCGGCCCCGCCGTCAACGTCCACGGGGAAGTGACCGGGGTCCTCACGTTCGTGACCCTCGCGCCAGGGCCCGAGGGAAGCATTGTCCAGGGGTTCAACTTCATCATCCCCGCCGCGGCCGTCCGCGACTTCGTCCAAGGAACCGAGATCACGCTCGATGGCCGAAGCAGGTTCAACGACCACTGGTTCGCGGGTCTCAAGGACTTCTTCGATCAGAGCTACCGGAGCGCGGCTCGCCACTTCCGGGCGGCGGACTCGGTGCAGCCGAACCTGCCCGACGTGAAGCGGATCCTCGCCGAGGCCGAGTCGCGACCGACGCCGATCCCCTGGGGCTGGCTGACAGGCGGGGTGACGGTCGCGAGCCTCGGCGCGTTCGGCGTCATGTGGGCACGCCGGCTTCAGCGGAACCGCTTCCGCATCGCCCCCGCGGAGGTCGTCCGTCTACTCGAGGATTCGCCGGAGCCGCCCGTCATCCTCGACGTCCGATCGGCCAACTCGTACGCCAGGAGCCCACTGCGGATCCCCAACGCCGTTCACATCACACCGCAGGAGTTGCAGCAGGGCTCGACGGCCTTCAGGATCGAGCCGCACCGCACCGTCGTCGCCTACTGCACCTGACCTGACGAGGCGACGAGCGCCAGTGTGGCGCGCGAGCTTCGAAAACTCGGGTACCGCGACGTGAGAATTCTGAGGGGCGGTCTCGGGAGCTGGGCCAACGCCGGGCTGCCGCTCGAGAGCAAGGTCCTGGAGCAGCCGGCGGCGCCCGCCTAGCCGCCCCGCCGGCCCGCGAGGAAGTGGAAGTGGAGGTGGTAGACGACCTGACCACCTTCCGGCCCGCAGTTGACGTTAACGCGATAGCCGCGCTCGGCGAAGCCCTTGCTCTCTCCGATCCGCCGCGCCACCAGGAAGCAGTGGCCGACCAGCGTGCGATCGTCCGGGGTCAGCGTCGCCACCGATTCGATGTGGCGCTTCGGGACGATCAGGAGATGGATTGGCGCCTTGGGATAGATGTCCTTGAACGCCACGACCAGGTCGTCCTCGTACTCGATCTCGGCCGGGCTTTCACGCGCGGCGATCCGGCAGAAGAGGCAGGGCGCCTCCGGCATGCGTGTATAATAGCGCGGCGCTGTCGCGACGGCGGGAGCGAAGGAGAGGCATCAGGATGGGGACCTGCCCGAAATGCAAGAAGCGGATTCGCCGCAACGGCAACCACGTGAAGCTGGGCTCGACCTGGTACCACAAGGCCTGCCCCTCCACACCCGCCAGCAAGTCGTAACCGCCGCGCCTTCGCGGCGCCGCCGCTAACGGCCGAGCACACCGCCACTGTCCGCGCTTCCGCTTATGGCCTTCGGTGCGATCGGACCCGGCCCGCTGCGCTGGTCGTGGCCTGGCTCGGGCGGTATCGTCGCGCAGCCCCCGAGCGCGACAAGAAGCGCGACGCCGAAGCAGCCGAATACGATCCTCTGCATGGCGCACCCCCGACCTCGATGCGACACCCGTAGGACATCTGGACCGGGATGCTGGCGACAGGTACCGCAGGTCAGAGAAACGACGCGACTGCGTCCTGTCGGTTGGAGTAGACGGCGATGTGATTGGCGAGACCGGTCAGCCGCAGGAGCCCGCAGACTTCGTCCTTGACGGCGCACAGCTTCAGGTCGCCCCCGATCGTGCGCGCTTCCTTCATGGCGGACACGAGTGCTCCGAGGCCGGAGCTGTCCACGTAGCCGACGGCGACGAGATCGATCAGGAGCTTCGACGCGCCGCGCTCAATCAGCTCGGCGAGCATCACCTTCATCTGGCTGGCCGCCCCCGCGTCGAGGTTCCGCTTCGGGGTGACGATCGTGACCCCTTGTACCTGGCAGAACGCGAAGGCGACCGGATCGGGCTCGTCGAACAGCTTGAGCGTGTTCATGCTCGACCGAACGGCGTGATCGAGCTGGTCGAGGTTGAACGGCTTGAACACATAGTCGACGGCCCCCACCTGGAGTGTCGCCTGCGCCAGCGCGAGCTCTTGCGCGCCTCCGATGGCGATGACGGCCACCTTCGGGTCGTCTCGGCGGATGCACTTCAGCATCTCGAGACCGTCCTTGCCGGGAAGCCCGAGATCGAGAAGCACGACGTCCGGATGGTTGTGGCGCACTGCGGCGAGGGCGTCCTCCGCGTTGCTGGCCTGCCGCACACAGTACCCCTCTTCCGTGAAGTAGTCGGTCAGCAGCGTGCGGACCCACGACTCGTCGTCAACGACCAGGATCTTCCCCCCGCCTCGCAAGCTCTTCCGCAACCCCCGCCTCGCGCTCAACGCGCGCGCGGCGGCCGGCGCGTCCGCCGCCCCCAGCGGGTCGCGCCGGAGGGGGACGCCTTCGGCATCCGAGCTCGTCAGTTCGGCTGGTTGAGACATCGCCCAGGCTCCCTTTGGGTGGTATTGGAAACTGCGAGCAGGAGCAAGTGCAAGCAGGGCGCCAGCGTGTAACCACTCGGATTACTGGACGACGCCCGTCGCTCGCGGCACTTTGAGACACAAATCGCGGTTGGGGGGTGCCACGCCGACATTTGATGCTGTCGAGGCACCGGACCGACCGTTCCTCTGCCCAGTCTGACGGGGGACGCTGCGTCTGGCCTGACATCCCCGGTCGCTCAGAAGAGAGATCCTCGGCCAGCCTTCGGGCTCCCGCCAACGGCCGAGCCGCCATCGGGGGCGGAGTCATGGACCGTGACGGCTGGAATGCCCTGACGAGCGCCGGCTCGCTCCGCTTAGACCGGGACGCAACCGACAGGTTCAGGCCGGCGCGCGTCGTTCCCTAGACAGTTCGGCCGGGGGTCTCCCGACAGCCGGCGGTACCCACGTGCGGCGTGTCTTACCGCGTTCGGCCCGCTCTCGGCCAGCTTGAGCGCCGCGCAGTCAGGGCCGGCCGTGGAACGGCGTCACTCAGGTCTGGCGCGCGCAACAACGTTTACACCGCCGCCATCGCCATCTCGTCCGGCGCATCCGTTCGCTCTCATCGCGAAACCAGGCCCATGCTTGACGCGACCGCCTGACCGAGACGATCCAGGTCGAATGGTTTGAAGAGGCAGTCTGTCGCGCCGAGTTCGAAGCCGAGGCGGGCGAGGGCCAGCTCCCGGTTCCCCGTCAGGATGATGACGCCGATCGTCGGCGCCTCCTGGTGGATGCGTCTCAGCACGTCGAGGGCGTCGGCACCGGCCAGTCCCATGTCGAGCAGGAGCAGATGAGGATGCCACGCTTGTATCGCGTCGAAGATGTCCTCGACGGCAGCGTGGACCTGAACCACCCGGGCGCCGTCGTACGCTAGGTACTCGCTGACCAACTGCCGACGTGAGGACTCATCGTCGACGACGAGAATCGTGATACGCCCCTGTCGAGTGACCGCCGGGCGTACGGGCGCCAATGGGAGGAGTGCCGAGTGCTCGGGAGTCCCCGATGTCGATGCCGTGGGGGCACTGAGCGGGATGGGAAGCTCGTCCTTGACCTCCAGGCCGACTCCATAGAGGTGGCCGAGGTCCCGCACCACCGCGATGAAGTGAAACTCCTCCGGGCTGCCCGGGCATATGGTGAGACCGCAGACATCGTTGAGTTCCAGAATTCCGGCCGGGAGGCGGTCCAGGAGCACTCGGGCACCGTGAATGCTGGCGTCGACCGTCCGTCCGGCGATGAACGTATTCTCCCGGACCCACAAGCGGACCGGCCACGCCACCGAATAGCGCTCCTGCCGCCGACGTTCTCCCACCGGGCCTCCCTCTGACGCGCTCGGCGCGCGCTCCGACCGTTAGGGCCAGCAAGAAGGGCGCCATCCAGCCCCGCCCGCGCAACGAGTGATGAACGGGACATTCGTTTCAAGGCGAGGGCGCCGCCCATGCCACGGCGCCGATCCGCGGACACGATTTGGCATGTCAGAGTGAGCGCCACTGTCAGGTTGACGCCCCGCCCTGAGACCCTCGGTCCGTAAGTCGCGCTCGGCCAGAACTTTTCTGCTGGCACTGGCCTTGCTGGTTGTCGACGAGCCCGGGCGGCGTCGCGCGGGTACCTGAGAGGGATTATGGCTGACGGGTCGCCAACGCGGATCCCAGAGGAACAGGCGCCTGGCACCACGGGTGACGGCGCGGAGCGCCGTCGCGACCCGCGTCTGTCGGCCTCTTGGCTCGTCGAGGTATGGCTCCACGACGACGTGTTTGCAACTGGCTGCATTGTCGACGTGAGCACGCGGGGGCTCTGCGTGAAGACTTCGGACACGGCCGGAAACGTCATGAGGACAGGCGAGCTCTGCCGCCTCAAGATCCACACGGACTCGGGCGTGCTCGCGTGCACCGGAGAGATTCGGAATATCGACCAGCGAGGCATCCAGTTCGAAGTTAGGGAAAGCTCAGCGCCCTGGTTGCCAACCGCGACCACACCGGGGGATCATCCAAGCGAAGCGTGACAGGGGGGATTCCGCGCCCCCGCTCCTTTACGTCAGCACTAATTGAGTTTGGATCGTCAGTGACAGCAGGCGCCCGACGTGGTCGGTGACCCGCGTCTGCCACACCATGGTGCGTCGTCCGCGATGCAGGGGCGTGGCCTCCGCGCGCACCGTCCCGGAGCGACCGGCGGCGAAGAAATTGGTCTTGGACTCCACGGTCGTTGTGCTGGCGCCGGGCGGGAGATTCAACATCGTCGCCGCCGCCCCCACGGTGTCGGCGAACGCCATCAGGGTGCCGCCGTGAAGGCTCCCTCCCACGGTCGTCAGCTCCTCTCGATACGGGAGCTCCGCGACGAGGCAGTCCGGACTCGCCTCGACGAACCGGACGCCCAGCAGCTCCGCTAGGGTTCCCCTGAAGCGTTCCGAAATGACGGCCGGATCGACGGTCATAGACCCCTCCGTGCGCGTGACCCGGCCATGAGGGAGGCCGGGGCTCAATGACCTGGGCGGCGATGTTTCTGCCGCTTCGGGTGGTGACAAGTCCCCGCACGGATCGGGCGCCCCCGGACGGTGGCTTCAGGCGTCGCCGCCGTCACTCGCGGGCGCGGCGCCGCCTCCGCGACTCGACCGCACCGTCCCGTCGACCTCCTGTCGAGACCACCTCGCAACGACGGGCGCCGGTGACCGCGCAGACTACGTCGTTGCCCTGCCCTCAACCGTCTGCCGCGCGGCGGCGATCTCGTCTGAGATGGCGTCTCGGCCGGGAAACGCGCGTCCGGCCTTCTGGTACCAGTATCGTGCGTTGTCAAGATCGCCCTCCAGGGTGTGCACGATACCGTGGAGCCACGCGCCGAGTGGAGACTCGTCCTCTTGGACGATCTCGTGGGCTTGCTGCCACGTCCCGGCCTCGAGCATCTCAACCGCTCGGGCCAGAGCCTCCATCGGGCGACGACGATCGGGCATCGCCCTGATCATACCGCGGCCGAGGCGGCCTCGGCCCCGCACGAGCATCACGAGTGCCGGCGCGGGTCGGGTGCCCGATCGACCTCACGTGTCGGGCCAAGGGGCGAGGAAGGACTCCCCGCTAGTGACCGGTGGCAGGCATGGACTCCGGCACCCGGCTGAGAGACGTCTGATCACCGGCTGTCGCTCTTGTGGTGGGCGGAATCAGGGATTCGTCGTGTGCCGCGACTCGACCCGTGGGTGGCCGCACCTCGCCTGCGAGGCGGCGACCCCCGACCCAGCGGGTCTTGTACCAGCGTTCATCGAGGTTCGACATCCTCACGCTGTCGCCAGTCTTGGTGGCGTGAATGAACAGACCACGGCCGACGTAGATCCCGTTGTGACGAAGGTGGTCGAAGAAGACGAGGTCGCCCGGCTCGAGCTGATCCCTCGAGACCGGCGTTCCGTACCGGTACTGCGCCGCGACGTTATGAGGAATCGCGATGCCCACCCTGGCGTGCACGTATTTGACAAACCCCGAGCAGTCGAAGCCCGCCGGTGTCAGGCCCCCCCACCGATACGGAGCGCCCAGGTACGTCAGGGCCATGCGGACCAATGCGCTGTGAACCGATTCTGTGGTCTCGCCCCGCCTGACGGCGACGTCGACGGCACCAGGGCGTGAAATCGAGAAGGCCGTCGAAACCCCCTCCCGGGACGGCGCCGGGGGGGCAGGCCGCTCACCCGCACGGCGACGCTCCGTCGAGCCGGGCGCAGCCACTGCGTTCCCCTGCGCGTCGATCAGAGCTCCGGAGGCATGCCGTGCGTCGCGGGAACGATCCTCCGCCTCACCGTTAGGCAGCGCACTCGAGCAGCTCATCAGTGAGCTCGAGCAGCTTATCAACGACCGCGAGCAGCCGCAGGCGCCGAGCATGAGGCCGAGAATTATCGCGCGGCGAGTCCGGTCCGTCACTGCTCCCTGCCCCCAGTAGCCTCAGCGTCCGCCCCAGGTCCCTGGTCCTCGAACCCGCGCGGCGCCCTCGATGGCCTGCGGCCCGAGCGAGTCGTCGCGCTTCGCGCCGGTCCGCCTTCTCGCGACCCTTCGGGCGTGGACCGCCAGAGCGCGCGAGCGGCGCCCCTCGCGATTTGGCCCGTCGGCGGCGCCAGCAGACACCCTGCTGCGAGTCGCTGATGCATCTCCGCGGTTGTCCGACGCATTTTTTGGGCCAAACCGCTCGCGCAAGAAAAGACGCACACATACGGTGCACGTGGATCCGGTGCGCCGTCATTCCCCGACGCCGATCCGACACAGGGACGGTCCAGGAAGCGCGCCGTAGGTCTCGACGTGAAGGCACCGCCCTCGGCCTGCGATCCAAAGACCGCCGGACCGCACGCGCGCCTCGGTCGAGGCGCACCTTCGCGACGTGTTTATTCTCTGGACGGCGCGCCGACTTCGAGTAGGTGCAGCTGTCCAAGATGCCACGCCTCGACCGGCGAGCCCGCCGACAGGCGAGCACGTCGAGCCAGGAGGCCATGCGGCCGCAGGGGGTGGGTCTGGGTCGCAAGCTGAGGATCGCGACGTCGATGTGTAGAGCCAGGGCCACGCCAGAAGGCATGATCGAGTCGGGCGAGGCGGTCCTCCCCCTTCTCTGGCCGCTAGCCGCGTCAACTACGCCCGCACACGCGCCCGACCTGACTATCTCGATCGTCCCAGCGTCCTTCGCTTCCTTCGAGAGAGATCCGCCGTACGGTTCGTCGACCCTCTGGCACGCCAGCAGGATCCGCACAGGGTGTGCCTCGCCGGGTCGCGACGCGAGAACCGCGCCCCGCGACCGCCACCCCAACTACGGGGATAGGTGAACACTGGGTGGGCCGTCGGGGGATTCGAGGCGGCCCTCCGATTACGCTAGGAGTCGCCCAGCGACGCGGTTTGCGGCAACCGATTCAGACCGGGTGGCGGGCGCGCTTCAGCCGCCGGTACTCGAGCCAGGTGAGCACGATCACGACCACGTCGAGGACGCTGAGTACGATCATCGCGATTGAAGGATGCAGATAGTACCGGTACATCTGGTACATGATGAACAGCGCGAATACCACGATCGCCGTTGGGTACGCCAACAGCCGCCCGCGAAGCAGCGACTCGACCAGGACAACCTTGATCACGCCGTGCGAGAGGAGATAGACTCCGGCGAACACCTGGGAACTCGCCGAGAAGCTGTTCGCGCCCCGGACGAGATAGCTGGCGAGCACGTCGTTTGGATCCTCGCCCAGTTCGTGCTGCGTGAGGGCGATGACGACCCGGCTGATGGTCTCGGGCTTGACGAAGAACAGGAGCAGCCCCCCGACGATCTCAAGCACGCCGTCGAGGCCCTTGAAGAAGATGCCGATCTCGAACGCGATGTGGGCCAATGCCTGTCGTCTGAGGATCTCGCGCACGCGCATGGTCGGCCTGCCAGCCCTAGGATAGACCACCCGATCGACGATCTGCCGAGGGCGCCTGAAAGGGACAGTCGGGGTGACGAAACTCAGCGGGAAGGGGTCGCGCATCGCCGGCGTTGCCGAGCGCTTTGCCAAGGTCAGGGGAGTCCGACTGCACTATCTCATTGGCGGCAAGGGCAGTGCGGTTGTCCTGCAGCACGGCTATGCGAGACGGCTTCGCGCTACACCAACTCCGCATCTGAATGCGTGACAACCTCCGTAGGTGCGCTCATCAGCGACGGCGGCCGAGTCGAGCCAGGCGATGTGGCTCCCCGTTAGGTCCCACGCCGAAGACCCTGGAGTCGGCCTAGTCCGCGACCCGTCGCGCCTCGTTCGCCGCCCGCCAGAGGTACCAGGCTGCCATGGAGCGATACGGCTTCCAACGCTCTCCATACGCGCGCAGCGCCTTCGGCGAAGGCCGCGTGCGCCGGCCGTACGCAACGCGGAACCCCTCGCGTACGCCGAAATCGTCCACCGGCAGTACGTCAGGCCGCCCGAGCGTGAACATGAGCAGCATTTCCACGGTCCAACGCCCCACGCCGTGGATTTGCGTCAGCCGTTCGATGATCTCGTCGTCGCTGAGTAGCGAGCACGCGCGGCGCGTCGGCACAACGCCCTTGAGCGTATGGCGGGCGATGTCCTTGAGCGCGCGGACCTTCGCGCGAGAGAACCCGGCTCGGCGGAGGGTCGTCGCGCGCGCGGCCAGCACGGCTGCCGGCTGGGGAAAGCTCCCGTCCGGGAAGAGGTCGACGAATCGGCCGAGAATGGTCTGGGCGGCGCGTCCGTTGAGCTGCTGGTGGGCGATAGCTCGTGTCAGCGCCTCATACGGCGAGAGACCCTGCGGCGCAAGTCCGCAGGGGCCGTGGCGGCGGATGAGCCCTCGCATCACGGGATCCCGCGCGAGGTGCCGGCGGGCTCGTGGGTCCCATGGAGCGTTCACTCTCAACGAAGGCACTTACGCCACCGAGGCTCTCGTGATCTCGCGAAGATTCGTCGCCCCGGTCTGCCGCATGATCGTTTCGAATTCCCGCTGCAGTATCGCGAGCACGGCTTCGACGCCCGGCTGCCCGAACGCGGCCAGGCCCCAGCAGTAAGGCCGCCCGATGCCAACGGCGGTCGCGCCGAGCGCGAGCGCCTTGAGCACATCCGTACCGCGCCGGACGCCGCCATCCATCAGTACAGGGATACGTCCGCCCACCGCCTCCACCACCTCGGGTAGCGCGCCGATGGTCGATTGCAGGCTCTCTTCCGCACGGCCGCCGTGGTTCGACACGATGATGGCGTCCACACCAGATTTTACCGCCTTGCCGGCGTCGTCACCGGTCATGATCCCCTTGAGCACGACGCGCATCTTGGTGATGCCTTGCAGCGTTTTCACGAAGTCCCAGGTCATGCCGGCGCCGTAGAGGTTGGTCACCTTCGAGACATCCAGCCCGTCGAACATCGACTTGCGCGCCACCTTGTTGGCGAAGCCGCCCTTGTGGCAAACGCTGCACTCGCGCGAGTCCAAACGCCGCGCACGGAACAAGGTCTCGGTATTCCGACCGCCTTGCCGGGCTCCTTCAGCGCCGAGGCTGACCAGGGGTACGGCGCGGTCGCGAGACTCCGACGGGCGTCACGCTCAATTCACTTCTCTGCTTCCTTCCCTCTTTCCTTCCGGCCCTGCCGCCCCGAGTCGATCGTGTGGCGGATCCCCCAACGGACGAGCCGACTTCGCTCCGCCCCTTCCAGGAGCGCCGCGAGGTCGTCGTAGATCGTGGGGTCGGCGAGCAATGCGCCTAGTGTCCCCTCCCCGCGCGCGAGCTTCCCGCTGATCTCCTCGAGGTTCTGGGACAGCTTCTGCACGTGCTCCACCAGGTGTTTCGAGTCGGGATCGAAGAGCAGCGTTGGAATCGCGCCGTCGGAGTGCCGAATGGCATCGAGCAGGGCGTGGGTTTCCTGGAGCGTCTGCGCGACCTTTGGCAGCAACCGGCTGCCCTCGGGGTCGTAGATCAGCGCGTGCGCCAAGCCTGGTCCTCGCCTCACATCCGCGGCCAGAGTCTCAAACGCCTCGACCGTGCGCGCCGCGTGCTGCAGAAGCTGGCGACTGGCCGGGTCCCGCAACAGCCAGGCCGCCGCCCCCTCGCCGTGCTCCAGCGAGGCGGTCACTGCCCGAACGGACCCCAGCGTCTCGGCCAGCAGGCGCTTGCTCTCTGGATCATTGATCAGCCACGGCAGCGCCCCGTCCCCTCGCGCGAGCGCGGCCGTGAGGCCTTCGGCATTCCCGAGTAGCCGCCGCCCCTGGCCGACGAGCGCTGCCACATCGATCGGGTCCTCGGCGGCCAACGTCGCGCCATCCCCGACCTGCGGCTCCGCCGGGCTGCCGACGCTGACCTCCACGAACTTGTCGCCCATAAATCCCATTGTCTCCAGCCGGGCGCGCGAGTCCTGGCGGACGTTCTCGATAGCGTCCCCCGCCACATTGAACTCCACCAGGACCTTCTGCCCCGGCGGGCTCAGCCGGATCCCCGTCACGCGGCCCACGGCAACGCCCGCCAGCTGCACCGCCGCCCCCTCGTGCAGTCCGACGACGCTGGTGAAGGCGGTCCGGAGCGGATGCTGGACGGCGAAATACCGGCCCCGCTGGCCCAAGAGGAAGATCGACCCGGCGAACAGGAGCAGCCCGAGACATACGAATACTCCTACCGCCACCTTGACCCCGCTCCGCGGTTCCATGAGAGACCTCCCTCGGGCCGTGCTGGACGTCGCGCCCTAGCGACGGGTGCCCGCCAAGAACTGCTGCACTTCCGGTCGGGGCGACCGGCGAAAGGCTTCGGGCGGCGAGACTTCGACCATCCGCCCCTCGTCGAGGAAGGCGATGAAGTCCGAGATCGCGAAGGCGCACTCCACGTCGTGGGTCACCACCACCGAGGTTTCACAAAGATCCCGGTGCAGCTCGGCGATCAGCTCCCCGATCAGCCGGGCGTTGCTCGGATCCAACCCCGCCGTGGGCTCGTCGAACAGGAGGAACTCGGGCCAGAGGACGAGGGCCCGGGCGATGCCCACCCGCTTCTTCATTCCGCCGCTCAGCTCGGCCGGGTACCGCTCCTCGATCCCCGGCAGCCCCACCCGCGCGAGCACCTCCGCCACCCTCTCCCGCACCGCCGCCGGGCCGGTCTGCGTGTGTACGCGGAGGGGAAACGCGATGTTCTCGCCGACGGTGAGGGAGTCGAACAGCGCGGCGCCTTGAAAGACGACCCCCATTCGCCGCCGGAGCGGCAGCATCTCCCGCTCGCTCAGGGGCACCTCGTCCCGCCCGAACAGGACGATCCGGCCCTGGTCCGGCTTGATGAGACCCGCGATCAGCCGGAGCAGCGTGCTCTTGCCGGTCCCGCTCCCGCCGAAGACGCTGACGGTCTGGCATCCCTTGAGGCTGAAGTCGACCCCCCGCAAAACGTCGCGCCCCCTGAAGCGCTTGGAGACCCCCTCCAGCCTCAGGACCTCGGGATGGCCCCCGCCGAGCCCGGGCGTCGTTCCCGTGATCGTCGTTCCCGTCACCGTCTCCGCCATGGGTCTCCCCTACACGACGAAAAAGAGCTGCGTCAGGAGAAAGTCGGCGATCAGCACAGCGCTGCCGATGGCGACGACCGTCGCCGTCGTCGCGTGTCCCAACTCCGTGCTCCCGCCGGTGAAGGTCAACCCCTTGTAGCACCCGGCCAGCGTCACGAGGAACCCGAACGCCACCGATTTCCCCACCCCGCTCAGGTAGTCGCGAAACGTCGTCAAATCCAGGACGGTGTTCCAGAAGAGCCGGGAATCGATGTGGAGCTGGAAGACCGCGATCAAGAGGCCGCCCAGGACCCCGACGACGTTCGCGACGATCGTCAGGAGCGGAAAGACGAGGAGGCCCGCCAGCAGCCTCGGGACGACGAGAAACTTCACGACGCTCACCCCGATCGCCCGCAGCGCATCGACCTGCTCCGTCACCATCATCGCGCCGAGCTCAGCCGTAATGCCGGCCCCCACCCGGCCCCCGACGAGCAACGCCGTCATCACGGGCGCGGCCTCCCGGACGATCGAGCGGGCTACGGTCGGCCCGATGTACAGGGTCGCGCCAAAGCGCTCGAGCTCGTGTGCCCCCTGCAGCGCGACCACCATGCCCGCGAAGAGCCCGGCGACCACGGTCAAGAGGAGCGAGCTCACACCCATACTTTGGATCTGTGCCACCACGAGGTTGCTCGCGTAGGGCGGGATCAGGCCCTCCCAGATCGCCTGGGCGGCCAGCAGGGCGACCTCCCCGATTGACCTGAAGAAGGCTCTCATCTCATAAGACCTATCACGCTGAAATTTAGGGCGTGACCGAACCTCTCAGAGTGGCCAGTGGGGCCACGCCATGGCGGGCGGCTGACCCGGAAGGGCCGTCATGCCACCGGCGACGCTGCCGCTACCTCGTCTGTCCGACCGAGACGCCTTCGGCGGTCGACTTCAGACAGCCCCCCGGGCCCTCGAGACGAGACGCCGTTCTGGCCGCGCCGCAACAGCCTCGCCCCGCCGTGAGCGCACGTGCAGTTGCCCCTGACGTCTTCGAGCTTAAGATTGTACACGGGGCCCGAGGCGTCCGCGCGGGGTCACCCCCCAACCCCGCCGACCGACTCACGGAGCAGTGGAGTCGTCGCCGAGACCGAGTCTCTAGCGCCGACCCGACAAGGCGACAGGATCAGGTCGGAGCTGTCAGCCCGTGACGCGGCGTGACACGCTCCGTGGCCCGAAGTGGTGACGGCCCGCGTTGCTGCCCTGAGAGCCCCACGCATCGGGACAACGCCCACCAGGGGCACGCTGACGAGTGACGCCTACGCCCGCTATCGTCATCGCGGGCTAGGCGCCGAGGTCGAGGGGCAACGGGCACGGCGAAAAATGCTTTCGCTTGACCGTCCCCGCGAATCCCGCCATTGTCCGGCCATGACGAGACCGGCCGGCGTCCCCGTCTCGCTCGTCCGCCTCCGCACTGACGACGGCGTCTGGCTCGAGGGGGTCATCGCCGAGCCGAGGCGCCGCCAGCGCGCCGCGCTCATCTGGGTGCACGGCCTCGGGTCGGTGTTCTCCTCCGGCCAGCCGCTGATCCGGGAACTATCGACCCGACTCAACGCCGCGGGCATCGGGTACTTCAAGTTCAACAACCGGGGCCACGATGTCGTCGCCGGCCGGGGTAAGCACCTCGCCGGTGCGGCCTTCGAGCGCTTCGGCCGGAGCGTCGACGACATCCGGGCGATGATCGGGTTTGCCGTCAGGTGCGGCTACCGCCGCGTCGTCCTTGCCGGGCACTCCACCGGCGCCAACAAGGTTCTCCACTACGCGGCCCGCACCCGCGATCGCCGTGTGATTGGGCTGGTCCTGGTCGGGCCCATCTCCGACATCGCGGCAGAGATGAAGCGAATCCGCGGCCGCGAGCTTCGACGCCGGGTCGCGATCGCGGAGCGGATCGCGAGCAGGGATCCCGAAGCGCTCGTCCCGCGCGCCTGGGGCTTCTGGTGCGCCCGGCGTTACCTCAGCCTGTACAAGCCGGGCGAAGCCGAAGACGTATTCCCCTACTAC
Source organism: Candidatus Rokuibacteriota bacterium (assembly GCA_003221455.1). Lineage (GTDB taxonomy): Bacteria > Methylomirabilota > Methylomirabilia > Rokubacteriales > CSP1-6 > AR9. The sequence continues at coordinate 29,121 of QHRX01000011.1, forward strand.
CGGCGCGACGCTCGCTGGGCCGCGCTCCGACGGGTCCGCGTGCCGGTCACGGCCATCGTCGGTAGTCGGGACGAGTACCTCGACCGGCGCCCGGTGGAGCTCATCGGGGCATTCGAGCGAAATGCGACCCGTGCCCGCTCCTTCACCGGCATCGTCCTCCCGGGAGCGCCCCACGGATTCCACGGGCGCGAACGCGCCCTCGGCCAAGCCATCCTTCGCTTTATTGGGAGTCGTTGTTTGTAGGGGGAGTCGTCGCCTCTGAATCTCGCCCGCGCCCCCTCGTCCGCTGCTCACCGCCCAACAGCGAACCGCAACCCGACTGATTGGCCTGATCCATCAAGTTGCCCTGACCGGCGATCTCCCGAAGGCGGCGCTGATGCAGAGGAAGACGGGACCTGTGTCGTGGCGGACCAACGTCGAACCGACTGACAGATTCCGGTGGAGGTCCGACCGCGTTCGCCCCGTCGTTCGCCTCGCCGAGGCGCTTGACGATATTCCGGCCGAGAAACCTGCGTCCGATATTAACCGACGCTGCGCCCGCTCACTTTGCGGGCGACTCGCCGCGTGAGAGCCGGGTGAGGAACTTCGTAAGATCGCGGGCGGCGTCGTCGAACGACTCTTCCAGATGCGCGTCGTCGTCCCCGCCGAACCATCCCACCGAGGCCTTGCGACGGTCGGCGGTCACCATGACGATCCGACCGGTGGGAACGTCGACGAAACGTGTCTCGATCTGCGCCCGCGTGGCCCCGGCGCCGTACGCGCCCGCGAAGTAACGTGCGACCTGTGAGCCACGCCCCAGCCGCGTGATCTCGCCGTCGAGCCGCAGGATGTGGCCCGCATCCTTGGGCATCTCCGCCGCCCCAAGGTTCACGACCCGCGTGAACAGCCCGCTTTCCGTCAGTCGGCGGACCAGCTGCGTGTGGAGATAGCCGGTCATCTTGTCGGCGAATCGACGGTCGCCTTCGTCCTTGATCTCCGACTCGCTCACGGTGAACGGCGCGACGGCGACGACACGATACGCCTTGACGTCGAAGTTCGGCGCCACCCCCACGAGGCCCGCGTCCTTGTCGTCGACGGAGGGCACGAGGCCGCCGGCACCGCGCGGGTTGTCCGGGCGAACCTGCTGGGCGCCAACGCAGCCGGTCAAACCGACGAGGGCAAGGACGACGAGGGGCACGGCGAAGCGGAATCTCACGAGGGGCCCTCCTTTCACGCGCTCAGGTGCATCCGGTGAGATACCCGGCGACGACGTACAAGGTGCCGTCTGATGTCTTGAAAGATACTAGCAAGGACCATGGCTCGGGGTGAAATATTGTCGAGGTCAACGAATCCGGTTAATCAACCGGCATGGGGTCGGTAAGCAGAACGGCGTCGCGCGGATGTGTCGCGAATCCCCCCTCGTGGGCTCGCAGCAGTACCGACGGCCGCCAGCCCCTGGGCCCGCGCGGATTCGATCGGAACTTATATATTTTTTATTTGATATATAGTTTATATCGTGCTACCTCAGTGAGTCAAGCGAGAGCGGGGAGAGCCGAGCACCCGGCCCAAGGAGGGCGAGTCATGCATTTCGTCGAAACGTCGGTTCTCGTCGGGCTCATTGCCGGATGGCTGGCCAGGATCGCCATGAACGACGGAGGCTACTGGTGCAGGCGGACATGATCCTTGGGGTCGTCGGAAGCGTCGTGGGCGGGTGGATCTTCAGAGTCCTGCCGGTCTCCACGGAAGAGCAGACATTCCTGGCCCTCAGGCGATCTTGGACCAGGGACGAGTAGGCCATCAAATGACGCATGAACTCCACGACGCAGGCATCCCCATCGTCCGAACGGACGGGCACTCCGCGGAAGAGCGTCAGACCATGACCCGTCTCTTAAAGGCGGCCGCTCTGCGCGGCAGTGGGATTGGGGAGTTCCCCGCCGCAGGGCTAGCACGGCTGGAAGCCGAGGAATTCGCTTGGCCCGAATTCGATCGCTGGCGCGCGTTCTTCGCTCAGCGCGAGAAGTTCCCGCCACTCTGGGACGGAGTTAAGAGGATCCCGAATCTCCGAGACTCTCCTGAAATTCGCGACGCGTACCGCCGGCACAAGTTCTATCTCCTTCTCGATTGGCTCCAGAGTCTCGAAGCCTCACGTTCGGCCCTCGCCCATTATAGGGAACGGGGCGTGCGGGCAAAGATTACGCGGCAGGGGGACGGTGCACTTTGCCCGGCATGCGATCCCTTCAACCACCGTGAGGTGAAGGGCAAACGGGAGGGCCTTCCTCCGTTCCACCCGGGTTGCCGGTGCCTCGTTGTCGCGATCACAGATGTGAGAGTTCATCTCTCGCCAGGAAGGGCTACCCACCCGTCCCGGAACGTCTGACACTCTCCCTAACAGGAGAGTGTCACCAGCCCAGATCGCCGCGGTCTTCAAGAAATGGGAGCATGGGGACACGCGCACTTATGACCAGTTGGGCCCGCGGCTCGCCGAAGCCCGAGGTTGACGCCCTCAGAAAGGGTGTGAAGCTCCACTACTGACAGTCCCAGCGGGGCGGGCCCTGCGGCTCAGAGCTGGTGGCACCCCATACAGGCAAAACGCGATCGCACCATGATGGTTGGCACTCCGATCTCAGGATGCTCCTGACGGAATGCCTCTACGTTCGCCGCGGCGTTGCGAATCCGGTCCTCTAGCACGTTTTTGTAGGGCCAGGCGTCATACTCTGGCGCGTGTCGGGCGTTGGCGTACATCTTCACCGCCGTCTGGGGCTGCCCGCTCTTCACCAGCATGTCGCCGAAGTTGAGGAAGAATCCCTCGAAGTTGTGAGGGGCGATCCAGGAGTTCCAGCACACCCGCTTGGGGCCGTCCTTCGTTTCAAGGCGCATATACCGGGAGAAGTCCGCATTAACGCGGTCCACCCTCTCGCCGGCGCAGGCGTCCAGGGTCAGCCACTGGAACTGTAGTCCCTCTGCGAAGCGCTCGGAATCGTGCTTGAGAGAGGAGAGCCCATAGCCTGCGGTGAAGTAGTTGAACTCCGGCCAAGCCGCGATCGCGTCTCGCATCGTGTAGTAGCCCCGGCGTCGTAGCTTTTCGTCGCGGTGGATCGCGCCTTCCGTCATCAACAGGGCGGCGTAGAAGCCCAGGTACCGTGGCTCGCGCGGATTCAGGTGCACGGCCTCCTCGAAGTATTTCCTGGCGAGGACGGCATGGTCGGTGATTGCCGGATCGCGGGCCGGCTCGAGACGCGCCCGCTCGGACAACCTCCAGATGTGCATCCAGCCGATGTGGGCGGCCGTCACGGCATCGTTGGGGTTGTCCAGGTACGCCCCCGTCAGTGCCGTGAGCGCCTCCGGGATCCTTTCGTACTGGCCACCGTGCAGGGTTCCCCAGAAGAGGCCGTCGGCCTGGACCGCCGCGGGCGTGCGTTCGGCGCTCGGCGCCTTATCCGGGGCCGCCCCGATGGCCAGGGCGTTGCAACCAACGGTGAGCCCAGCCGACGCGATGAGGATCACGAGGGAGCTACGTGGTCTCATGGCCGCCTCCTCCGAAAGAATGACCGTAATGGTGACATCGTTAACATAAAATGTATACGCCGTCAACACCGACGTCTTATCCTAGCTCCTCGGAGGGATCGGGACCATGAAACGAGCAGGTCGACGGGGAGGGGGCCGACCCGGGGCGGGCCGCCGGGGACGGCGGACCCACTACCACCACGGCAATCTCCGCCGCGCGCTGTTGGACGCCGCGCTCGCGCTGGTCGAGCGGCAAGGAGCCGACGCCCTGACCCTCCGGGCCGCAGCCCGACGCGCCGGGGTCTCTCAGGCCGCGCCGTACCGCCACTTCCGGGACAAGGAGGCGTTGCTGGCTGCCGTCGCTGAGGAGGGCTTCCGTGCGATGACGGCGGGAATGCGCCGGGCCGCGGCGTTCCACGCCGGGGACCCACTGGGCCGGTTCCAGGCGCACGGGCTCGCGTATATCGAGTTCGCCTCCGGCCACCCCGCCCACTTTCGGGTGATGTTCGGACGGGTGGCAGCGGACCGCTCGGTGCACCCCGGCTTGATGCAGGCCGCTGCGGAGGCATTCGGCCTCCTTGTCGGCGCTATCAGAGACTGTCAGGAGGCAGGGGTCGTCCGGGACGGGGATCCGGAGGAGCTGGCGCTCTGCGCGTGGTCGGCCACCCACGGGCTCTCCGCACTCGCCGTGGACGGGCAGCTGGCCCAGCGTGCCACGCATCTCGGCGAGCTGGCCCGGGTCGTCACCGGTAACGTCCTTCTAGGGCTCGGGCCTAGGTAACCCTGGACAGCCACCTACCGCATCACGGCTATCCTCGCCAAGATCCTCCACCGGCCCTGAGGTCTACATGAGCCGGATCCGGGTCGTCCGGGGTGTCCCCGTTGTGGGGCAAAATGTCGGAGCGCAACTTCCGGTTCCCCAGCATGCTCATTCGGATCAGCCGCCGCTTCCTTCCGCCGGCTTCGTCCACTCGGCATCGGTCAGGCTCCAGCCACCACCAAGCGACTTGTAGAGCTGCACGTAGGCGAGGAGGCGATTGCGGCGAATCTGTGCGAGCGTGTTCTGCGCCGGGTAGAGCTGCTGCTGGGCTTCGAGCACCTCGTAGTAACTGGCCAGCCCCTGGCGATAGCGATTCGTCGCGTGCTCCACCGCCTCGTCGAGCGCCTTCACTGCCATGTCCTGTCCCGTCTCGGCCTGGTTCAGCTTGCCCAGCGCGGTGAGGGCGTCCGAGACTTCGCGGAGCGCGGTGAGGACCGCCTGCTCGTACTGAAGCCGTACCTGTTCCCATTGCGCGATGGAGGCGCGGTAGTTGCCCAGGGTGCGCCCCGCGTTGAAGATCGGTCCGCTGAACATGCCGGCCACCGCCCAGATCGTCGCCGTCCCCCCCGTGAGGGCCGACACCTCGGGACTGGCCGTGCCGAGCAGAGCCGTCAGGCTGAGCTTCGGGAAGAACTCCGCCTTGGCGATGCCGATGCGCGCATTGGCGCTCACGAGCTGTTGCTCGGCCTGGCGGAGGTCGGGGCGCCGCTCGAGTAGCGTCGACGGCAACCCGGCGGGCACCACCGGCACCACAGGCTGCTCGTACATCGGCTTGCCGCGCGGAATCGGGGCGGGAATTCTGCCCAGCAAGATACTGATCTGGTTTTCTTTGGCGATGATATCGCTCTCAAACTGCGGGATAGTGGCCTGGGCATCGCCGAGTGCGCCCTGGGCCCGAGACGTTTCGAGCTTCGAGGCCACGCCGAGATTGAAGCGATCCAGGAACAGGTCGTACGTGCGCTGGTAGGCGTCCGTGCTGTTCCGGGCGATCTGGAGGCGCACGTCGAGAGCCAGCAGTTCGAAGTAGGCCTGGGCCAGATCGCTGACCAGCGTCAGCCAGACGCCACGCCGGGCGTCCTCGCTGGCCAGGAGCGTTGCCCGTGCCGCCTCGTTCGAGCGACGGATTCGACCCCAGATGTCGAGCTCCCACGATGCCGTGAGCGTGCCGTCATAGAAGTTGCTCGTCTCGGGGGCCTGTGCGCCGGGTCCCCCCAATATCCCGGGTGTGACATTGCCCCTCGCCACACCCCCGCCGTAGTCGAGAGACGGGTAGAGGTCCGATCGAGCAATGCTGAGAATCGCTCGGGCCTCCTGCACGCGGGCGGCGGCGATCTGCACGTCGTAGTTCCTGCGCAGCGCCTCCTGGATCAGAGCCTTCAGGCTAGGATCCTGGAACACCTCCCACCACGGCGCATCGGCGAACGAGGCGGCCTCCCCGGTCGCCTGGCCCCGGAACGTCGGAGGCTCGGCTACGGAGGGGCGCTTGTAGTCCGGGCCGATCGCGCAGCCGCCAAGAAGTGCGGCGACGACGATCCCGGAGACGATCGATCTGCTCACGGAGCGCGTCATGGGTGTTTCCCGGCGGCCGAAGGCTCACCGCCCGACCCTCCGCTGATCGGAGCGAGCGCCACGTCCGGTAGCGGTGGGTGCTCTGACTCTCGTCGGAAGCGCTCACTCACGTAGAACGTGACTGGGATGATGAAGATGGCGATGAGCGTCGCCGCCAGCATCCCTCCCACGACCGTCGTGCCCAGGATCTGTCGGGAGTTGGCGCCGGCGCCCTTCGAGATCACGAGCGGAAGAACGCCGAGGATAAAGGCGAAGGCGGTCATGAGGATGGGGCGCAGCCGGACGCGGGCCCCGGCCAGAGCCGCGTCGACGAGCGAGGTGCCGCGCGCGTATTCTTCCTTGGCGAACTCGACGATTAGGATGGCGTTCTTGGCGGCCAGGCCGATCACCATGACCAGGCCGATTTGAGAGAAAACATCCAGCTCGAGCCGGCCCAGCCAGAGCGCACCCACGGCGCCCAGGACGGCGATGGGCGTGCCCAGCAGCACGCCGAACGGCAGCGTCCAGCTCTCGTATTGGGCGGCCAGGAGTAGGAATACCACGAGCAACGAGAAACCGAAGACGGCGGAAGGAGGGATGCCTTCCGCCGCCACCTTCTCCTGGAACGACATCCCCGAGTAATCGAAGCCCATGTCGCGGGACATGGTTTGCGCGAAGACCTCCTCGAGCGCCCGCATGCCCTGCTGGGTGGTGTAGCCGGGCGCGAGCGATCCGTTGATCTGCGCCGCGCGGTACTCGTTGAACCGCGTGGTGAACTCGGGGCCGTTGACCGGTCTCATGGTGACCAGCGTGGACAGCGGCACCGCCTGGCCGACGGCGTTGCGCACGTAGAACTGACCGACGTTCTCGGCCCGGGTTCTGTACTCGCCCTCGGCCTGCACGTACACCTGCCAGACCCGTCCGTACTGGTTGAAGTAGTTCACGAAGGCGCCGCCCAGGAAGGCCTGCAGGGCCTGGTAGACCGAAGAGAGCGCGATCCCCTGCTTGAGGACTTTCTCCTGGTCGACCTGCGCAAAGAGCTGCGGCGCGCCCGGCAGCAGGGTCGTGAAGAGCCGGGCAAATTCGGGTCGCTTCCGCGCGGCGGCGAGGAACGTGGCCGTATTCTCGGCCAAGAACGCGGGATCCCTGCCCGCGCGATCCTCCAGCATGAACGTCACCCCACCGGACGTTCCGATGCCCGGGATGGCGGGTGGCGAGAACGCGAAGACCTGGGCCTCGGCCACGCCGGCCAGCCGTTGGTTCAGCTCCCGCATGATGACGGCGGCCGTGAGCCCCTTCTTGTCTCGAGCGTCCCAGTCGTCCAGCGTGATGAAGTAGAACGAGTTGTAGGTCGTCGTGACCAGGCTCAGCAGACTGAAGCCGGCCACGCCCGTGTAGTACTTGATGCCGGGCGTCGTCTTGAAGATGCGGTCGAGCTTGTCGTTAACGGTCGCGGTGCGATCCAATGACGCGGCCAGGGGAAGCTGGACGTTGACGTAGAAATACCCCTGATCCTCGTCGGGGACGAAGCCGCCCGGGAGCCGGGAGCCGATCAGGCCCGCGAATATCGCCGCGATGAGGAGGAGCATCAGCGACGCTGCGGACTTGCGGATCAGATGGCCACAGGCGCTGACGTAGCCGTTGGTGGCGCGCGTGAACCAGCGGTTGAAGCCACGGAAGAACGCCCCCAGCGGACCGCGCATCTCCCGCCGCGGCCGCAGGAGCAGCGCCGAGAGCGCCGGGCTGAGCGTGAGCGCGTTGAACGCCGAGATCAGCACCGACACGGCGATCGTCACCGCGAACTGCTGATACATCCGCCCCGTGATGCCCGGGATGAATGCCGTCGGCACGAACACGGCCGCGAGGATGAGCGCGATCGCCACCACCGGTCCCGAGACCTGTTCCATCGCCTTGAAGGCGGCCTCTCGAGGCGAGAGCCCCTCCTCGATGTGGTGTTCGACTGCCTCGACTACGACGATGGCGTCGTCCACCACGAGGCCGATGGCCAGCACGAGGCCGAAGAGGGACAGCGTGTTGATCGAGAAGCCCAGCAGCGGAAACACCATGAAGGCGCCGACGAGCGCCACGGGCACCGCCAGCAGCGGTATGAGGGTCGCCCGGACGCCCTGAAGGAACACGAAGACGACGAGGACGACCAGGAGGAGGGCCTCGACCAGGGTCTTGACGATCTCCCGGATGCCGGCGCTCACGGCCAGGGTCGTGTCGAGCGACGTCACGTAGTCGAGGTCGTTGGGAAAACGCGACTTGGCCTCCTCCATCAGCTTGGTCGCGCCCCTCATGGTGTCGATGGCGTTGGAGCCGGGGAGCTGGTAAACGGCGATGAGGGCGGCTGGTCGCCCGTTCAGGCGGCCCCGTCGGATGTAGCTCTGCGCGCCGAGTTCCACGCGGGCCACGTCCTTCACCCGGACCAGCGCGCCGTCGGACTTCGCCCGCACCACGATGTTCTCGAAATCTCCGATGGTCGCGAGTCGCCCCTGCGCCAGCACCGTGTATGTGAATTCCTGCCCGGGAGGCACCGGGTCGCCGCCTAACTGGCCGGCAGGGTTGACGGTGTTTTGGGCCTGCAAGGCGTTCGCGATCTCGTTGACCGTGATGTCGAGCTTCGCCAGCGTATCGGGATTGACCCAGAGCCGGATGGCGTACTGGGAGGCCCCAAAAATCTGCACCTGGCCGATACCGGGAACGCGCGTCATCGGGTCGTTGATGTTGACGTAAGCGTAGTTGGCAAGGAACAGCGGGTCGTACGTGCCCTTCGGCGAGTACAGCACGAAGATCCCCAGCGGGCTCGTGACCGACTTCGTGACCGTCACGCCCTGATTCACCACGTCGGGCGACAGCTGGGAGGCGGCCTGCGAGTATCTCAGATTCGTGAGCACCTGGTCGACGCTCGGGTCGGTGGTGACGTCGAAGTCCACCCTCAACTGCATCTGGCTGCCGCTGCCCTGGTTGAGCGAGTACATATAGAGCATCTTGTCGACGCCGCTCATCTGCTGCTCGATGGGCGTGGCGACCGACTGCTCGAGCGTCACCGCGTCGGCCCCCGGGTAGCGCGCGGTGAGGAGGATCTCCGGCGGAGCGATGTTCGGATACAGCGCGATGGGAAGCTGTACCATGGCGACGAGGCCGGTGATCACCATGAGGACGGAGATCACCATGGCGACGATAGGCCGGTTGATGAAGAACCTGGCCATGCTCCAGGCCTATTTCGACGCGCCGGTCTCGGACGGTGCGCTCGACGCCAGCCGGACTTTCTGGCCGGCTCGCACGCGGTCGGCTCCCTCCACGATCACCCGCTCGCCGGGCTTGAGCCCCTCGGCGATGATCCAGAGAGAGCCGACGCGCGCGTCGACCTTCACCGTGCGCACGTCAACGGTCTCGTCCGGCCGGACCACCGCGACCTGATGGACTCCCTGCAGGTCCTGGACGGCCCGCTGGGGGATCATGAGCGCACTCTTCTTGACCTCGACGACGGCACGCACCTTGGCGTACTGGCCGGGGCGGAGCACGTTCCCCGGATTCGCGAAGACGCCACGCGCGAGCACGGTGCCGGTGGTCACGTCGACCTGTCGATCGAGGGCGGCTGCCCGCCCCTGCGTGGGATAGACGCTTCCGTCCGCTAGGGTCAGCTCCAGCTCGATGTCCCGCGGCGCGCTCGGATCGGCGTCCCATCGGCGGAACACGGCGAGGGCCCGCTGCTCGCTGATGGGAAACTCCGCGTAGATGGGATCGACTTGCGAGAGCGTCGTCAGGGGCGCGGCGTCACTTGGACCGACGTAGTCCCCGATGTTAGCAACGCGGAACCCGGCGATCCCCCCGATCGGTGCCAGCACCCTCGTGTAGCCGAGGTTGAGCCGGGCGTCGGCAAGCGCGGCGCGGGCGGCGGCGATATTGGCTTCCTGGGTCTTTACGTCGGCATGCGCCTTCTCGAGCGCGGCCCGCGCCTGCGTCACGCTGGCCTGCGCGTTCAGGACTGTGGCGCGCGCGGCCGCCACCCCCGCGAGGTTGGCAAGGTTGCTCTGGACCGCATTGTCGAGCTCTTGCTGGCTGACTGACCCGCGCTGGGCCAGCGGTGTGTAGCGGCCGACGTCGAGTTCCGTCTGACGCTGGGTGGCCTCCGCCCGCTTGACCTGGGCCTCGTCCTGGACCACCGTCGCCATGGCCTGCTCAACCTGCGCCTGACTCGCGCTGACCTGGGCCTTGGCCTGGCTCAGCTGCGACTGCGCTAGCTGGAGTCTAGCGTCGGCCTGATCGGCGGCGGTCTGAAACGGGCGTGGATCGACCTGGAACAGGAGGTCGCCGGGCTTGACGAGCGAGCCCTCCTTGTAATTCTGGCTCACGAGGTGGCCGCTGACGCGGGCGCGGATCTGTGCGTTGATGTAGCCGACTAGCGTCCCCACCCACTCGGAGGAAATCGGCACATCCCGTTCGACCACCGGCTCGACCTGGACCACGGGAGGTGGGGGCGGCCCGGCGGCCGTGGACGAGCCGTGACACCCGGCGAGGAGCACCCCGATCACGATGAGGAGCGGACTGAGAAGGGTATGCACGACGCGCACCGCGGGAGCGGACAGACTCGACAACTTCAGGGCAAACGCTCTCCGACAATCCGCATTGTGCATCTTCATCCCCTTGGGGCTAGCAACTACGCCGCGGGACTCGGCCGTCGATTTTACTTGAGAGGGACCGAAAGGCCAAGGAGATGCACGGCGCACCGAACGTGGGTCCGTGCCCTAGGAACTAGAGGGGTGAGCAGATCGAGCGCCCGGCTACCGTGCCGCCGCCAGGGTCCGAGCACGGCAAAAAGTTGGCCGCCCAGCTGAAAATAGGGCGGCGCCCTGTGCCGATCCGGCATGGAGAGCGGCGCCGTGAGCCGGCCCGGTTTGCTGGGCTCGTGGGCGACCACCGCCATCAGCGCCCGCTGGGCCTCGCGTTCGTTGTCGACGCTACCTCGCTTTGCGCCCGAGCCGCTTCTGCGATCTACTCCGATCGCGAGAGAACGGCAGGTGCTCGCCCATGATCACGGCGTGGACGGGTCACTCGGTGTAGCAGATCCCGCGCACCTACAGCGCCCACAGGAAAGCCACGAGATCCGTTTTCTCCTGGGGTGTCAGCTGAAGTCCCAGAACCAGGTTGAAGAACTCCACCGTGTCGTCGACGGTCAGGAGCCGGCCGTCGTGAAGGTAGGGCGGCGTGTCCTTGATGCCTCGGAGGGGGAACGTCTTGATGGGCCCGTCGGCGGACGCCATCATGCCGTTGACCATCTGAGGCCGGTAGAAACGTTCGGCCTTCAGATTGTGCATCAAATTGTCCGTGTAGTACGGGGGCACGTGGCACGTCGCGCACTGCGCCTTCCCGAAGAAGAGGGCCTGCCCGCGTAGCTCTACCGACGTCGCCTTCCCGGCGTCGAGTTTCCCGAATACGTCGAGCTTCGGCGCCGGCGGGAAGTCTAGAATCTCCTGGAACTCAGCCATGTCATGAATCTGGCTCCCGCGCTCCAGGACGTTGACACCCTTTTTCGTGGCGATCACAGGGTCGCCATCGAAGTAGGCCGCCCGCTGCTCGAACTCGGTGAAGTCCTCGACCGTCTTCAGCGCCCGCTGGGACCCGAAGACCCGCTGGATGTTCACGCCGCGCAGGGTCGGCGTCTCGATCCGGTGGCGAAACTCCTGCGGGCGAATGTCTCCGACCAGGTGTGCCGCGCCGTTGGTGCTGCCGTTCTGATGACAGTCGAAGCACGCGACTCCGAGGCTCGGCCGCTCGCTGCGGCGGTCGGCGGTCAGGTTGAACTGCTGCTGGGCGAAAGGCGTGAGCAGCAGCCGCAGCCCCTCGAGCTGCTTCGGATTCAAGATGCCGTTGAAGAGCTCGTAATAGTTGTCGGTGGTCACCAGCTGGCCCCGCGACACGTCCCCGAGATCCGGGCGAGTCGTCAGGTAAATGGGCGCCGGGAACTCTGGCAGGAACCGGTCGGGAATGTCGAAGTCCAGATCGAAGCGGGTCAGATCCCTGCCCGTCTGCTTCTTGACCTCGTCGATGAGGAAGTGGGGAAAAACCATTCCGCCCTCGGGATGGTTCGGATGCGGCAAAGGCATGAAGCCCTTCGGGAAGAGTCCCTTCTCGCGGATCTCCTCGGGCGTCATCTTCTCGAGCGCCTCCCACGCCACGCCGGCGGGCAGCTTGACGCGGACGCCCTCCTGGATCGGCTTCCCTCGGCTCATCCTGACGTTAGCGGCGGGACGATCGCCGAGGTCATAGCGTGCGCTGAGCAAATCCAACTGGCGTTTCATGATCTGCGCCTTCGCGGCACTCATCCGCGCGAAGACGGTTCGAAAGTCTTCCTCGTTGACCGAGAGATAGCTGGACTTGGACGGATCGGCCATCGTGCTTGCACCCTGGGCGTGCACGCCCAGGACGCCGGCCGCCGCGCCAATGGTCACGAGCGCAGCGCCCACGGCGATAAGCTTCCACTCTCGACGCATAGCACCCCCTTTGGGCGAGCCGCGACTCTACCCACTCGCTCCATTTGAGCGCGCAGCATGACCAAGGGGTTGCACCGCGAGGCGATTCCCGCAAGAACACGCAAGAGACTGCCGCCACCGCGCCGGGATCCCCTGCCCGGCCTTCGGCAATCTGTTCTGCGTCTTCCAGCGGCAGCGCAGTGCGGGGATCGACGTGTGTTGTTCGCGAGGGCCGGCGATCGCGGTGTCGTCTCGTGCAACCCTCCCGCTCTCCTGCGAAGTGGCGCTCCAGCCCACGACGAATCGCTGGACTGCGTCGGAACAGGTCCCGCCCTCCAGCGGGAGCCGGGTGGTACGGCGACCAGACGAGCTGGCGGCAACACTTTTCCACGAGAAACCCGCTTCGGTTCATTTCGGCGCCTCCCGCGGTCCTGATGGCACACGGAAGGAAGGCGGCGGTGATCGCCGACGGGAAAACTTCGTCAGCCGGTGATCACCGCCGCCCTTATCGGCTCCGTGCCGGCTGGCGTGCCCGGTGGTCCCCCACGAAGACGACCAATTGGGATCCAGACAAGGTAGTCGAGACTATCCGGCAAATCGCGAATCATCCGGAGGAGCATACGCGCTTCGTTGGTCGCGGCGCTGCTTCAATCGCTCGAGAACGTGGAGGCCTCGTCCAAGGGGCGCCAGCAGCCTAGGTTCACGCCGATGGACTTTGTTGCGCCCCGCCGGCCCACCGGCGCGCCGGGCCCATCTCCGGCGCCGAACTTGATCACAGATCAGCGCCCCTCTCGGCCTGTGGATTGGCGCTCAGGATCGAGGCCTGCGAACAGCACCACCACCGAGCGCGGCTCCGCACGATAGCTATGGCCGGGAACCGAGGGAGCCTGCTCCCACTCGACGATATCGTCCGGAGAATCGAGGAAGGTGTCGATCCATCGGCGCCATGGATGTCGACCATCATCGGCGACCGACGGCAGCTCGAACTCGAGTGGCTCCCAGTACGCGTTCAGGATCGCGTGAAAGCACACTCGCTCCGTCGTGAACCTCGCCGTGAACGCCACGCTGTGCGAGCAGTGACGCCAGTCCGGTTCCTGGAGTCTGACACCGTGCCAGATAATGTCGACCTGCCGGCTCAGCTGGCCCAGGGCCACCCGCTGCCGCTCGTGCTCCACGTCTCGCAATACCCGGCGAGCCTTGAGCAAGGTCACGAACCGGTGCACGTCGGCTCGCTTCGCGAGCAGCGTCCAGTCGAACCAGCTGGTCTCGTTATCCTGACAATAGGCGTTGTTGTTGCCGCCCTGCGTGCGCCGCACCTCGTCGCCCATGAGCATCATGGGCATCCCCGCCGATAGCATGGTCACGGTGAAGAAGTTCTTCATCTGTCGCGTGCGCAGCTTGTCGACCGCGGGATCCTCGGTCGGGCCTTCAACCCCACAGTTCCAGCTTCGGTCGTCGTCCGCGCCGTCGCGGTTGTCCTCGCCGTTCGCCTCGTTGTGCTTGCCGTCGTAGGAGACGAGGTCGTTCAGGGTGAAGCCGTCATGACACGTCACGAAGTTGACACTCCCCTCGGGCTCGCGCTGCTTGTGGCCGAAGAGCGACGGGCTGCCGATCAAGCGGTCCGCGAAGCGCTCGACCGAACCTTCCTCGCCACGGAAGAAGCTGCGGACATCGTCGCGGAAGCGTCCGTTCCATTCCTTCCAGCTGTCCCCCATGAAGGTACCGACCTGGTACAGGCCCGCCGCATCCCAGGCCTCGGCGATCAGCTTCGCTCCTGCGAGCGCCGGATCCGACTCGATATCCCACAGCACGGGCGGGCTCGGCATCACGTTGCCCGACTCGTCGCGCTCCAAGATGGACGCCAGGTCGAACCGGAAGCCATCCACGTGCATCGTGTCAACCCAGTAGCGGAGGCTATCCAGGATCATCCGGCGAACGATGGGATGATTGGCGTTGAGCGTGTTCCCGGTGCCGCTGTAGTTCGCGTAGCGCGAGCGATCCTCGTCGAGGATGTAGTAGGTCGCGTTGTCCAGCCCGCGGAAGCTCAGCGTCGGCCCGCCGTGGTCGCCTTCGGCCGTGTGATTGAAGACGACGTCCAGGATGACTTCCAGACCCGCTCGGTGCAGCGCCTTGACCAAGTCGCGAAACTCGTCGACGGGACCGAGCGGATCTCGACGTGAGCTGTAGGCCTGGTGGGGTGCGAAGAAGGACACCGGCGCGTAACCCCAATAGTTGGCCAGTCCGGGAGGAGCGTCCTGAGCATCGAACTGGAACACCGGGAGCAGCTCCACCGCCGTGATGCCCAGTCGTTGGAGATAGGGAATCTTCTCGATGAGGCCAGCGAACGTGCCGCGTGTCTTTTCCGAGACGCCGGAGCTCGGATGACGGGTGAAGCCGCGAACGTGCATCTCGTACACGATGGTCCGCGAGGACGGCCGCTGGAGGGGGGCGTCGCCCTCCCAGTCGTACGCGGAGATGTCGACCACGATGCTCTTCATCGCCGTCGCGATGTTGTCGCCCGGCCGGCGGGCGGCGTCGCGACCGTACGTCCCTGGAACCATGACTCCTCGGCCGTAGGGGTCGAGGAGAACCTTGGCGGGATCGAAGCGCATCCCGTTGGAGGGATCGGACGGACCGTCGACCTGATAGCCGTATAGCTGGCCGGGCTGAATGTTCGGCAGGAACACGTGCCAGTAGTGGTACGTCCGGTTTGCCGATGGATCGAGGCGAACCACGCGCGCGGCTCTGGCGTCGTCGACGCGATCGAACAGCAACAGCTGGACCCCCGTTGCGTGTTTCGAGAAGACACTGAAGTTGACGCCGTTCGGTGACGGCGTCGCTCCCAGGGGCGAACTGTTGCCTTCCTCGAGGCCGTCGCTCACCGCTTGCCCAGCAGCTCCTTGGCCGCCGCCACGACGCGGTCGGGTTCGAAGCCGAACTTCTCTTGAAGTGCCTTCAGGGGCGCGGAGGCCCCGAACGTTCTCATGCCGATGACGTGGCCGGAGCTCCCGACGTAGCGTTCCCATCCGAACGTCGACGCCTGCTCCACCGCGACCCGCGCCTTCACGGTGGGAGGCAGCACGCTGTCCTTATACTCCTGGGTCTGGTGCTCGAAAATGTCCCAGGACGGCATCGAGACCACCCGGGAGCGGATGCCCTCCGCCTGCAGCTTGTCGTGGGCCTGTACGGCGAGGCTCAGCTCGCTGCCCGAAGCGATGAGTATCACCGCGGGATTCCCACCCGGGGGGTCTGCGAGCACGTAGGCGCCCCGCGCGACTCCCGTGGCGGGAGCGTACGTGCGCCGATCCAGGGTCGGCAACGGCTGCCGTGACAGCACGAGCACGGCCGGCTGGTGGCGTAGCTGCATCACGTAACGGTACGCCTCCACGACTTCGTTGGCGTCTCCGGGCCGCAGCATGACGAGTCCGGGGATCGCGCGCAGCGACGCCAGGTGCTCGACCGGCTGGTGGGTCGGGCCGTCCTCGCCGTCGCCCATGGCATCGTGCGTGAACACGATGATGGTCGGCAGCTCCATCAGGGCCGAGAGCCGGATGGCCGGCCGCGCGTAGTCGCTGAAGATGAAGAACGTCGCTCCGAACGGCCGTAGCTTCGACAGCGAGAGGCCGTTGACGATCGCCGCCATCGCATGCTCGCGGACGCCGAAATGCAGGGTCTTGCCGCTCGGGCTCCCGGCCTGGAAGCTTCCCGCGCCCTCGTAGGTCAGGGTCGTCTTGTTCGACGGCCCGAGATCCGCCGAGCCCCCGAGGAACCACGGGATGCTCTGCGCGAGCGCATTCAGCACTCGGCCCGAGGCGTCTCGGCCCGCGATGCCCTTGGCATCCGCCGGGAACACGGGAAGGTTGCGATCCCACCCTGCCGGCAGGTCTCGCCGTTGCATCTGGTCGATCTCGCTCGCAAGCTCGGGGTACGTCGCCCGGTACGACGCGAAGAGCGCCGTCCACCTGCTTCGAGCGGCAGCGCCGCGCGCGCCGACGCCGGCCGCGAAGTGCTCGCGGACGCCGTCGGGGACCAGGAACTGTGCCTCCTCCGGCCACCCGTAGCTGCGCTTGGTCAGGCGAACCTCCTCGTCGCCGAGCGGCTCGCCGTGGGCCGCGGAGGTGTCCTGCTTGTGCGGGGAGCCGTAGCCGATGTGGCTGTCGAGGATGATGAACGTGGGACGCCCCTTCGTGTCCCGGAAGACACCGAGAGCCTGCTGGATGCGATCGAGGTCGTTGGCGTCGCTCACCCGCAGGACGTTCCACCCGTACGCCAGGAATCGGGCGGCGACGTCCTCCGTGAAGGCGAGGCTCGTCGGCCCTTCGATAGTGATGTGGTTGTTGTCGTAGACCCAGCAGAGGTTGTCCAGACCCAGGTGACCGGCGAGGGAGGCGGCTTCCGACGCGACGCCCTCCATCAGGCAACCGTCCCCACATACCGCGTAGATGTTGTAGTCGAAGATCGCGAAACCCGGTCGGTTGTAGCGGGCGGCGAGCCACTTCTGAGCGATGGCCATCCCCACGCTCGTCGCGACGCCCTGGCCGAGCGGGCCCGTCGTGGTTTCCACCCCCGACACCCAGTGATATTCGGGGTGCCCGGGCGCCTTACTGCCGATCTGGCGAAAGCGGCGAATGTCCTCCAGGGACACCGAGGGCTGCCCCAACCGTTCGTAGTCGGCGTTCACCGCCCGCGTCCCCGTGAGATGCAACACGGACCAGAGCAGCATCGAGGCGTGACCGTTGGAGAGCACGAACCGATCACGGTTAGGCCAGATCGGGTCCTCGGGATCGAAGCACATCACGCGGTTCCAGATCGTGTAGACGAGTGGCGCGAGCGCCATCGGCGTGCCGGGGTGCCCCGACTTGGCCTGCTGGACCGCATCGATCGAGAGCGTGCGGATGGTGTCGACCGACAATCGGTCGAGTTCGGTGTCTGCCATCGGTTCCGCGGCATTCGTGACACTCATGAGTTTGTCCTCGTCGGGTGGCACTCCAGGAACGCCACCGTGCTCACGCGGCGCGGGTGTCGCCGGGCGTGGCTGAACTCGGCGGCCCGGAACGTCCGCACGAGATCCCGCGCCACGCCCGGCCCCACCGTGCCGCCGCGGATGCAGGTGATGTTCAGGGGACCGTCCTCGACCCCCTGCCCGGCGGAAGAGTGGTCGTGGATCAGCGCGGCACGAATTCCTGGAACCTTGTTGGTGCAGATCGAGGCGCCCGCGCCGCTGCCGCAGATAGCTACCCCGCGCTCGACCGTCTCCGCCGCCACGGCCTGGGCGAGCGGGATGACGAAGGCCGGATCGTCGTCGTCCGGACTCGGCTTGTCCGCACCCAAATCGACGACGTCGTGTCCGGCCCCGGGCAGCCGCGCGACCAGATCGTCCTTCTGAGCGAACCCGCAGTGATCGGTAGCGATTCCCACGCGCATGCTGATTTCTCCGTGGAGCGGCGTTAGCGGTGTGATGGGTCAGGTCCCCGACGCGGCCGCCGCCTCGCGGTCGGCCAGTACCAGAGCCTGGTGCTGACTGATCCGCCCGGCGGGAATTGACAGGTCGCCTCGACACAGGCGCGCCAGCATCTCCCCCTTCTCGCGCCCGGTGACCAGCCAGATAATGCGCCGGGACCGGTCGAGCATGGGGTAGGTCAAGGTCATCCGGCGCCGCCCTTGATAGACCCCCGTGAGCGCGACGTCTCCGTCGAGAACGTCGAGCACCGGATCCCCCGGCACCAGCGACGCGGTGTGGCCGTCGGGCCCAAGACCCAGATGGGCGAGATCGAGCACGGCGGGAGAGCCGGCAATCTGCTGGAGCGCCAGGGCGTAGCGCGCGCTCGCCGCTTCCAGGTCGGCCGATTCGACAGGCATGGCGTGAACCTGCTCGGGGCGTAGCGGACAATGGGCGAGAAGGCTCTCGCGCAGGTGGGTGAGGTTTCGGTCGGGATCTCCCGCCGGTGCCACCCGTTCGTCCACCTGGACGACATGCACACCGGCCCAGGGCATCTCTTCATCGGCCAGCGCACGCAGCATCTGCCATGGAGTGTGCCCTCCGCTGAAGGCCACGATGAAGCGGCCCCGCACGGCCACGCCCGCGCGCGCCTCCGCGGCGGTGAAGGCGGCACCCTCGCGCGCGACCGAATCCGCATCAGCAAGCGCTTCGATCCTCATGGCGACTTCACCGTCGGGTTCTGCCAGCCGCCGGGAGGCGCGACGCTTGAGTCGACATCTGTTGGTCCCCAGGTGCCGGGCTCGTATTCGTAGACGGGCGTGCCGTCCTTCAGCACTGGATCGACGATTCGCCACGCCTCTTCGACGTAGTCCTCCCGGGCGAACAGCGTGGCATCTCCGTGCATCGCGTCCCCCAGGACTCGCTCGTACGCATCCATCTCCTCCGCGCGAGGGAGCCGGGTCCCCAGCATCTCCGCGGTCCGGCTCCCCGCCTCCTCCCCCGGCGCGATGACGTTCGCGCCAATGGCGAACGTGACGTCGGGACTGATCCGCAGCCGGCAGTAATTCGCCGCGAGGTCGAAGCTGTGAAACATCGTGGGCGGCCGGTGGAGCCGGACGACGACCTCCGCGCATGTCACCGGCAGGCACTTCCCGGCTCGGATGTAGAAGGGCACGCCCTGCCAGCGCCAGGAGTCGATCTCGAGTCGCACGGCGACGAAGGTCTCCACCTTGGAGTCCGGCGCGACCCCTGCCTCGTCCCGGTAGCCGCGGAACTGCCCGCGGACGAGGTTCTTCGCGTCGAGCGACGGCATGGCCTTGAGCACCTTGACCTTCTCGTCTCGGATCGATTCGCTGTCCGTCCTGACCGGCGGCTCCATCGCCAGGTTCGTCAGGACCTGGAACAGATGGTTTTGGACCACGTCGCGGATGGTGCCGGTCTCGTCGTAGAAGGCGCCGCGGCCCTGGACCCCGAAATCCTCCGCCATGGTGATCTGTACGCTCTCGACGTGGTTGCGGTTCCAGAAGGGCTCGAGGAACGCGTTCGCGAAGCGAAAGAAGAGCATGTTGTGCACAGGCCGCTTCCCGAGGTAGTGGTCGATCCGGAAGATCGACGTCTCCTCGAAGGCTCCGAGCAGGACCCGGTTCAGCTCCTGCGCCGAGGCGAGGTTGCTGCCGAAGGGCTTCTCGACGATGACGCGGGCGCCCTTGATGCAGTCCGCCTTGCCGAGCTGCTCCACGACCAATTCGAACAGCACGGGCGGGATGGCCAGGTAGTGCGCCGGCCGCTGGGCCGAGCCCAGCTCCTGGCGGATCGCCTGGAAGGTCGCCGGGTCCTTGTAGTCGCCGTCCACGTAGCGCAACAGGCCGCACAGCTTCTCGAACGCGGCGGAGTCGAGCCCCCCGTGCTTCTCCAGGCCGTCCTTGGCCCGGGCCCTGAACTGGTCGAGGGTCCAGCCGGCCTTGGCCACGCCGATCACCGGCACGGTCAGGTGGCCGCGCTTCAGCATCGCCTGCAGCGACGGGAAGATCTTCTTGTGAGCCAGGTCGCCCGTGGCGCCAAAAAACACGAGGGCGTCGGACTGCGCGGCGCTCATGGGCCGGCCGGTTTCTCGAGGTGGCCGCCGAACTCGTAGCGCATGGCCGAGAGCAGCTTGTCGGCGAAGTCCGCCTCGCCGCGCGAGCTGAAGCGCTCGTACAGCGCCGAGGAGAGGACGTGGGCCGGCACGCCCTCGTCGATGGCCGCCTTGATCGTCCAGCGCCCCTCGCCGGAGTCGGACACGCGGCCCTCGAAGCCCTTGAGTTTCGGGTCCTTGATGAGCGCGGACGCCGACAGGTCGAGCAGCCAGGAGGCAATGACGCTGCCGCGCCGCCACACCTCGGCGATGTCCGGCAGGTTGAGGTCGTACTGGTAGTGCTCGGGATCGCGCAGCGGCGTCGTCTCGGCGTCGACCGCGTGCTCCCGCCTGCCGACATTGGCGGAGCGCAGGATGCCCAGCCCCTCGGCGTAGGCGGCCATGATCCCGTACTCGATTCCGTTGTGGACCATCTTGACGAAGTGGCCCGCGCCGTTCGGCCCGCAGTGGAGATACCCCTGCTCGGACGTGCCGTCGACCTTCTCGCGTCCCGGAGTGCGGGCGAGATCGCCGGCGCCGGGCGCCAGCCTGGCGAAGATCGGATCGAGACGCTTGACCACCTCCGGCTCGCCTCCGATCATCATGCAGTACCCGCGCTCCAGCCCCCAGATGCCGCCGCTCGTTCCCACGTCGACATAGTGGATCCCCATCGACGCAAGCTCTTTCGCGCGCCGGATGTCGTCGATGTAGTAGGAGTTCCCACCGTCGATGAGAATGTCGCCCTTCTCGAGCAGCGGCAGGAGGTCGGCGATGGACTTGTCGACCACAGCCGCGGGCACCATCAGCCACACTGCCCTCGGCTTCTCCAGCTTCTTGACGAAGTCCGCGAGCGAAGAGGCGCCCACTGCCTTCTCCTGGGTCAGCTCCTGCACTGCCTTCGGCGACCTGTCGAAGACCACGCACTGGTGGCCGCCGGCGAGAAGCCGCCGGGCCATGTTGGCGCCCATGCGACCAAGTCCGATCATCCCGATTTGCATGGCTGACTCCTGTGCAGAGCCGATGGCTCGGCGAGTTCGGTCTCGTCCTCTATCTCAGGCGGCCTGGCCCCGCTCGAAGATGTCCACGAACTGGCGGTATCGACGGGCGATCTCGGCGACGGCGTCTTCGCGTGTGGTCTTTTCGGCCCGCCATGCGATGAGCGGCTCCCAGAAGTCCGTCCGGCCGACGGCGAAGCCGATGAACCCGGGGACGCCGGCGGCCGTCGCCAGCCACTCGCGCACCTTCTTGTCGTCTTCGCCCCGTCCCAGGATGATGCAGCCCACCTGGGTTCGGCCACCCCGGCGCGCGGCGGCCACGATCCTCTGGCAGTCCTCGCGCCGGTCGAGTCCTTCGATCTTCCAGACGTCGGGCTCGACCGCCGAATCCTGGAGCTGCTCGATCGCCTGGACCATCAGCCGGGGACGGAGGTCCGCGTCGTACGCCTCCGTGTCCCCGTGGAGCCGGTCCAGCTGTGCCTTCTCCGCGGGCACCAGCAACTCGAACATGAACCGGCTCCGGCTCTTGTCGTGCAGGTACTCTGAGAGTCGCCTCAGGCGCGCCGCCTGTCGCCGGTTCAGCGCTGGATCGCCCTCCGGGTTATAGCGCACCAGCACCTTGCAGAACGTGGGCTGAAAGGCCTCGATGTGCTGAGCGAAGTCCTCGGCGTACTCGAAGTCGAACTCGTCCTGCCCGCTCTTCTCGGCGGGACAGGCGAGCGTGTAGCCCTGGGCCGCCGCGTCGCGGAGGATGGCTCGACCGAACTGCTCGTCCACGAGGATGCCCGCCCTGTCCTTGGGGACGCCGCTGGCGACGGCGGCCCTGAAGCCGTCGTAGATCACCTGCTTGGCGACGGCGATCTGCGCCGTCTGCTCGGGGCTCAGCGCGCCCTTCCAGCCGAACATCTTCGCCTGGAACGACCCGCGGTGGTCGAAGGGCAGGACATACAGCGGCCGGTCGAAGCCCACAGTCGTCATCGCCTATTCCTCAGCTTCCGGTAGCGCCGGATCATGTTGTTCGTCGAGCTGTCATGGCCGAGCGTGGGCTCCTTCTCGCTCTCGAGCTCCGGAATGATCCGCTGGGCCAGCGCCTTGCCTAGCTCGACCCCCCATTGATCGAACGAGTCGACGTTCCAGATGGCGCCCTGGGTAAACACGCTGTGCTCGTAGAGCGCGACGAGCTTTCCGAGCGTTGCCGGCGTGAGCCGGTCGGCGAGGATCGTGTTCGAGGGACGATTGCCCTCGAACACCCGATGGGGAACAAGGCGGTCCGGCGTGCCCTCGGCCCTGACCTGCTCGCGCGTCTTGCCGAACGCGAGCGCTTCCGTCTGGGCGAACACATTCGCCAGCAGCATGTCGTGGTGCCGACCGAGCGGGTTCAGGGCGTAGCCGAACCCGATGAAGTCGCACGGGATGAGCCGGGTCCCCTGATGGATCAGCTGGTAGAAGGAATGCTGCCCGTTGGTTCCCGGTTCTCCCCAGTAGATTGGGCCGGTCGGGTAGCCGACCTCGACGCCCTCGCGCGTGACGTGCTTACCGTTGCTCTCCATCGTCAGCTGCTGCAGGTAGGCAGGGAAACGCTTCAGGTATTGCTCGTAGGGCAGGACGGCCACCGTCTCGGCACCGAAGAAATCGGTGTACCAGACCGTCAACAGGCCCAGGAGCACCGGCAGATTGCGCTCGAACGGGGAGGTGCGGAAGTGCTCGTCCATCTGGTGGAAGCCGTCCAGCAGAGCCCGGAAGTTCTCGGGACCGACGGCGACCATCGTCGACAGACCGATCGCCGAATCCATCGAATAGCGCCCGCCCACCCAGTCCCAGAATCCGAACATGTTCGCGGTGTCGATCCCGAACTCCGACACCTTCCGCGCGTTCGTAGAGACGGCGACGAAATGCTTGGCCACCGCCTTGACGTCACCGCCGAGTCCCGCGAGCAACCACTGGCGCGCGCTCTCGGCGTTGGTCATCGTCTCGAGCGTCGTGAAGGTCTTCGACGAGGCGATGAAGAGCGTTTCCGCCGGGTCCAAGTCGCGGGTCGCCTCCACGAGATCGGTCCCGTCGACATTCGACACGAAGCGAAAGGTCATCGCGCGATCGCTGTAGTGCTTGAGCGCCTCGTAGGCCATCACAGGGCCGAGGTCGGAGCCGCCAATGCCGATGTTGACGACGTTCCGAATGGGCTGGCCGGTGTGCCCCTTCCAGGCACCACCCCGTACCCGGTTCGCAAAGTCAGCCATCGCGCCGAGAACGGCGTGGACCTCGGGCACCACGTCCGTGCCGTCCACGAGGATCGACGTGCCGCGCGGAGCCCGCAGGGCGACGTGCAGGGCCGCCCGGTTCTCCGTCAGGTTGATCTTCTCTCCCCGGAACATGGCGTCGACGCGCTCGCGCAGGCCGGACTCCTCCGCCAGTCGACAGAGCAGGGCGAGGGTCTCGTCCGTGACACGATTCTTCGAGTAATCGAGATAGATGCCGACCGCCTCCGCGCTCATGCGCTCGCCACGCGTGGCGTCGTCGACAAAGAGCGTGCGGAGGTGCAGCTCTCGGATTTTCTCCTGGTGGGCCTGGAGCGCCTTCCACGATTGGCGCGCCGTCAGTGGCAACATTCCGGTCATCGGTCTTCCTTTCCTTTCTTCAGATGCGGTCGGCGTATCCTGCGTTCGCTCTCACAGGCGAAGACCCCCGAGAGACCCGACTCCATCGGCGCTCAGCTCGCCTTGTCCAGGGCGGCGCTCTTCCCGACGATCACGTCCATGAGCTCGCGCCAGGAGCTGACGAAGGACTTGGCGCCTTCGTCCTGGAGCTGGCTGGCGAGGGCGTCCACATCGATGCCGGCCCCGGCGAACCGGGCCAACACTTCCTCGCCGTCGCCACCGTCGGCGGTCAGAATCCCGCCGAGCGCTCCATGATCGGCCAGGGCCTTCAAGGTGCCTTCGGGCATCGTGTTCACCGTGAACGGCGCGGCGAGCGCCCTGATATAAAGGACGTCGGACGCGCCGGGATCCTTCGTGCCCGTGCTGGCCCACAGCAGGCGTTGCGGGCGGGCGCCGGCGTTGAAGACGCGCTGCCAGCGCGGGGAGCCGAGCAGTGTCCGGTACGCCTTGTACGTCCGCTTCGCGATCGCAATGCCAAGCTGATTGCGCAGTGCCTCCGGCACTCTGCCGTTGACCGCCGCGTCCCACCGGCTGATGAACACCGAGGCGACCGAGCCGACCTCGGACGGGAGCCCCGCCGCCACGCGGCGCTCGATGCCACGCAAGAAAGCGTCGGCCGCCGCCAGGTAGTGCTCGTGCGAGAAGAGAAGCGTCACATTGATCGGTATGCCGGCGAAGATCGCCTCCTCGATGGCCGGCAGCCCTTCCTTGGTGCCGGGGATCTTGATGAGGAGGTTCGGTCGTCCCGCCCGGGCGTGCAGGGCGTTGGCGGCGGCCAGCGTGCGGGCGGTGTCGTGGGCCAGCAGTGGCGATACTTCTAACGACACCCAGCCGTCCACGCCGCCCGTCCGGTCCCAGATCGGTCGAAACAGATCGGCGGCCCGGGTCAGATCCTCCAGCGCCAGCTCGAAGAACAATTCCTCGCCCGACTTGCCTTCCTTGAGCTTCCTCAGGATGGCGGCATCGTAGGCCGAGCTGTTCTTGATGGCATGATCGAAGATCGTCGGGTTGGACGTGAGCCCCGTCACGGAGAGCTCGTCGATGTAGCGCTTGAGCGTGCCACTCTGCAGGAGGTCGCGGGTGATGTTGTCGAGCCAGAGGCTCTGACCCCGGTCGTGGAGCGTCTCGGTGGCTTTCATGTTGTCACCTCCGGTGACAGGAGCGAAGGCAGGTCATGAGCCAAGAGGTCGCCGATGCGCACGACCGCCTGCCACCAGCGTTGCGCCGCCTCGTGAAGCCGGTCGACCCACGCCACGGCCGCCGGACCCACATCGCCAATCCCGTACGGCGAGGGCAGCGATGTGACGTGCCGCAGGAGGCCGGAGGCCCGATAGTCGGGCAGAAATGGGGGAAGGCTCACCGGGAGGTCCCCAGTGCGTCGTTCACCATCTCCTGGGCCTCGCTCACGAGGGCCTCTAGGTGGCCTTCGTTCCTGAAGCTCTCCGCGTAGATCTTGTAGATGTTCTCGGTGCCCGAGGGCCGGGCCGCAAACCATCCGCTGGTGGCCACCACTTTCAGGCCGCCGATCGGAGCATTATTACCCGGGGCGCGCGTGAGTTT
>QHRX01000011.1:54236-54577 GCA_003221455.1 Candidatus Rokuibacteriota bacterium
GTCGCGCCTTTTGCTCCGGCGTGGCCGGCGCGTCGATCCGCGTGTAATAGGACGTGCCGAACTCCGCCGCCAGCTCCTGGTAGTGCTCGCCTGGATCCTTGCCGGTACGGGCGGTGATTTCGGCCGCCAGTAGGTCCATGATCGGGCCGTCCTTGTCGGTGGTCCACACCGTGCCGTCGTGCCGCAGGAAGCTCGCCCCGGCGCTCTCCTCGCCGCCGAAGCAGCACGAGCCGTTGAACAGGCCCGGCACGAACCACTTGAAGCCCACGGGCACCTCGCAGAGCCGGCGGCCTAGCTTCTCCACCGCCCGATCGATCATGCTGCTGCTGACCAGCGTCTTG
>QHRX01000310.1 GCA_003221455.1 Candidatus Rokuibacteriota bacterium
CTACGGCCAGGCGCAGGCGCAGATCGCCTTCGACGAGTCGAACATCGAAGCAAAACAGGCCGAGCTCCACGCGGCCGAGGTCAATCTCGGCTACACCAACATCATTGCGCCCGTCAACGGCACCGTCGTCTCCCGGAGCGTCGAGATCGGTCAGACGGTCGCCGCGAGCTTCCAAACGCCGATCCTCTTCCTCGTCGCGACCGACCTGACCAAGATGCAGGTCGACACCAGTGTCAGTGAGTCCGACATCGGCGGCGTCAAGGTGGGTGATCGAGCCACCTTCACGGTGCAGGCGTTTCCCAATCGCCCCTTCGAGGGCAGGGTCAGGCAAGCGCGCCAGGCGCCGGTCACCGTGCAGAACGTGGTCACCTACGACGTGGTGGTGAGCGTCGACAACCGCGAGGGTTTGCTGAGACCCGGGATGACGGCGACCACGCGGATTATCAAGACCCAGCGGGAGAACGTCCTGACGGTGCCGGAGCAGGCCCTGCGGTTTCGGGGGCACGGGCTCGGGGCGGTCAAGCCCGCTCACCGCGGGGCCGCGGCCGCGACTGTCGCGCCCCGCGCCGCGAGCGCGGCCGACGCCTCCTCGCGCGGGCGGGTGTGGGTGCTCCGCGCGGGCGCGCCGGTGGCGGTCCCGATCTCGGTCGGGCTGACTGACGGCACCTCTGCCGAGGTGCTCGCTGGGGCCCTGCACGAGGGGGACCCTGTCATTGTGTCCGAGGTGACGTCCGACGCGGACGCCGGCGCCAAGGGGCCGGCGCCGTCAACGCCGTTCCGTCTCTTCCGCGTCGGGGGTCGATAGATGGGCCGGATCGTCATCGAGGTGCGGGACCTCACGAGGGTCTACCACGTCGGCGACATCTCCGTGCGAGCGCTCGACGGTCTCTCCCTCACCGTCGAGGCGGGTGAATTCCTAGCCCTCATGGGCGCCTCCGGATCGGGCAAGACGACCTTGATGAACATCCTGGGCTGCCTGGATCGTCCGTCGGGGGGCCAGTACCTCTTCGAAGGGGTCGACGTGGCGGAACTCTCGGAACCCGACCTCGCGCGGATACGCAGCGCAAGAATCGGGTTCGTCTTCCAGAACTTCAACCTGCTCGCGCGCGCGAGCGCCCTCGAGAACGTCGCCCTGCCCCTCTTCTACGCAGAGGGCGGCCCCGACCGCCGGTCCCGGCGCCGGGCGCGAGCGGCTGAGACGCTCGGCGGGTTGGGGCTCGGCGACCGCGCGCGCAACACGCCCACTCAACTCTCGGGGGGACAGCAGCAGCGGGTCGCGATCGCCCGCGCGCTCGTCAACGGTCCGAGCGTCATCCTCGCCGACGAGCCGACCGGGAATCTCGATTCGCGCACGTCGGACGAGATCATGGACGTGCTCCGGTCCCTCAATCGCGAGCAGGGGGTCACGATCGTCGTCGTGACGCACAACCCGGCCGTGGCCGCCGCCACGGACCGCATCGTGACCATGCGGGATGGTCGGATCGTCTCGGACGAGCCGGTCGCCGGGAACGTCGCGCGCGCCACCCGGCCGGGGGCCGCGGCGGTCGGCCGGAAGGGACACGGGGCCGGCGTCGTGGACGAGCCCGCCCCCGCGCGGCTCGGCGCGTCCTGGGCGTTTGCGGTGATGACGCTCTCGGCGGCGGCGCAAGCGATCGCGCGCAATACGCTTCGGTCCGTGCTCACCATGCTCGGCGTCTTCATCGGCGTGGCCGCGCTCATCGCCATGGTGGCCGTGGGCCAGGGCGCGAACGCCGCGGTCGAGAAGGAAATCCAAGGTCTCGGCACCAACTTGCTCGTCGTCGTGCCGGGCGCGACGACGGCGAACGGGGTGCGCGCGGGATCGGGCAGCGCGTCGGCCCTCACCGTGGAGGACGCCGCGGCCATTCCGCGCGCGGCGCCGGCCGTGGAACGGGTGAGTTACATGGCGCGCCAGGTCGGCCAGGTGGCGTACGGGCACCAGAACTGGAGCACGAACATCCAGGGCGTCACGCCCGCGTATCTGACGGTTGCCAACTGGCAGATCGAGGAGGGCCGCGGGCTGACGGAGGCCGACGAGCAGAGCGCGGCGCTGGTCGCGCTGCTCGGCCACACCGTGGCCCAGCAGCTCTTCGGCGCCGAGGAAAGCCCCGTCGGCGCCACCATCCTCGCCAAGGGGTTCCCCCTGCGCGTGGTGGGGGTGCTGGCGGCCAAGGGGCAAAGCGCCTGGGGCCACGACCAGGACGACATCGTGATGATCCCGTTCATGACCGCCGAGCAGCGGGTGCTGGGGGTCGCCACGCCCAGCCAGACGCAGACGACGAACACCCAGCTCTACCCCCCGCCGGTGAACCCCTTCGGGATGCAAGCGCGCCTCACCGGCAAGGTCAACGCGATCTTCGTGCAAGCGCGCGCCGCCGAGCTCGTGCCGGCGGCCATCCGCCAGGTCACGGAGGCGCTGCAGGCGCGCCATCACATTCAGCCGGGGGCGCTCAACGACTTTGACGTCCGCAACCTGCGCCAGCTCGCCGAGACGCGCGAGAGCAGCAACCGCATCATGGCGCTGTTGCTCGCCGCCGTCGCCTCGATCTCGCTCCTCGTCGGCGGGATCGGCATCATGAACATTCTGCTCGTGTCCGTCACCGAGCGCACGCGCGAGATCGGCATCCGCCGGGCCATCGGGGCCCGGCGCGGGCACGTGCTGTTGCAGTTCCTGACCGAGGCCGTGCTCTTGAGCGCGGCCGGTGGGGCCGCGGGCATTGTCGTCGGCGTCGGCGTCTCCGAGGTGCTCTCCGCGGTCGCTGGGTGGCCGACCCTGGTGTCGCCGGCGGCGATCGTCGGCGGGTTCGTGTTCTCGGCGGCCGTCGGGGTCTTCTTCGGCTACTATCCGGCGCGCAAGGCGGCGCACCTCGACCCGATCGAAGCGCTCCGCTATGAGTAGCCGCCCACCGGGGGCGAGCGTGACGTCGTGTGCGTCGGCCGAGCCGCCGCGCGAGCGACCCCGCCCGCGCGGGCGGGGCCGCCGCGCGGCCGCCTGGGGCGCCGTCGCGGGGCTGCTGCTCGCTGGCTGCGCCGTCGGGCCGAACTTTACGCGGCCGCCGGCGCCGGCGGCCACCGGCTACACCAGGGAGCCGGTGGCCCTTCCGCCACCGGGCGGGACGGACATCGAGCAACGGTTCGTGACCGAGACCGCGGTCGCCCGCCAATGGTGGGAACTGTTCCGCTCACCGCAACTCAACGAGACGATCGCCCTCGCCCTGACGGGCAGCCCGACGCTGGCGAGCGCCCGGGCGACCCTCGCGCAAGCCGAGGCGGTGGTGGCGCAGGTCCGGGGGATCTACTATCCGCAGGTCGATGTCGCGGGGACCGCGAAGAGCTCGTCCGCGCGGGACACGAC
>QHRX01000309.1 GCA_003221455.1 Candidatus Rokuibacteriota bacterium
GACGCTCGCCCCCGAAGACGGGTACGCCTACATGGGCTCGGCCGGCGCCGGCCACTACGTCAAGATGATCCACAACGGCATCGAGTACGGCATGATGCAGGCCTACGCCGAGGGCTTCGAGCTCCTGAGCAAGAGCGACTTCAAGCTCAACCTGCCGATGATCGCCGAGCTGTGGATGCACGGCAGCGTCGTCCGCTCCTGGCTGCTGGAGCTCGCGGCGTCTGCCCTCAAGGACGACCCGCGGCTCGACAAGATCAAGGGGTACGTCGAGGACTCCGGGGAGGGGCGCTGGACCGTCTTCGACGCGATCGAGAAGGACGTGCCCGCCCTGGTGTTGACGTCCTCTCTCTACACGCGCTTCCGGTCTCGCCAGGAGGAATCGTTCGCCGACAAGATGCTCGCCGGGCTCCGCAATGCCTTCGGGGGCCACGCGGTGAAGAAAGCGTAGCGCGAAGACGGCCTCATGGCGGACGTGATCGCGCAGAACCCCCTCACGGCCGGGCTGTCGGCGTCTCTGATCCCGCAGCCGTGTACGCTCGTCATCTTCGGGGGCGCCGGCGACCTGAGCGCCCGCAAGCTGCTCCCGGCGCTCTACAACCTGTCGCTCGATGGCGTGCTGCCCGCCAACTTCGCCGTCGTCGGGTTCGCCCGCAACGAACTGGACGACTCGTCGTTCGCCGCGTTCGCCCGCGACGGGATCCAGCGATTCTCGCGCCGTCCGGTCGCGGACGCGCACTGGGCCGAGTACGCTCGCTCGCTGTTCTACGCGCCGGGCTCCTTCGCCGACCCGCAGGCGTACGCGGAGCTCAAGCGCCGGCTCGAAAAGATCGAGACCGAGTTCGGCATACCCGGGAACCGCGTGTTCTATCTGTCGATCCCGCCGAGCCTGATCGCCACCTGCGTCGACCAGCTCCAGGCGGCCGGGCTCGTAGCCGACCCGCGCGAGGGACCGATCTCCCGCATCATCGTGGAGAAGCCGGTGGGCCGGGACCTCGCGAGCGCCCGGGCGATCAACGAAGTCCTGGCGCGTGCGTTCGACGAATCGCAGATCTTCCGGATCGATCACTACCTCGGAAAGGAGACCGTGCAGAACCTGCTGGTCCTGCGCTTCGCCAATTCGGTGCTCGAGCCGCTCTGGAACTCGAAGTACATCGATCACGTTCAGCTCACGGTGGCCGAGGAGGAGGGCGTTGGCACCCGCGCCGGGTACTACGAGGAAGCCGGGGCTTGCCGGGACATGGTGCAGAACCACATCCTCCAGGTGCTGGCCATGATCGCCATGGAGCCCCCGTGGTCGCTCGCCGCCGAGAACATCCGTGACGGCAAGCTCAACCTGCTGCGGTGCCTGCGCCCGGTCGCGGGCGCGGACGTCGACAAGCAGGTCGTGCGCGCACAGTACGGGCCGGGCTACTACCATGGCGAAGACGTCCCCGGCTACCGTCGCGAAGACGGCGTTCGTCGCGACTCGACGACCGAGACGTACGTCGCCCTGAAGGTCCTCATCGACAACTGGCGGTGGGCGGGGGTGCCGTTCTACATCCGGACCGGCAAGCGCTTGCCGAAGCGCGCCAGCGAGGCCGCGATCTACTTCAAGCCCGTGCCCGAGATCCTGTTCAACACGAACCGGGACGAGCTGCTCGAGCCGAACGTGCTCACCCTCCGGATCCAGCCCGACGAGGGGTTCTCGCTGCGGCTGTCGTCGAAGCTGCCCGGCCCCAAGGTGCGCATCTATCCCGTGAAGATGGACTTCCACTATGGCGCCACGTTCGGCGACAGCTCGCCCGAGGCCTACGAGCGGCTGCTCCTCGACGTCATGGCCGGGGACGCGACGCTCTTCATGCGGCGGGACGCGGTCGAGGCGTCGTGGGCCTGGATCGGGGGCGTCCTGGACGCCTGGGAGGCGAGCCGAACGCGGTACGTGCCCGAATACGCGGCTGGAACCTGGGGGCCGATCGAAGCCGACCGGCTCATCGAGAGCGACGGGCGGCGCTGGAGAACGCTGTGACCACCCTCGTGGCCAGCGAATCCCGCTTCGTGAGCCTCGCCGCGATCGAGCGCGAGCTGGCCCGCCCTTGGCAGCATCCCGGCGGCCGCCGCGAGGAGCAGACCACGCGGGCGCTGATGGGCAACCTCATCGCCGTCTGCCGCTCCGAGCGAGAGCGGGCCGGGCTCGAGCGGGAGGTCGCGCAGATCGTGCCGCACTACCCCACCCGCGCCCTCCTCCTCGTCGTCGACCCAGCGAACCAGTCGGCGGGGATCGAGGCCTCGATAGCGCTCCAGGGCTGCATCCGCGGTTCCTCGCTGCAGATATGTGGCGAGCTCGTGATCATCGGCGCGGGCGGTCCCGGGACTCCGCGGCTGGCCTCGGTCGCGCGCGCCGTGCTGCTCGGGGACCTGCCGACCTCCCTCTGGTGGGCGAGCCCTGAGGCGCCTCCGCTCGCGGGAGAGCTGTTCAGCCAGCTCGCTGAGCTCGCCGATCAGGTCATCTATGACAGTGCCGCCTGGGCCGACCCGCTCCGGCAGCTCGTCGTCACCGCCACCTGGGTGAGCGGCTCCGGACGGCAGGTGGCATCCGACCTCGCGTGGCGCCGCGCTAAGCTGTGGCGGCGCATCATCGCGCAGTCCCTCGATCCGACTCTTGCTCCGGGAGCGCTCGAAGGGATCGAGGAGGTGCATATCGAACACGGACCGCACGCGCTAACGCAGGCGTGGCTGCTCAGCGGGTGGCTCGCGCTCCGCCTCGGGTGGGTCCCCCGCGGCGGTAAGTTGCTGCCAGGGCCCGGAGTCTCCTGGTCCTTCGAGTGGCCCCATGGTAGGCCTCGTGTCGAGATCCGGCGGCACCCCGAGGGCGAGCCGGACATCCGCACGGTCCGGATCGTCACGCGCGTCGACGGCCGGCCGGTCACGTTCCGGTTCGAGCTCCAGGCCGCCGGCCGCGTCGCCGTCTCTGCCGAGCGGCTCACGGATCGCGCCCGCGACCGCCTGTTCGAGTCGAGCGTTGCCCTTGCGCGGACGATGGCGGAGGCTGTGCTGTGAACCGTCCTCGGGGCGAGGTTCGCGTGTTCGCCGATGCCGAGGAGCTGAGTCGTGCCGCCGCGCGCGAGTTCGTCCATCTCTCTCAACACGCGGTCGCCGCCCGCGGACGCTTCACCGTCGCGCTCGCCGGCGGTTCGACACCCCGCCGCGTCTACGAGCTGCTCGCCGAGCCGGAGCACCGCGAGGCCGTGGACTGGGGGCGGGTCGAGTTTTTCTGGGGCGACGAGCGCGCGGTGGCGGCCGAGCACCCGGACTCGAACTACGGGATGGCGGCGGCGGCGTTGCTCTTCAAGCTCGCCCTGCCGCCCGAGAGAATCCACCGGATCCAGGCCGACCGGCCGGACTGCGACGCCGTCGCCCTCGAGTACCAGCTCGAGATCGCCCGGGCGCTCGGCGTTCCCGCGGACGGGCCGCCGCCCCCGTTGGATCTGATCCTGCTCGGCATGGGGGCCGACGGGCATACCGCCTCGCTGTTCCCGCACACCGAGGCCCTCCGCGAGCCGCACCGGTGGGTCGTGCCGAACCACGCGGAGAAGCCCCGCGCCGATCGCGTCACGCTTACCTTCCCGATCATCAACGTTGCGCGCGCGATCCGCGTCGTCGTTGCGGGCGCCGAAAAGGCCTTGACGCTCGTGGCGGTGCTCGAGGGCCCGTCTGACCCCGAGCGATTGCCGTCCCAGCGCCTAAGCCCGGACGTGGTGTGGCTCGTCGATCGGCCGGCGGCCCGGGGTCTTGCCGGCGGGCGCGACGCATGAACGACGTCGCAGTGTCTCTGTCACAGCATCTCCGAGCGGTGGCGGCCCCGACGGGCGACCTGGCCATCGTGCTGGGCCAGCTCGCGGTCGCCGGCAAGCTCGTCGCCCGCGAGCTCGCCCATGCCGCGCTGGGCGGCCGGCTCGGCACCACCGGCGGCATCAACGTCCAGGGCGAGGTCGTCAAGAAGCTCGACCTCTGGGCCAACGATGTGATGGTGCAGGCGCTCGAGGCCAGCCACCTCGTCTGCGGCATGGTCTCCGAGGAGATGGACGAGCCGCTGCATCTCCCCGACCGCTGCGCCCAGGCGAAGTACGTCGTCTGCTTCGATCCCGTCGACGGGTCATCGAACCTCGACGTGAACGGCGTCGTCGGGACGATCTTCTCGATCCGGCCGAAGCAGGGGCGCGGCGCCGACCATCTGAAGATCGTCCCGACGACGCCGTTCACGTCGAGGTTCGATGGCGTGGACGCGTTCACGCTCGAGCCGACCATCGGCGAGTTCATTCGCTCGCACGAAAAGATCCAGATCCCGAGCCGCGGTCACATCTACAGCGTCAACGAGGCGCGCGCGCCGGTCTGGCAGCCGGGGATCCTCAGGTTCGTCGACTACCTGCGGGCGCCCGACCGGGCCACCGGCCGCCCGTACACGGCGCGGTACGTCGGCTCCATGGTCGCGGACCTCCACCGCACCCTCCTCGAGGGTGGCATCTTCCTCTACCCGGCCGAGGCCGGCGAGGACGCCAAATCGTCGGGGAAGCTCCGGCTCCAGTACGAAGCGGCGCCGATGGCCTTCCTGGTCGAGCAGGCCGGAGGCAAGGCGAGCACGGGCAGTGAACGCATCCTGGACATCCACCCCACCTCTCCGCATCAGCGTGTCCCCGTCGTGATCGGAAGCCGGGACGACGTCGTGCGGGCGGAAGAGTTTGTGGCGGGCCGCCACTGAGCGGCCAGGGAGTCGCATATGAGTGACCGGGTACAGGAAATCCTCAGCTGGTACGGC
>QHRX01000224.1 GCA_003221455.1 Candidatus Rokuibacteriota bacterium
CCGCTTGAAGAAGCGATCGTAGAACTCGGGGCCGAAGAACTCGCGGAAGCGCTCCGACGGCTCGTGGCCGGAGCCACCGGCGGTCGGCGTCTTGCGCGGCGTGGTGGTGACGTTGACGACCGCGGGCATCGCGTGGTCCGCGACCGACGCGAAGGCGTCCTCCATCGCGCGGAGGATGCCCGTGGGGTCGCGCGTCTGGGCGGGCGCGGGCGCGACGAGGAACAGGGCCAGCAGGACGAGGATCATGGCGGGCCTCCGGGCCCCGATGTTACCCCGCGGGTCCCGTCCTCCGCCAGAGGGATGACCGCGATCTCGAGCACCCGGCGGGTCGCGGCCGTGACGGGCGCGACGGCGGCGCGGCGCACGCCGACCACCCAGACGATCTCGTCGCCGGCGAGGACCAGCGGTAGGCTCAGACGCTCCCAGCGCGGGATGCCGAGGTCGATCAGGAAGGACTTGAGCCGCCGCGGGCCCGGGGCGCCAAAGGGCACGAAGCGGTCGCCGGCTCGGCGGCCGCGCACTCCGAGCGGCTGCCCGAGTCGGTCCGCGTCGAACGCGACGCGTTCCGGCTCGCGCGGCGGCGCGTAATCGGGCGGACGCTCGAAGACTCGCGCCGCGAGCCCTCGCCCGAGCTCGGGGAAGGGCGTGAGTCCGGGGACGGCGAGCGGTCGCGGGACGAGCCGCGGGCGCGGCCCGCGGGCCACGCGCACGTGGTCGCCGCTCACCTCGACCGTGACGGAGCCGACGCGCAAGGGACGGCGGGGCGGGGGATCGCCGAGGACACGCCGGAGCCCCCGGTGCGCCCAGCTGCGGAGCGGCACGGCGCCTCCGAGCCGCTCGGCGGCGAGCCGGAGGACCTCGGCCGCGACCTCGCCGGGGAGCGCCGCCAGTCGCGATCGCGCGAGCACGACCTCGTCCTGGCCCCCGACGGCGCCCGCCGCGAGCTCGCGCGCCGCCACGGTCGCGAGCTCCCCCAGCAGGCCGCGGGTCAGTGCCGCCGCACGGTTGAGCGCGGTCACGATCGCGGGGTTGTAGGTGGCGGCCAGGAACGGCAGGAGCTCGTGCCGGATCCGGTTCCGGAGGAACTTGAGGTCGCGGTTCGATGGGTCCTCGCGCCACGCGAGGCCGGCGACGGTCAGCGCCCCCAGGACTTCGGACCGCCGCGTCTCGATCAGCGGCCGGATGAAGACGCCGCGCAAGGGCGGGATCCCCGCGAGGCCGCGCGGCCCGGCGCCCTCGAGCAGGCGCATCAGCACCGTCTCCGCCTGGTCGTCGGCGGTGTGGCCAAGGGCGACGCGGTCGGCGCCCAGGCGCGTGGCGTGCCGCAAGAGCGCCGCGTAGCGCGCCTCGCGGGCGCGAGCCTCGAGCGAGCCGCCGGGCGCGATCGTGATTCCTTCCACCGCGACCGGCAGGCCGCGGCTTCGCGCGAGAGCCGCGACAAAGGCCGCGTCGTCGGCCGAGTCGGGCCGGAGGCCGTGGTCCACGTGGACGACCGAGAGTCGAAGCCGAAGCTCGCCCGCGAGCGCCTCGAGCGCCCAGAGCAGCGCGACGGAGTCCGGGCCGCCCGACACCGCCACCAAGACAGCTTCGCCGCCAGCGAGCATCGCGTGGCGGCGAATCGTGTCGCGGACGCCGGCGATCACCCGGCTACCCGCCCTGCAGGCCCACCCAGACCTCTCCGTCCTCGAAGTGCTCCTTCTTCCACACCGGCACCGTCTGCTTCAGCGTGTCGATCGCGTAGTGGCAGGCCTCGAAGGCCTCCCGGCGGTGGGCGGCGGAGACGGCGATCAGGACGCTCGACTCGCCGATCTCGAGCCGTCCGATCCGGTGCAGGATCGCCACCGCCTTGACGCTCGGCCACCGGCGGCGCACCTCGGCGCCGATCTCGCGCAGCTTGGCTTCGGCCATCGGGGCGTGGGCCTCGTACTCGAGGTACTTGACCGGACGCCCGTCCTTCTCGTTACGCACGACGCCCGAGAAGATGACGATACCGCCGGCGGCGGGATTGCCCACGGATCCGGCGACAGCGTCGGGCGAGAGCGGCTCTTCGACGATCCGGTAGAGGTCGCCCGTCTCCACTAGCCGCCGCCTCCGCTGACGGGGGGAAAGACACACAGCTCGTCGCCGGGACGGAGCGTCTGGTCGGGGTCGACGTAGTCGTTGCCGATGGCGAAGAGCGTGAAGGGACGGTATCGGGCGAGCTCGGGATGGCGGCCCACCACCGCCGCCCACGCCGCTTCCACGGTACCGCCGTCGGGGAGCTCGAGCTCGAGCCGCTCCCGGCCCGTCGCTTCCCGGTAGCGGGCGAAGAAGCGGACCGCCACGCGCACCGCCTAGAACTGGTGGGACTGGCCGCAGCCGCAGCTTGACTTCACGTTCGGATTCTTGACCGCGAAGCCGGCGCCCATCATGTCGGTCTCGACGAAGTCGATTTCGCTGCCCGTGAGGTACGGCGCGCTGTGCTGATCGACGTACAGCTTGACGCCGTTGCTCTCGACGACGCTGTCGCCCGCTCCAGCCTCGTCCTCCCACCCGAGCTCGTACGACATCCCCGAGCACCCGCCGCCGACCACGCGGATGCGCAGGCCCGACTCGGGCTTGCCCTCCTCGAGGCGCAGGTCGGAGACCTTCTTGGCGGCCGTTTGGGTCAGCGTGATCATGCGCGAACCTCCTGTCACCCTTCCGGGGTCAACACCCCCGTCGATTGCACTTTATCATAGAATACCCCCCGCGGGCAGGAGGGTCAGCTCCTCGAGCGCGGCGCCCGCGGGCAGGGTCGCCATCAGCACGACCGCCGCCGCGACCTGCTCGGGCCGGAGCATCTTCGCCCGGTCGGGGGCGCTGGCGGTCGCGTTCCAGAGCGGCGTGTCGATGGCGCCAGGCAGGAGCACGCCGACCCGAACCCCGGCGCCCCGCAGCTCCTCGGCGAGCCCGCGGCTCCAGGCGACGACTCCGGCCTTGCTCGCGCCGTAGGCGGCCGCGCCCGGGATCGCCCGCGCCGCCGCGATCGACGCCACGTTGATGATCGTGCCCGACCCCTGCCGCACCATCACCGGCACGACCGCGCGGCAGGTCAGCATCACCCCGCGCAGGTTGACGGCGAGCATCGCGTCCCAGTCCGCGGTCTTGCCGTCGGCGACGGGCCCGAACACGGCCGTGCCCGCCGCCGTCACCAGAACGTCGACGCGCGCGAATGCCGCGAGCGTCTCCCGGACGAGGGTCTCGATCGCGCTCTCGGAGGTGACGTCCGTGGGCACGGCTCGCGCCCGACCGCCGCTCCGGTCGATCTCGGCGGCGGTGGCGGCGAGCTCCGCCTCCGAGCGCGCGGCCAGCGCGACCGCCGCTCCCTCGGCCGCCAGCGCAAGCGCGACCGCCCGCCCGAGCCCGCGGCCGGCGCCCGTGACGAGCGCGACCCGCCCCTCGAGCGCCCGCCGCGCGTCCGTCACAGCTGGAGCCCCCGCCCCGACTTGATCAGCTCCATGAACTCCGCTCGCGTCTCGGGCCGGTCGCGGAAGGCGCCGAGCATCGCCGACGTGACCGCCTTCGAGTTCTGCTTCTCCACCCCGCGCATCAGCATGCAGAGGTGGATCGCTTCCATCACGACCGCAACCCCGCGCGGCTGGAGCACCTCGTTCAGCGTGTTGGCGATCTGCGTCGTGAGCCGTTCCTGCACCTGGAGCCGGCGGCTGAACATCTCGACGAGCCGCGGGATCTTCGAGAGCCCGACGATCCTCTGGTGCGGCATGTAGGCGACGTGAGCTTTGCCAAAAAATGGGATGAGATGATGCTCACAATTGTGCGCCAAATGTCCTGCTATGAGGAACGATGGGTATGGCTCGCACTTGATGCTATAGACGGTATGCGGCTTGAAGGCCTTGGGCAGGCGCCGTACGTTCGTGACCGTAGCGTACGCGCCGTCGACCGGTACGTAGAACTCGCTCTGCTGGCGGAACCCGTGCTTGCCAAACCACCCGGGCTGATCCCACCGGCTGGAGACGTAGACCCGGGCGCAGTCCGTTCCAGTCTTGGCCAGCGGCGTCTGGAGATACTCCGCAAGCGCCGATAGGAACTTCCGGTTTGAACTGATGATCGCCCTGCCCGCCCCGGCTTTGTAGGTCACGTATCCGTCGCCATCGCAGTACCCATCGAGGAAGCCCTGCATCATGTCCCGAGACGACGTGACGACGCGCGGGAACTGGAACGACGCGGTCTTGCTCCTCGATCCGTTCTCTGACACGCCAAGCCAGCGGCAGAGCTTCTCGCCGATTGCGCGGGACACGGTGCGTACGCGGAACATCGGTATTTCACGCCGCAAGAACCCCGATGGTACACTGACCGCTTCGATCTCGGAGGCGCAACCCGGGAAGGCCTCCGTCAGCATCGCACGGTACTTCTCCGCAAAGCTCCGGTCTCTGACGATGAGCGCGATGCGGCGGCCCTCCTGGATGCTTCCGTCCGCCGCGACCGCGCCGAGGACGTAGCCCAGCGCGTAGCCCGGTTGCGGCTCATACGGTTTGCGACAGAGCGACTTCGAGTTGATCCACTCCACCTTCATCCCCGGCTCGAGGTGCTGGGCTTCTACCCAACCCGACTCGGTCATCATCGGGTGGTCGGGCGTGACTTTGAAGCCGCCGCTGCCGGTAGTTGTCACCTCGACGATCTCGCGAGTCTTGTGTGACGTGACCTGGGTGACGACTGTCTCCTTGAGATAGCCGCGCTCGAGCGTCCACAGGCGATCGCCGATCTTCACGAGCCGCGCCGGCTTCGCTCCCCCGACCGCGTTCACGACTTGCTTCGATGGCACGCACAGGCTGAAGAAATCGATGTCCTTCACAATGACCATCTCGTCGTAGTTCTCGACGAACATGGCGTCGTTGAGGATCTCCTTCACGTTTTTGGCGTAGCCGGACGTGAGGTAGGTCAGCGCCTTCGCGACGCGTTCCGGGGTCTTCTCAAGTCCTTCGCGGCGCGCGTCCTCGCCGAGCTCTTTCAGAAGCTGCTCGATCAGCCTTTCGATCATCCTTCTCCGCCCTCGTATTCGAACCGGTTCTTCGCCGTCTCGACGACGGCGACCCGCCGAAGGGACTCTGCCGGCAGCGCCGGCACCAGAATTCGCCAGACCGCGCGCGCGAGGCTCTCGCCGGTCGTGATGACGCCACGGAGGGCTGGAACCTCCTCGAGCGCGCGGTGATCCACCTCGGCGACCACGGAGCCGTTCACCGCATCATCCAGCCTCGCGAGATCCACCGCCATGCCCGTCACGGGGTCGGGACGCCCGGCCACGGTGACCTCGAGGTAGTAGTTGTGGCCGTGGGGGCGGTGGCAGTCTCCATAGAGCGCTACGTTGCGCTCGACCGGCAGAGCGGGGTTGGCGAGCCGGTGAGCCGCGCTGAAGTGATAGACGCGCGTCACCTCAACCATCACACGCCCCGGTAATCGACATAGAGCGTGGGGTCCTCCCACACCCGGATCTGCCAGAGCCGGTCGACGCCAAGCTTCGGCGCGAGCAGCTCCCACGTCACGATGGCGAGGTTCTCGGTCGTCGGCACCCGCCCCCGAAAGAGGGGGTCGGCGTTCAGGTCGGCGTGGTCGAAACGTTCCACCACCGTCTCACCGACGATCCGCTTGAGCCCGCCGAGGTCGATGACCATCCCCGTCTCAGGATCGATGGGCCCACGGATCGTCACGTCGAGCGTGTAGTTGTGACCATGTACGCCCCCGAGCTCGCCGAAGGCACGCCGGTTCTCCTCCGCGCTCCATCCCTCCACGTGATAGCGGTGGGCCGCCGCGAACGAAAACCGACGCGTCGTGTACGCGAGCTCCCGGCCGGCCATCATCCGAGCGCCGCCTCGACAAACCTCGCGGCGACCCGGTCCCGGGCGAACCGCCCAACCCACTCCCGGCCGCCCTCGCCGAGATCCTTCCGCAGCCCCTGATTCGTGAGCAGCGTCTCGAGCGCCATCGCCAGCTCCTCCGGGCTCCCCGGATTGACGAGCAAGCCCGTACGGCGGTCGATCACGACCTCGGGAACAGCGGCCGCCCGGCAGGCCACCACGGCGAGCCCGGCCGCCATCGCCTCGGCGAAGACGATCCCGAACCCTTCCTGGACAGAGGGCAGACAGAAGCAGTCCGCGCTAGCGTACTCGGCGGTGAGCCGGCTCCGGGACACCTCGCCGAGAAGCACCACGGTATCGCCGAGCCCCAGCGCCTCGCGGAGCGCGCGGACCCGCCCCCACTCCGGTCCCGACCCTACGACGCGCACCTGGACGCCAGGGATTCGGTCCCTGAGAAGCCGCGCGGCGCTCAGGAGGTCGCCGAAGCGCTTGCGCGGATACATCCGGCCGACCGAGAGGACGACGGGCCGGTCCGACGGCCGCCGTTCGACGGCGCCGAGTCGGCGGGCCCACTCGTCGAGGTCGATCGGCTCGGGCACGACGGCGATCCGGTCCCGCGGCACGTCGTACTCGCGGTGCGCCACCCAGGCGGAGTATTCGCTCGGGACGATCACGCGGTCGGCCCGCGCGACGTTCAGCCGCTCCCATCGGGCCTGGCGCCGAAGCAGCGCCCGCGTGAGCCCACCCTCATGCCGGAGCTCATCGGCGATGATCCCCTTCAGGCTGACGACGTACCGCCCCGCCCGCCCGCGCGCCAAGAGAAACCCGTCGAGGTCGACGCCCACGACCACGTCCGCGACCGGGGACGCCCAGGCGACGCCGACGTTGTAGAGGTACCGGTCGAGCGTGTGGAAGCGCGTCCGAATCCGGAGCGGGCGGATGAGGACCTCGTGGCCCGCCGCGGTCAGGCCGGCCGCGAGCGTGTCGAGGCCGACGAAGGTGCCGCTGCCCTCCGTCACGGAGAGCGGGGTGGAGGTGAGGAACGCGAAGCGCACTACCGCCCCTGGAACCTCGGCGGGCGCTTCTCCAGGAACGCGCGGGTCCCTTCCTTGTAGTCCTCGCTCTCGAAGACCTCGAGCGCGAGCTGGCGCAGCCGGGTGCGATGCGTCTCCGTGAGGCCCTCCAGGATCGACTGAATCATCACCTTCGAGCCGCGCACAGACATCGGCGCGTTCGCCGCGACCGTCCGGAGGTATTCGTACGTCGCACGCTCGAGGTCCTCCTTCGGCAGGAGCCGCTGGATGAAGCCGAGGGCGAGCGCCTCGGCCGCGTCGAGAGCGCGGGCCGAGTAGAGGATATCCTTCGCGTAGGCGGGGCCCACGAGCGCCACGAGCTGCGCCACCGCGTCGGCGGGATAGATGATGTTGAGCTTCGCCGCCGGGATCCCGAACTTCGCCCCCTCGGCGGCGAAGCGGAGGTCGCAGGCCATCGCGATCGCCATCGCGCCGCCCATGCAGAACCCGTAGACCATGGCGACCGTCGGCTTGGGGCAGCCGCGAATCGCCTTGTAGGCGGCGTCCGTCTGCTCGTTGTAGCGGATGGCGCTCGCCCGGTCCTTGCGGTTTTCCTGGAACTCCGAGATGTCCGCCCCCGCCGCGAACGCCTCGGTGCCGGCGCCCCGATAGACGACGGCGCGGACTGACTCGTCCTTGGCGAGGCCTTCGGTGACCCGGGCGAGCTCCTGCCACATCGCGAGGCTGATCGCGTTGCGTCGCTCGGGGCGGTTGAAGACGACGGTGGCGATGGCCCC
Source organism: Candidatus Rokuibacteriota bacterium (assembly GCA_003221455.1). Taxonomy (GTDB): domain Bacteria; phylum Methylomirabilota; class Methylomirabilia; order Rokubacteriales; family CSP1-6; genus AR9. Next base: position 7,645 of record QHRX01000224.1, read on the forward strand.
GTCCGGCTGCACGAGAATGTCGGTCACTTCGTGACCTCGATGACCCCGGCCCGCGCGAGCTCGTCGATCTGGCGGGTGTCGTAGCCGATCCCCGAGAGGACCTCCCGGGTGTGGGCGCCCGGCTCCGGCGAGGGCGCGCGCACCGTCGGGGGGGTCCGGCTGAGGGTGACCGGCAGCCCGAGCACCTTCACCTGGCCGTAGGCGGGGTGTTCCTGCTCGTGTACGAGGCCGGAACCCCTGACCTGCGGGTCGGCGAACACCTGGTCGAGCGTATAGATCGGCCCGCAGGCGACGCCCGCGGCGTTAAGCGTCTCGACCCACGCCGCCACCGGCCGGGCGGCCAGCGCCGCCCGCAGGAGCTCGTCGAGGGCCCGCCGATTTCGGACCCGGGCGGGGCCGCGCGCGAAGCGCTCGTCCTGCGCCAGGCCCGGCTGCCCCAGCACCTCGGCGAACCGCCCGAACATCTCGTCGTTGCCGACCGCTAGGTTCAGGAAACCGTCCTGCGCGCGGTAGACGCCCATCGGTGCCGTGAGCGGATGGTGGTTGCCGACGGGCGGCGGCACCTCGCCCGTGTTCAGGTACTTCGCGGCCTGGAACGAGAGGCTGCCGGTGAGCGCCTCGAGCAGCGAGGTCCGCACCCACTGGCCTCGGCCGGAGTGCTCGCGCTCGAAGAGGGCGACGAGGACCCCGAGCGCGCTGAAGTAGCCGGCCAGGAGGTCCCCGATCGGAATCCCGACCCGGAGCGGCGCCACCTCGGCGGTCCCGGTGAGCCACATGAGCCCGGACAGACCCTGGACGATCTGGTCGTACCCGGGCCGGTCACGGTATGGGCCCTCCTGCCCGAAGCCCGAGATGCTGGCGTAGACGAGCCGAGGGTTCTCCCCGGACAGCGTCTCCCAGTCCACGCCGAGGCGGTGCTTCACGTCGGGCCGGTAGTTCTCGACGACGACGTCGGCGCGGGCGGCGAGGGTCTTGACGATCGCCACGCCGCGCGGGTCCTGGAGGTTGACGACGGCGCTCCGCTTGTTGCGGTGGAGGTCGGCCTGGTCGAAGTAGACACGGTCCCGCCCGGCGTCGCCCGGACGCTCGATCCGCACGACGTCCGCGCCGAAATCGGCCAGGATTTTCGTGCAGGTCGGACCGGAGCGGACGGTCGTCAGGTCGACGACACTGACACGGGAGAGTGCGCCAGTCACGGCACGAGAAAGTGTAGCACGTCAGTCGCGGAACTCCTGGTCGAGGATCTCCCGGATGAAGCGGTCGACGGACACCGGGTAGAAGCGGATATCCGGGGACAGGATCACTCCGGTGTTGATGACCTCGCGCTGGGTCAGCTCCTCGAGCACCCGCTCGACCTGCCCCCGGGTGTCGCGGTCGTGGCGGCGGATCCGCAGGTCCTCGTTCGCCAGCGAGACGCGGCTGGCGTACCGGAAGCTGAACACGCGCATCGTGAGCGTCCGGTCCATCAGCTCCGTCTCGCCGAACAGCTCGCCATACGTCGGCCCGTCGCGGCCGGGAGTGATCACGAGCCGGGGCGAGACACGGATCCGCCCCCGGACCTCGACCGACCGGCTCGGGTGCTCGTGCTCGGGCCCCACCAGGATGTACGGCAGCAGGTGGTAGCCGGCGATGATCCCGGTTAGCGGCTTCCGGAGCACCTCCGTCCGCTCGAAGACGTGCCGAAGGAGCTCGGGGTCCTGGTCGTCGCTCGCCATGGGCCTCGATTCTAGCCCACCGGGCCGCGTCACGCTCGTGGCCAGGCATCCCGCGCGCTCCCCCCCTGCCGGCCGGTGCGCCGGCTGCGCGTCCCCGGCGCGCCGGAGCGCCGCCCGATCTTCCCGAAGACACCGTCCGCGCGCGCCGTGGTGGTCCGCGAGACGACCCTCCGCGCATGCCGCCACCGCCAACCTCCCGGGCTTCCTTGCCGCTGGCGAGGCGACCTTCGCTCGGTTCAGGCCGGCTGTCGGAAGAGCCGGGCGGGCTCCGTCGGCCTCTTCGGCCTCGCGCCCTTCTCGCGCCTCGTCACCGCCTCTTATCCACGTCGGTCGAGGCACGCCGATCGGCGCCCGGCCGCGCGCAAGCGAACCCCTGCCGGCGGCCGCTCTTCGTCCGCCCGACACACTGCCGCAGCATCGCGCGGCGCTGGACGCACAACGTCGTGCCCACGTCGATCCGAGTCCCCGTCTGTCACTCGACCCTCCGGGCACGCTGAATATTTCTGGCTGGAAGCGAGGGGTACTTGAGGCTGAGCTGGAACTCTCCCGCCGTCAGCGCAGCCTCTCGCGAGTCGTAGGCGACCCAGTCGCGCACCCAGCAACTTTCGACCACTTGCCCCCGCACCGTGTCCCAGATCTCCCAGCACCACCAGGAACTCTCCGGGATCAGTCGAACTTCGACCGTGAATCGCTCGCCCCAATTGGTGTCCATACGCCTTGCCCTCTTCGAGGCCTACCTCTAGTCTGCGCGTGTCGTGAACGTGGGCGCAGCGTGACACGACCGCGGGAGGGGAGGACTCGCGCTGGCCCTCCGCGAACCTCTCGACTTCCCGCTACGGCATCGCTCGAGCCGGGGTCGGCAGGATTTGGCCGTTCCGCTCAGACGCGCCGTCGCCGTAGTGTGACGGGCGCAGTCACGCGAGCGTGATGAGGACGTGGGACCGAGAGACGAGGGCCGCGTCAACCTGTGGCCGAGACCGGCGGTCGCCTCCGTTGCCGGCCGCGGCCCGAGGCGCCGCCTTCCAGCGACGGTCCAAGACGACCTGGGCCCGCTCGTCCGCGACGAACCGCTTCCTCAGGTAGCGATACAGGTCAGGATGCTGCCGAGAGACGATGAGCAGATACGTCGGAATCGCTCCCACGCTGCAGGGACTCGGAGAGGTGCCGTAGCATCCGGTCGCTGTCCCAGTAGCTCCACACGTTAACGATTCTTTCCCCTTGGATCGAGACGACGGAGCACCCGCCGGTCTCCAGTCCGCCGCCCGCCCTGGTCGCGGTGGCGCGCCAGCTCGCGACCACGCGGCCGCCGGAGGACGCGGTCGCCTCGACGTCGAAATGGAGATCTGGAAAGATACTGAGCCACTGCCGCATGGCAGCGGAGGCCGTCTCGCTCCCGACCAGGTCGCCCCGGGCGGACTGCCTGCGCGTGGTCCACTCGACCGTGCATGCGGCGTGTGTTCTCCGATTGGGTGGCGGCGGTGAGGCTGCGGACACTACAGGAGCGCCTGGGACCCGGGGGGCCTCCTTGGCTCCCCGAGGACGGACGGCCTAGACTGTGGAGGTCAGCCAGAGTGTGGAGCCGCGCGGGACCGAAGTCAACGGGAAAAGCGCGCCGATGGGTTCCGGTCGCACCGCCAGGCTCAGGGGCGGGCCCCCGGTCTCGTCACCCCGGCGCGGGAACCCGCGCCCTCGCCGTGAGCTCTGTCCGTTTGGGCCGGCGATCGACACGACAACCCAAGCCTGTCACGCTCGAGGCTCAGCCTGTATCCACATCTCCACCGTCGTCCACAGGGTGTGAATCTGCCCGTCTGACGCGGTCTCGCAGCCGACCCTCGTTGAGAACGACGGTCTGGCCGCTCGCCGCGATCGCATCAGCGAAAATTCCCCAATTCGAGAGGCTCCGGCGGCCGTCTTCGCGTGCACGCGCGCCTTCGGCGCGGGCACAAGCGAGGCACCGGCCTTCTGCACCATGCGGCGCCTACCGTGACGCCACGAAGACCTCGCCGCTGCCGGACGGCTTCCGGCCAGAGCCAGCC
>QHRX01000225.1 GCA_003221455.1 Candidatus Rokuibacteriota bacterium
TGTGGCTCGCGGCGAACTTCCGCCACGGGCGGGCGGCGGCCGGTGCCGCGGTCGAGCGCGCCCTCGCCCAGGTCGGCTTCGGCGAGCGCCGCGAGGCGACGGTCGCGCACCTCTCGCACGGCGACCGGCAGTGGGTCGAGATCGGGATGGTGCTGGCGGCGGAGCCGGAGCTCATCCTCCTGGACGAGCCCACGGCGGGGATGACCCGCGCCGAGGCGCGGCGGACGGCCGGCCTCGTGCGCGAGATCAACCGGCGGGCGACCGTGGTCGTCGTCGAGCACGACATGGACTTCGTCCGCCAGCTCGCGGCCACCGTCACGGTGCTCCACCGGGGCGCCGTCCTGGCCGAGGGCAGCATGGACGAGATCCGCGACAACGCGACCGTCCGCGACATCTATCTGGGGACGCGCCGGCGTGCTCGAGGCTGACGGCATTCACGCGGGCTACGGGAGCGTGCCGGTCCTGGGCGGGGTCTCGCTCCGCGCGGGGGCCGGGGAGCGGGTCGTCATCATCGGCCGGAACGGGGTCGGGAAGACCGCGTTGCTGCGCGCCCTCATGGGATTTCTCCGCTGTCGGCGGGGACAGATCCGGCTGCTCGATCGCGACATTACGCGCCTGCCGCCGCACGCGCGGGCCCGACTCGGCATCGGCTACGTGCCCCAGGGACGCGAGATCTTCCCCGGCCTCACGGTGCGGGAGAACCTGACGATGGGCGCCATCGGCCGGCCGCGGGCGTCGGCGCGGGTGGCCGAGCTGCTCGAGGTCTTCCCCCGGCTCGGCGAGCGGCTCGACCAGCGGGGCGGGAGCCTGTCCGGCGGCGAGCAGCAGATCCTCGCGATCGCCCGGACGCTCATCGGCGACCCGAAGGTCCTGCTGCTGGACGAGCCGACCGAGGGGATCCAGCCGTCCATCGTGGACGAGATCCTGAGCCAGCTGATCGGTATCAACACGCGCCTCGGCGTGACCATGATCCTCGTCGAGCAGAACCTCGACTTCGCGCGCGAGTTCGCCCACCGCGCGTACACGATGCTGAAGGGGCAGATCACCGAGGAGCTGGGGCCGGACGGCCTCAGCGACCCCCGCGTCATCGCCGAGTATCTCGGCGTCTGAGACGAGCACGCCCGCCAAAGGAGGAGCCAGAAGCGATGAAGAAGGACGCGCCCGTAACGAAGGAGACCGTCGAGCGCCTGTGTGTCCTCGCCGACTTGCCGCTGCCGCCCGCGCGCCGCGACAAGCTCGTCGCCCCGCTCTCGGGGCTGATCGCGGCCGCCAACGAGCTGAACCGGAAGATGGCGGAGGGCGCCCGGCGGGGCGTGCTGCCGGTCACGCGCTTCCCTGAGCGCGAGGAGGGATGAGATGGCGCAGGCTGACCTGCTGAACCTGACGATCGCTCAGGCCGCCCCCCGCCTCGAGCGGCGGGAGCTGTCGCCCGTGGAGCTGACCGAGGCGGTGCTCCAGCGCATCGGGGCCGTCAACGCGACGCTCAACGCGTACATCACCGTGTGCGCGCCCCAGGCGCGCGAGGTGGCCCAGGCCACGGAGCGCATGATCCGCGCCGGCTACTACCTGGGGCCGCTCCACGGGATTCCGATCGCGCTCAAGGACAACATCTATACGCGCGGCATCCGCACGACGGCGGGGGCGAAGATCCTCGCCGACTTCGTCCCCGACGAGGACGCGACGGTCGCCGCCCGCCTCAAGCGGGCGGGGGCCATCGTCGTCGGCAAGACGAACATGCACGAGTTCGCGTGGGGGGGGACGACCGACAACCCGCACTACGGGACCTGCCGGAACCCCTGGAACCCCGAGCGCTTCCCGGCCGGGTCGAGCGGGGGCTCGGGCGCGGCCGTGGCCGCCCGGGCTTGCCTCGGCGCCCTCGGCACCGACACGGGCGGCTCGATCCGCCTGCCGTCGTCGGTGAACGGGATCGTCGGCATCCGCCCGACCATCGGGCGCGTCAGCAACCACAACGTCGTGCCGCTCGCCTGGACGATGGACACCGTCTCGCCGATGACGCGGACGGTCGAGGACTGCGTGACGATGTTCGAGGTGATCGCGGGCTACGATCCGCTCGACCCGCAGTCGGCCGAGGTGCCGCTCGCCGACTGTCGCGCCGGGCTCGGGCGCGGTGTCCGCGGGCTTCGGATCGGCCTGATCCGCGACTACTCGCTGACACATCTGCAGAAGGCGGTCGGCGACGCGGTCCGGGGCGCCCTCAAAACGCTCGAGGGGCTGGGCGCCGGGGTGGAGGAGGTCCCGATGCCGTCCATCCACGGAAACATCTCGGCCCAGCTGACGATCGAGTCCTGCGAGCCGAGCGCGTATCACCAGGAATGGCTGCGCACGCGCCCGGGCGACTACGGCGAAGACGTGCGGGCGCTGCTCGAGATGGGCGAGATGTACCTGGCGACCCACTATATCCAGGCGCAGCGGTACCGGAGCCTGCTCCGACGGGAGTTCCTCGAGGGGTTCCGGCAGGTCGACGTGTTCGTGACGCCGACCTTGCCGTTCACCGCGACGCCCTGTGGGGCGACCGAGGTGGTGATCGAGAATAATCAGACGGAGGACATGCTCTCGGCGATCATGCAGTTCACGGGCGTGCCGAGCCTCGCCGGACTGCCTGCGCTCTCGCTTCCGGTGGGATTCGATCCGGATGGCTTGCCGGTCGGCATGCAGGTGATTGGGCGACCCTTCGATGAAGCGACGCTGTTCCGCCTGGGACACGCGTATCAGGCGGCGACGAACTGGCACACGAAGTCGCCTCGACTCTAGAGCCTTCTGAGATCGTGAACACCCCGACTGTGCTCGCAGATGCTGAGACCCGAGAAGGAACATTTAGAGGCAACGACTCGCCATGACGGACTGACCGGTCTGCCAGGACAGGTTCCTTCTTCCTTACGAAACATCGGTCGGTCGCCGACGACCTGAAGCCGTGTGTCAGGGAAGCAGACGCGGCGGACAGAGGTCCGAAGATCGGGCCTGGTCCGAGACACGACGACGAGAAACGTGACCAGCGCCGCCCGGTCAGCGGGGGAGGGGGGTGCCGCCTCACCCGTCTGCCGGTTTCTTGGGTGATCGCCCGTTAGACCGCGCGCGGCATTCCAGGGAGGCGCTGGCAGTCGGTCCGGGAGGCTAGGGCAGTGAGTCCGACGATCTTCCGGTCGGGAGGCTACCGGTTTTGGCGCTTCCCGAGAGAAGAAGTGAGGACGCATGTTCACGCTCATCACGAAACCCGCGAAGCGAAGTTCTGGCTTGAGCCAGAGATTGCTGTCGCACAGAACTACGGGCTGAGCCCCGCGCGGCTGACCGCTGCGCTCAGGCTCGTGCAGGAGCACGCGGATGAAATCCGGGCAGCGTGGCAGACGCACTTCGGCCGGAGAAGTCACGAACGTTTCGCAGCACGGTTTTTGGCTGCTTCTCGGGGACCGCGAATTGTCTCTGGCGTGTGACGAGTTTCCGTGGTTCCGGGACGCCCCGATGGCCAAGCTGGTCCGTGTGCAACGACTCTCTTCGCGTCATCTCTACTGGCCGGATCTCGACGTGGATCTGGCGGTGGAGTCGATCGAGCATCCGGAGCGCTTTCCTCAGTAAGGTCCGGTCTCACTCCAGGCTTCAGCGGACGCCCGCACGCGGGCGCCGCCGAGCCTGAGCGGTACGCGAATAAACGGCCAGCCCGGGGGGCCCTGGAGCGCGACTCTGCCGTCTACAGGTTTCATCCCCAAGCAGGGGATGGGCCGGCTGCCGCGGTGGCGCGGCACGACGCCCGCTGGAGTGGGGCCCTCGAGGAATGATCAGCTCAAGACTTGCGCGCCGTCTGCGAGAAGAAAGAGCTCACCAACGGGCGAAGGTCTCGTCCGCCGCACCGCGGGCATGCGGCTTGGCGCCGCTCATGCTCGCTGATCGAGAGCGTGAGAGCCACCTCGCGCTGGCACTTATTGCAATAGTATTCGTAGCGGGGCATGGGTCAACCTCCCTTCCGCACCGGACAGGTGAACGCGGGAACTACCAACCGACGTTTCCACTCGTGAGGATACACTGCCCGCGACGGTGGGCCCGTCGTACTTGGCCGGCGAGCTTCGCTCCTGTCGGGGGGAGCGAGGACACCGAACCGACACCGTGCGGAAGAGGCGCGCACGGAATCCCGTGCGCGCCTCAGCGCAGCTATCCGAGCCGGAGCCGGATTACAGGCAGAACGCGGCGATCATGCCGCCGAACTCTACCCGGTGCTCCTCGTAGCCGAACCCGGGCACCCCCCCGACTTCCTGGACGACGCATTGCTTGCCCTCCACCATGAAGGTGATCGGGCCGGACTTCGCGGTCGTCCCGAGGTTGAACGTGTACAGCACCTCGCCGGTGGTAGCGTTCGTCGCGTTGAAGATACCGGCCTGGGTCGTGTAGAAGGTCAGGTTCCCCGCCGTGGTCAGCATCCCGCCGGCGTAGCCGTGCTTGTCCTGCTGGTTCCGCCAGATCTCGCGGCCTGACTTGATGTCGCGGGCCTGGTCGACCTCGTAGCCCCAGAGGAACTCCTGGTAGGCGCCGAAGTGGCGGACATTACTGATGACCTTGATCTCCTCGAAGCCGTACTTCATCCCGGCGTTGACAGCCGGCAGGTAGATCAAGCCGGTCTTCTGGTTATACGCCGACGGGTACATGTTGACGCCGCCGAGCAGGCTCGGCCACATCTCGATGGCCGGCGCGCCCTGCGCCGGAATGTCGACCTGGCCGACGGGCCGCCCGGTGGTGTCGTAGTCCTTGATCCAGGTGATCTTGTCGGCGAAGGGCAGGGCCCGGAGGAACTTCCCGGTCTTCGGGTCGAGGTAGTGGATGAAGCCGGTCTTGTTCGGCTGGACGACCGTCTTCCTCCCCTCGATGGTGATGATCATCGGAGTCTGCGGCGTGTCGAAGTCCCACGGGTCGCCGGGGACGGCCGTGTACCGCCACTCCACCTTGCCGGTCTCGGTGTTGACGGCGACGATGCCGGCGGCGCCGACGTTATCCATCTTGCCGCCGCCCCGGTTCTTGGGGTTCCACTCGTATGCGTTGGCGGTGCCGGTGAAGTACATCTTCAGCTCGGGATCCCAGGATCCAGTGATCCAGGGCCCCGCGCCGCCGTGCTCGTGGCTGCCCGGCGGCCAGGTGTCGTACCCGGGCTCGTTGGCGGTCGGGATCATGTTGGCCTTCCACTTGATCTGACCGTTCTCTGGGTTCACCCCGAGCACGTAGCCCGGGAGCCCGCCGAAGTCCGTCCCGTTCATCGGCACGATGATCGTGCCGGGGATCGCGAGCGGCCCGACCGTCGTCGCGTAGCCGGTCGAGTCCTGCGCCTTGGCGAAGTCCTTGGGATACTGGAAGCCCGGAAAGTCCGTCACGAACTTGGCGGCGCCGGTCTTGTAGTGGATCGCGTGCAGCTTGGCGTCGTTCGAGAGGAAGTAGACGTAGTCGCCGTAGATGGCCAGGCCGCGGTGCTTACCGGTGATGAAGGGCACGTTGTAGCCGCCCCAGTCGTCCGGAAGCTTGTGCTGGTACTTCCACACCCGCTTGCCCGAGCGGGCGTCCAGGGCGAAGACCGTGTTGTCCTGGGCGACGTACACGAGCCCGTCGAAGTAGAGCGGGGTGTTCTGGGCGTCGTTCTTCGCGCCCGTGGAAAAGAGCCAGGCGACCTTAAGGTTCTTGGCGTTGTCCGGATTGAGCTGGGTCAGGGTGCTGTACCGCTGTCCGGCCCAGTTGCCGTTGGCGTGGATCCAGGCGGCGCCGGGGTCGGCGGCCAGCATGGCATCCGTCACGGCTCCTTGCCCCTGAGTCCCTTGAGCGAGGGCCCCGCCAGCGAAGGCGCCGACGAGCAGCGACAGGGCGATGCCGCCCATTGTGAGTATTCTCCAGGTACGGTGCATAGTTCCTCCTTCGACTCGAACACGACTCGGCTTCGGTGCCGGGCCGATAGGTCGCGTCCCGCCAGGCGGCGGCGGGAGGCCGGGACCTTCCACGAACGGGTCAAGCCGGCACAGAGGTGGCGGACCACGGGAAGCGGTGGCTTGGCCGCGTGTCACCAAGGGACGGCAGTCCTCTGCGTAGGCGCGGAACTCCCCGCGGCCGGTTCGGGGCCGCTGGAAGAGAGGTTCTCCTCGAACGCTGCGAGGGGCACTGTCGACTCCGCTGGCCAATCAGGACGGTCCGGGCGGTGGGCCGACTCTCGGCTAGGCGGGCGGCCTTGTCAAGCCCCCCGGAGCCCGCGGAAGCCCCTCTGGAGCCACCCATCTGGTCCCGCGCTTACCGCGCGCTCAACACGGACCCGCGCCGGGTCGGCGCGCGCCGATTGGCTACAGGCCCATGTAGTACTTCTTCACCAACTCGTTTCCCCGTAGCTCCTGCATGCTCTGTCCTTCGAACTCGATCTTGCCGTGGACGATGATGTAGGCCCGGTCGGCGATCTTGGTCGCCTGGTTGAAGTTCTGCTCGGCCATCAGGACCGTCAAGTGGTGGCGGTCCTTCAGCTCCTTGATCTTCGCGATCACCCGGCTCACCAGAATCGGCGCCAGCCCCACCGACGGCTCGTCGACCAGGAGGACCCTCGGTGAGGACATGAGGGCGCGGGCCACCGCCAGCATCTGCTGCTCGCCGCCGCTCATGCTGCCCGCGAGCTGCGTTCGCCGCGCGCGGAGCACCGGGAAGGCCTCGAAGCAGAAGGCGAGATTGCGCGTGATGTCCCCGCGAGCGCCCGGTCGGTAGGCACCGAGGAGGAGGTTCTCCTCGACCGTCAGTTTCGGAAAGAGCCTGCGCCCCTCCGGTACCATGGCGATGCCCAACCCCACGATCTCCTCCGTGGACCGCTTCGTGAGGTCGATCCGCGCGCCATCGGACTCCAAAAGGACCTCGCCGGCCTCCGGCCGCACGATGCCCATGATGCATTTAATGAGCGTGCTCTTGCCGTTCCCGTTCGTGCCCAGCAGGGCGACGGTTTCTCCCTCGCGCACCTCGATCGAGAGCCGGTGGAGGACCCGCACCGCCCCGTAGCCGGCGTCCACATTGTGGACGACGATCCTACTCGCCAAGGTAGGCCTTTTCCACGGCCGAGTTCCTCACGATCTCGTTCGGCGTCCCCTCCGCGATCGGCTCGCCGGCGTCCAGGACGATGATCCGTTCGGAGAAGCGCATCACCGCCCGCATGATGTGCTCGATCATGATGATCGTGATCCCCCGCTCGTTCAGGCGGAAGAGGATGGTCAGGATGTCATCCACCTCGCCACTGGACAGCCCGGCCATGGCTTCGTCGGAAATGAGGAGCTTGGGCTTGGCCGCCATGGCCCGCGCCAGTTCCAGCTTTCTCATCTCGATCTGGGTGAGCCCCGCCGGCCGTGTGTGGGCCTTCGATTCGAGACCGATGGTTCTCAGGATGTCCATGGCCTCCGCGGCGCAGTCGGCCCGCTCGGCCCGCGCGCCGGCCGCGTACTCGAGCGGGATGACCAGGTTTTCCAACACGGTCATGCTGATGAACGGCTTGGGAATCTGAAAGCTGCGCACGACCCCCAGCCGGGTCCGCTGGTGGGCCGGAATCGCCGTGATGTCGCGGCCCTCGAAGCGAATCCTGCCGCCATCGGTCGACAGCGCGCCGGACACGCAGTTGATGAGGGTGGTCTTCCCCGATCCGTTCGGTCCAATGAGGCCGAACCGCTCGCCGGATTTTACGTCGAGACTCACTCCATTCAGGGCGGTGAAGCCACCGAACCGCTTCGTCAGCCCCTCGACCTCCAGCCGCCCACCGACCATGGGTGGCGTTACCGCCCTCGGGGCCGCCGCACGAGGCCCACGATCCCCTCGGGCGCCAGGACGACGAACGCGACCAGGACAACTCCGACGATCAATAGATTGAGCTCTGAGGAGATGGTGACGGTGGCCACCTGCTGCGCCGTCCCCAGCAGGACCGCGCCGATGACGGGCCCGATCCATGTTGTCGTTCCGCCAATCATGGGCATGGCCAGCGCGTTGACCGCGTAGTCGAGATTGAAGGCGGACGAGGGCTCCACGTACGTCACGTAGTAGGGAAAGGGGGCGCCGGCCACGCCGAGGAGAAAGCCGCTGATCGTCGTGGCGAAGAGCTTCAGGCGCAGCGTGGGAACGCCCATGCACTCGGCGGCCTCTTCACTGTCCCGGAGGGCTCTGAGCCCCCTGCCGACCCACGAGCGCTCGATGATCCAAGCGACGGTGACCGCCGCCACGGCCAGCCCCACCATCACGGTGAAGAGCAACCTGACCCAATTGCCGAAGAGGGGGCTGCCCGGGCGAATGACCGTCACCCCCTTGGCGCCCCCGACGTAATCCCAATTCATGATCAGCGTCTGCAGCACGACGGACAGGGCGAGCGTGGCGATGGAGAAGAAGACCCCCTTCAGCCGCAGCGTGAGGTAGCCAATGCCCAGCCCGAGCAGGCCGGAGACGAGGCCTCCGGCGAGGATGAGCACCGGCAAGGGCGCCCGGAACGCTTCGATCAGGAAGATGGCTGTGTAGGCTCCCAGCGCGAAGAAGGCCGACGTGCCGAAGTTGACGTAGCCCGCGTAGCCGCCGAGGATGTTCCAGGCCGTGGCGACGACGACGTACTGCAGGACGACATAGCCCGCGAAGTAGAAATACAGGTTGACGCGGAGGCTGGCCAGCAGAATCCCCCCGACGATCACGGCCAGACTCACCAGCAGCCCACCGCCCGTTCTCACCATCTATCTCCCGAAGAGCCCGGTGGGTCGCACGGCCAGCGCCAGCAAGAGGATCCCGAACGAGACCGCGAGCGACCAGGACGGCCCGAAGAACGTGGCCATGAGGCTCTCGGCCACCCCGAGGATGATCGCCGCCACGAGGGTCCCGCCGATGCTGCCAAGGCCCCCCAGGACGGCGATGGCGAAGACCCTGCCGATATAGTCGCGGTCGGTGGACGGCACGACCGGTGCGATCGTAACCAGGAGCGCGCCAGACAGGCTGGCCGCGGCGATCCCGATGCCGAAGGCGATGGTCTTGATCCGGACGGGATTCGCTCCCATGAGCCGGAGCGCCAGGCGATCCTGGGACACGGCCTTGATGGCCCGGCCGTAAAACGTCCTGGAGAGGAACAGGTGGAGCGCCAGGGTCATGGCCAGCCCGACGGCGAACGGCACCAGCAGGCGAACCGCGACCCCGACACCGCCCAACTCGATCGATTTGCCAATGTACGGGGCCTCGACCAGCCGGTAGTCCACGCCATACGTGAGGCTCAGGCTCACCTCGATGATGAAGAGGAGGCCGAAGAAGAACACCAGCCCCCGCAGCGACTCCTCGCCCCTCCGCTCGAAGCTGGCGTAGTACACCTGATAGACGGCGGCTCCCAGCACGTAGAACAGCGGCGTCAGGAGCATCCCCGTGAGAATCGGGTCGAGGCCGAAGGAGCTGTTCATCGCGTAGGCCGCATACGATCCCAGGATCACGAAGGCAGGGTGGGCGATATTGACCACGTCCAGGAGCCCGAAGGTGAGGGAGACGCCCAGGCTGACGGCGGCGTAGAAACCACCCAGCAGCACTCCGGCGACCACCGCGTTGGCCAGCAGATCCCAGGAGAACATGTCGTGGGCCTGCCCACGCAGACCTTAGGGTGGGGGCCCCGTGCGGGACGCAGCCCTCACACCCTGCAGAACGCTCGCCCTATCTCTGCGCCGCTGAGTAAGGGTAGATCAGGTTCCCCGACTTGAACTCCTCGGGATAGAGGACGACCTTTCGACCCGGCCCCTTGAACTGCTCGACGAGCCGGCCCTCGATGTTTTGGTACTGGATCATGAGAACGCGGGACTTCGCCCATTCGCCGTTCGGTCCGAACTTCACCTTACCGACGATCGTGCGGAACTCGGTCTTGCGGATATAGTCGGCCACCGTCTGCTGATCCAGGCTCTTGGTGGCTTCGATGGCCCGGCCGAGGATCTGCACCGCCGCGTAGGCATACGGCGGGAGATAGTAGCCGAGCGGATCGACGCCCGCCTTCTCGGCCCGCGCCTGATACTCCTTGAAGAACTCCTCGATGCCCGGGAACATCATGGTCCGTTCCGGCGCCCAGAAGTCGTAGTTGACGATACCGTTCAGCATCGGCCCCATGCTCGTCATCACGCTCGTGTACTGCAGGCCCACCATGCCTCCGCCGAAGAGCTTGGGCTGCAGCCCGACCTCGCGCGCCGCTCTGACCATGCCCACCGAGTCCGGCGGATACGACGCCACGAACACGATGTCGGGATTGGCGGCCTTGATCGCCCTGGCGATAGGCGTATAGTCCACCGTGCTCGGCGGGTACGACTTGTCGTACACGGTCTTGAACCCAAACGTCTTGACGAGCTCGCGGGCCCCGTCGATGGCGTGCCGCGGGTACTCCGCGTCGGCCCCCACCAGCGCGATCGTCTGCGGCCTGGGATTGAGCTTTCCGGCGATTTCGAAGAAGCCCATCGCCCAGTTCGCCTCCGGGTCCGGTCCCGACGGCTGGATCTGGAAATAGTTTGGATATTTGTACTTCTCGTTGTTGGCCAGCCCGAGGACCCCCATGAGGGTGAGCTTGCGCTCCATCACGATGGGCAACAGGGGGGCGATCAGGTTCGTCCCGTAGCCGGAGACGACGAAGTTCACCTGGTCAACATCGAGGAGCTTGGTGTAAATCCCGGGGACGGTGGCCGGGTTCGTCTGGTCGTCGTAGTAGATGAGCTCCACCGGCCGGTCGAGAAGGCCGCCCCTCTTGTTGATGTCGTCCCGCCAGATCTGCATGGCCAGCAGGGCGGGTTTCCCGTTGGCAGAGAGGCCGCCCGTCAACGCCATGCCGAGGCCGATCTTGATGGGCTTCGCGCTCTGAGCCGTCGCGGACCCGACACTCGAGAGCGCGAATGCGGTGCCGAGCACTGCCGCGACCGCCCGCAACGGGCTCCAGCGTCCCCAGGGTCGCATCAGCGATCCTCTCTCTGTTCGGCGGGGCGGTATCGTCCGTTAGGCGTCACGTCGATCGGAGGCGCCCTGGAAACAGAAGCGCGCGATCCGCGGGCGCATCTATCGCCGACGGCCCCCAGGTCCCCCAGGCATGCGGCGGCCGCCTTCGCGGGCATCCTGCTCCGGTGACAAAGCCGCTGTCAAGGCGCGGCGGTCGGAGGCTGCCGGGACGTCCTGCGGTGGCGAACCGCCGGCGGGGCGACACGAGTAGACGCCTCGCCCGGTCTCGTCTCCGCTTGACGGCCCGGCAACCTCGGTGGTGTGATCAGCGTACGATGACGCTTGTGTCAACCCGAATGACCGCCTCATGAGCATCCGTGCCCGACCCGCCGCGTCGGGATCCGCGCCCCGGTTCGACGGCGCAACGGCCTCGCCCGACGCGGCCGTCCCTACCTACGCGCGTGACGATTTACTGGCCACGGTGCGGGCTCTTGCGCCCCAGCTGCGCGCCGCCTCGGACGAGGTCGAGAGGGGACGCTCGCTCACCGAGCCACTTGTGCTGGCCATGGCCGTCGCTGGCCTGTACCGTCTGCTTCTCCCACGCTCGCTCGGCGGGGGCGAGGTCGATCCACTCACGTACTTCGATGTGGTCGAGGCGCTGGCGCAGGCCGACAGCGCTGCGGCCTGGAGCGTCCTCATCTCGACCAGCACGATGACGATCACGGTGCGCGGCCTTCCGGACGAGACGCTCGCCCCGATGTTCGCGTCGCCGCGCCAGACAATCATGGCGGGCTCGGGGCCGCCGAAGGGACGTGCCGTGCCCGTGCCCGGCGGCTACCGGCTGACCGGCCGCTGGTCTCAGGGCAGCAACATCCTCATCGCCGGCTGGGTCCACGTCGGGTGCCATCTGTACGACGGCAACCAGCCTCGGATCGGCCCCGACGGGAAGCCCGTCTACCTGAGGTGTGTGCTTCCCGCGTCGCAAACCGAGGCCGTCGACACGTGGCACACCACCGGCATGCGCGGAACTGGCAGCCACGATTTCACGATTACCGATGTCTTCATCCCGGAGGAACGCGTCCATGGGGCGTCAGAGGAGTCCGACCGTCCGCAGCCGCTCTACCAGTTCGTCGGCTGGACCCACGTCGCTCACGCCGCGCTCGGCCTCGGTATCGGTCGCGTCGCGATCCAAGAGTTGATCGGGCTGGCGGGCGGCAAGCGGGCCACCTGGCTCCCGGCCGAAGGTCGGCTCGCGGCGCGCACGACGATCCAGGCCAAGGTCGCCCAGGCCGAGGCGCTGGTCGGCTCTGGCCGGGCCTACGTCCGCGAGGCCACGCGCGACACGTGGGAGACGGTGGGCCGAGGCGAACGCCCGTCGGCCGAACAGCGCGCGGTCTACCGGCTGGCGATCGCGCAGGCGATGGCCAACGCGGTCCAGGCGGTGGACCTCATGTACAGCGCGGGCGGCGCGAGCGCCATCTACGCCGAGAGCCGCCTCGATCGGTGCCTGCGTGACGCCCACACTGCGGCCGCTCACGTGTGGGTTGCGCCTGATACCTTTGAGCTGGCCGGGCGTCTGCTGCTGGGCTTGGATCCAGGCTCTCCGACCATCTAAGCTGGCGTGGCCTCGCCTCTGCTCCTCGTTGGCGGGCGTGGCCGAACTCGAGGGTGCGTGTGATGTAGTTGATCCCAAACCCGCCGACCGTCTCTCGCTGGTGCCCGCGGCTCAGGGTCGGTCGGCCTGCCGCGCGGGGTCTTCTTCACCCGCGCTCACGCGCCGTAGGGCCAACTAACCACTGCGCCATCGGCAGTGGCACGTGCGATTTCCGGTCACTCACCCCGGGCATCGCATCAGTCCGATTCGACGGAATAGAGGTGCCACTCGCCAGGAACACCTTTCAGCTGATGCGCACCGCGCTCGCGGAACCGAAGGCCTGAGCCGGCGCGCACCGGTATGCACCGCGATGCCACTGAGCTTGTCGCCCACGACCTCGCACTCGCCGGTGTGCAGCCCCACCCGGATGTCCAGACCCAGGCGCTGCACCCCACGCACAACCGCACAGGCACAATGGACGGCGCGGGCTGGCCCGTCGAAGGCCGCCAGGAAGCCGTCGCCCGCCGTGTCGATTTCACGTCCGCGAAACCGCGCGAGCTGCTCGCGCACGACGGCGTGGTGGCTGTCCAGAAGGTCGCGCCACCGCCGGTCGCCCAGCTCGGCTGCCCGCTGCGTCGCGCCAACGATATCCGTGAACATCACGGTCGCCAGGGCCCGCTCGGGTTCTGGCCCGCGACGGACGCCCGTGAGAAACTCCTGAACCTCGTCGAGGATGGCGTCAGTGTCGCCGACCCAAGCAAAATGGTCGCTACCAGATAACTGCACGTACTTTGCGCCGTGAATACGTTCTGCGATGTATCGGCCGCCTTCGACGTGGGCGACTTGGTCGCCCTCCCGGTGAACGACAAGCGTTGGGACACGAATGACGGACAGCGTGTGCCGCGCGTCGGTCTCGTGGAGCATCCGGAACAAGGCCTTGGCTGCGGCTGGACTCACCGCGAACCGCTCGAACCGAGCCCATGATTGCCTAAACCGCTGGTCATGAGCAAAGCTGGGGGCGAAGTGCTCCGCGCTGATGGTGCCGGTACCCCACGTTTCCTCGACCCGCTCCAAAAACTTCCCCAACGCTGCGCCTGGCAACCCGATGGGGTAGTCAGGAGCCCGCAACATGCGCGCAAACGTGTCGTACAGGACGAGCGCCCGGGTTCGGGCGGGATAGGTGGCAGCGAACATCAAGCACATCGGGCCACCTTCGGAAATCCCGAACAGGGCCGCTCGCTCGGAGGCTGCGGCGTCCATGACCGCTCGGATGTCATCCATTCGTTGCTCGAGGGTCGGGAGTTCAACCACGCGGTCAGATAGTCCCGTGCCGCGTCGGTCGAGGAGGATGAGCCGTGAGAACGAGGCAAGGCGCCTCAAGAAATGAGAAAAAGAAGGCTCCTCCCAGGCGTACTCGATGTGCGACACCCAACCTGGGACCAGCACGAGGTCGTGGGGGCCTTCGCCTACCACTTGATAGGCGATGTGAACGTCGCCACTCCGAGCATACTTCGTCTCCGGCTTCATGCCGAAAGCCTATACGGGTACGCGCCTGGCCTGCGCGAGACCCATCGTGAGCTGTGCCCGGGGAAAGGAGTTGCAGAGAGGGGGCCAAGGATCGAGCGCAGCTACGAGCGCCGTGCGAAGCATCATGCCGCCACAGCCGCATGCTGGCTGAGCACGCTGGCGATCTTCCGCCACCCGTCGATCCTGCGCAACTTGATCTGCCCGCTTGCCACGAGGCTGAACAGCAGGATCAGCGCCGTGTCCTCGTCGGCAGCGAGCCTTGCGTTTTCACGCGGCGGCGAAACTCCTCGTGGAGCCGCTCCATCGTGTTCGTCGTCCGTAACGTCTTCCACAGCGCTTTGCGGAAGCGGAAGAACGAGGAGCTCGTCACCCCCTTCCCCCAGACTCGTCACCGAGCCCGGCAGCGCTTGGCCCACGTGCGCTCGAAGGCCGTGTAGGCAGTGCGGGCTGCGTCAGCATTGGCCGCGTAAACGATGCGATGGAAGTCGTATTGGATTTCCACCAGCGCGTGCTTCGGCGCCTTTCGCTAAAGATTGCGAAGCTTATGGACGCAGCAAGCGTTGCGCTGCCGCGCGGGGCCACACCAACCCGACGGCGCGCCGCAGCCCACCATTCCCCTCGATGATCGCCAGCACCGGTGCAGCCTTTCCACGACGCGAACGACTCGCCTCCGCACAGCTCAAGGGCGCGCAGATGTTTGTGCCCGTCGGGAAAGACGCCGATCAGGCCCAACACGGGCACGCTGACCACCTTCCCGGCACGACGCACGCGCAGGGCAAAGCCATCGAGGTAGATATAGATCACGTCGAGGGCGGCGAGCGAGCGTGTCCGCCAGGCCTCCGGGCCGTCCTTCAGCGTGGCCACCACAAGGTGACGAGTGCACCTCCTGAGTTCTCGTCAGCTTCTCAGTTCGCCGCCTTTGTCTCCGCCTCCGCCTGCTCCAGCCCAGAACTCCATGTCCATCTCACGGGACCTCGTCGTCGCAGTCTCGAGATACTCGCGGGCCTGCGCCTGTTGCCGTGCCCAGCGGTACCGCTTGCCGAGGCCGAGGTGGCAGTGGTCGACGAGGGGGGCATGCCGAGCTCGGTAGCGAGCGCCATGGCCTGGCCGAAGGAGTCGTCGGCCTGTTCGATAGGGAGGATCGACTCTGGCCGCCGTCTCGCCGAGCAGGCGCAGGGCCCACGCCTCGGCGCCGCGCTGACCGCGCTCGTCCTGCGGCTCGGGCAGGGCGAGTCGAGAAGGATTCCCTTCCGCGGCGGGTCATCGGTCTGAGCTCAATCCGTCCGCCCCGAAGGCGCCCCGCGCGGCCGCGTCGTAGAGGAGACCGAGCGCGGTACAATCGGGACCACTCAGCCGGACGGGAGGGCGCTATGGGAAAGTTCGAGTACTTCAGCGGAATTCCCGAGGTCGGGATCGTCCCCCTGGCGCCCCACGCCGGTCCCCTCCTCCGCCACGTCTACGAGCAGGAGCACGGCCGGGGCGGCTTCGCGGGAGCGGTGAGCCACACCTACCATCTGTATCCGCCGACGAACTGGCTCCCGGACGAGACGCGGGTGCTGGACCGGTTCGCCCCCCACTGGGAATCGTCGCTGCGCCCGCTCGGGGGCACCCACCACGCGCTGCGGATGATGCCGGCCGAAGCCGCGACCGACGCCTACCGCGGGATGGCGCAGTTGATTGCGAACACGACGGCGGCGATGAATGTGACGGCTCCGCGCGCGCCGATGGAATACTTCTTCGAGCACCACTCGGCCACGATGGTCTTCTTCATCCACCAAGGGAGCGGCACCCTGGAGACAATCTTCGGACCGATTGCCTACGCCAAGGGCGATTTCTTGATCATTCCCAAGGGGGTCACCCATCGTTTCGATCCGGCGCCCGGCCCACAGTACTACTGGATGTACGAGAACTTCGCCGGCGACCCCGAGAAGTCGGAGGCGCCGACGACCGGGCACTTCATCACGCACAGCCGGAGCGACTACCGGTACCCGCGCTCGCTCCAGACGCTCAATGAGCGGGGGAGCTTCGAGATCGTCTCCAAGGTCGACGGCGTCTACACACGGCGGGTGCACCCGACCCACCCGTTCGACGTCGTCGGCTGGCGGGGCGACTATCTCCCGTACAAGTTCGCGGTGGAGGACGTGCGCCCGCTCGTCGCCGACCGCTCGCACGTCCCGCCCTCGGGCCACACGATCTTCAGGCTCCCGGGCTGCTACATCTGCATCTTCACCGTGCGCTCGGTCGAAAAGGAGGGCATGTGGCTGCCCTTCTTCCACAAGAACCTGGACTATACGGAGACGATCGGCTTTCACTTCGGCAGCTTCTTCTCGAGCGGGGGCATGAGCCAGCTCGGCATGGTCACCGTGCACCCCGTGGGGCTGCCGCACGGGCCGAAGCCGCCCGCGCTGAAGGCATTCATGGAGGGGCGCCGCCCCGAGGTCCACCACGAGGTCGGGGTCATGGCAGACTTCGCCAACCCGACGCGGATCTCCGAATTCGCGCTCGGGCTCAGCCAGCCGGACTACATGGCGAGCTGGTCTCCCTACGTCTCGGAGCCGACGTTCACCCACCGGCCCGACCGGCTCGCCGAGATCCGCGCGCTTGGCGAGCGGCTCGCCGACGCCCGCGACGCGCTCCGGCCCCCCGCCGCTGAGTGATTCGCTTCGGCATCTTCTCGGTCGTCGACCATTACCCGGCGGAACTGCCGCGCACGTCCGCGCAGTTCTACGGGGAGCTGCTGGAGCAGGTCGAGGCGGCCGAGGCCCTCGGCTTCGACTCCTTCTGGATCGCCGAACACCACTTCCACGAGTACGGCGGGATCCCGTCGCCGCCCGTCTGGCTGGCGGCGGCGGCCCAGCGGACGAGCCGGATCCGCCTCGGGGCCGCGGTCGTGGTGCTGCCGTTCCGGAACCCCCTCCAGGTCGCCGAGGAGTACGCGATGGTCGACATCCTCTCCAACGGCCGTCTCAACCTCGGCACGGGCTCCGGCTACCTCACGCACGAGTTCGACGGCTTCGGGGTGTCGCCCGAGGACAAGCGCGAGCGGTTCGACGAGGCGCTCGACATCGTGCTGGAGGCGTGGAAGGGCGAGCGATTCTCCTACGACGGTCGCTACCACACGATCCGCGCCGTGGCGCTGAACGTCCGGCCGCTCCAGCGGCCCCGGCCACCCATCTGGATCGCGGTGCTCCGGAACGAGGCGGCCGCGCACGTCGGCAAGAAGGGTTTCCCGGTCATGATGATCCCGTACGCCACGACGGAGCACATTGCGGAGCTCGCCGCCAGCGTCACCGCCTTCCGCGACTCGTTCGTCGAGGCCGGCGGCGACCCGGCGGACGCGACCGTCCCCTTCGGACTCCACACGTACGTGGCCGACAGCTTCGCCCGCGCGACGGCCGAAGCCAAGGGGGCCATGGACCGGTACGTGCGGACGCGGCTCTACGCCAGGCAGCGGCCCTACGAGCTTCTCGTCCAGAAGAACCTGATCGCCTTCGGGAGCCCGGAGGACGTCGTCCGCATCGCGCGCCTGTACGAGCGGGCCGGCCTCACCGACTTTCTCGCCATCACGAATTTCGGCGGCCTCGAGCACACGAAGGTGCTGCGCTCGATGGAGCTGATGGCCCGCTGCGTCCTTCCCGCGTTTCACTGTTGATCTCGCGGACCGGGGGCGGCTGAGGGTGCGGTGTAGGGTTCCGTAGGCGCCACCTCGCCGAACGGCACCCATCGCTCGCCGTCGAACCGCATGAGTCGGAGCTGCGTGGTCGAGTGAAAGTCTGTCGGACTTGTGTTGGCAGTGATGCCTGGCCGAAGCAGAGGCAGAGGTGCTCGTCGGACGGATGTCGCAACATGCCGCAGCCCGAACCACGTCGCGCACCTGGACGACACGCCCTCGAGGGGCCGACCTAACCGGCGCGCGGCCTGGCCCGTCCCGCCTCGCCCCGGCCCGCCCGGGGTCCTTGACCCGTCGGGTCGGCTTGACTACTCTTGGCCGACTCTTCGTCGGTGCAAAACCGGGAGCCGCCTTGTGAGGGGAGGATTGCCATGGTCCTGTCTCGACTGAGCCGCGTCTTGGGTCCGCTGATCGTCACGGCCCTGGTTCTGAGCGCGTCGCCGCCCGGCGCGGTCGACGCCCAGGGCAAGAAGCTCAAGATCGGGGTCGTCTACGACTACACCGGGCCGCTGGCCGGCGGCGGCTCCGAGCTCCAGGCGCTCGGCGCCAAGATCATGATCGATCACTTCATCAAGAAGGGCGGCGTCGAGGGCTACCAGATCGAGGCGCTCTATGCCGACGCCCAGAGCAAGCCCGAGGTCGCCATCAACGAGGCGGTGCGCTTGATCGAGCAGGAGAAGGTCGACATGCTGCTCGGCTTCTACTCCTCGGCCCAGTGCGTGCCGGCCGCCGCCCGCATCGAGCAGCTCAAGAAGTTCATGTGGATCACCACGTGCATCTCCTCGGCGGTGCTGGAGAACCGGCACCTCAAATACGTGTTCCGGGCGCAGCCGAGCGGCCGCCAGTTCGGGCTCATGTCGACCGACTTCCTCGCCCAGAACGCGAAGACCAAGCTCGGCAAGGACCCCAAGGACCTGCGCGTCGCCATCATCCACGAGGACGGCGCCTACGGCGTCGACGTGTCGAAGGGCAACGAGGAAGGCGCCCGGAAGGCCGGCTTCAACATCGTGCTGAAGGAAGGCTACGCGG
Organism: Candidatus Rokuibacteriota bacterium; assembly: GCA_003221455.1. GTDB lineage: Bacteria > Methylomirabilota > Methylomirabilia > Rokubacteriales > CSP1-6 > AR9. Next base: position 18,735 of record QHRX01000225.1, read on the forward strand.
CGACGGCGCCCGACCTGGCGTCGTTGGTGACGAAGCTCAAGCGCGCGCGGCCGGACGTCATTTTGCACACCGGCTACAACCCCGACATCACGCTGTTCCTGCGCCAGGCCCGCGAGCTGGGTCTGCGCTTCAGCGCCCTCATCGGCCACGGCGCCGGCTACGGCGTGTACGACAAGCTCAAGGAGTCGCTCGGCAAGGACGTGAACTATTTCTTCAACGTCGATCCGATCTCGATCTGGCTCACCAACGAGAAGGCGCTGAAGCCCGGGCTGGCGGGGATGATCAAAATGGTCGGCGACGAGTACGCAAAGGCGCGGCCGGGCACGACGATCAGGTCGGCCCACGTCGGCATGGCGGCCAGCAATACCTACGTGTTCATGACAGAGGTTCTGCCGCGCGCGGTCAAGAAGTACGGCGGCGTCGACGCCGACGCGCTCCGCAAGGCGGCGCTCGACGTCGACTTGCCCGAGGGCGGCACCATGCTCGGCTTCGGCGTCAAGTTCGAGGGCGAGGGCGCTCCCATGGCCGGCCAGAACGATCGCGCGTTTCCGGTCATCGTACAGTACGTCGACGACACGGCCCACGTCGTCTGGCCGAAGGGCCAGCAGCAGCGCGAGCCCGTGCTCCCGCTGCCGGACGCGTCGCCGTACGCCGCCCAGTGATCCCTGGTTTCGAGCGCTGGCTTTGCCGGCGCAATCGGATGATGGACCGGTCACTACGCACGATCGCTCGGGGGGGTCGGGGGGAGCGCCGCCGCTCCCCCCGTCGTCGATGTTATCGATCGAGGGGCTGAGCAAGCGCTTCGGGGGCTTCACCGCCGTCAACAACGTGTCGTTCGCCGTCGAGCCGGGCGAGATCCTCGGGCTGATTGGCCCCAACGGCTCCGGCAAGAGCACGATCTTCAACGTGCTCGCCGGGGCCCTCGTGCCCGACGCCGGCTCGATTCGCTTCGAGGGGCGCGAGATCGGCGGGCTGGCGCCGTACCGCATCGTCAACCTCGGCATCGGCCGCACGTTCCAGATCCCGCGCCCGTTCCACCGGCTCTCGCTCGTCGAGAACGTCGTGCTCTCCGGCTTCTACGGCCAGGGTCGCCCCGCGCGCGCCCGCGCCTTCGAGGCGGCCGAGCGGGCGCTGGCGCTGGTGGGGCTCCCCACCGACCGCGCGGCGAGCGTGGACGGCCTCGGCGCCGCCGCCCTGAAGAAGCTGGAGCTCGCCAAGGCGCTCGCGTCCGGCCCCAAGCTCCTGCTCGCCGACGAGAGCCTGAGCGGCCTCGACGAGCACGAGATGGACCAGGCGGCCGATCTGCTCCGCCGGATCCGCAAGGACCTGGGCGTCACCATCGTCTGGGTCGAGCACATCATGGGCATCCTGATGCGCGTGGTGGACCGTGTCATGGTCCTCGATCACGGCGAGAAGATCGCCGAAGGGCTGCCGGCCCAGGTCGCCGCCGATCCGCGCGTGATCGAGGTCTACCTGGGCACCCAGGCCGCGGCCGTGCGGGTGGCCGCGGCGGCCGCCCGCGGCTGACCGGCATGGGATCTCGCGCATGCTCGAACTGACGCGCGTCCGCGCCGGCTACGGGAGCTTCCAGGCGCTGTTCGACGTCTCGCTCGAGGTGCGTCGCGGCGAGGCAGTCGGCGTCATCGGCCCCAACGGCGCCGGCAAGACGACGTTGATGCGCGTCATCTCGGGCCTGATCCGCCCGACGGCCGGCTCCATCGTCATGGAGCGCGTGGACCTGCTGGCCACGCCGCCCCACCGGATCGTCGAGATCGGAATCGCCCACGTGCCGGAGAGCCGGCGGCTCTTCCCGCGCATGACCGTCGAGGACAATCTCAAGATGGGCGGGTTCCTGCCGGCGGCGCGCCCGAAGGCCCGGCGGCGGTTCGACTTCGTCTACGAGCTGTTCCCGCTCCTGCGCGAGCGTCGCCGGCAGCTCGCCGGCAGCATGTCCGGCGGCGAGCAGCAGATGTGCGCGATCGGCCGCGCGCTGATGTCCGAACCCAAGCTCCTGCTGCTGGACGAGCCCTCGGCCGGCCTCGCGCCGGTCGTCGTGGATCTGGTGTTCGCGCTGGTCCAGCGCATCCGCGCCGGCGGCGTCACCGTGCTCATCGTCGAGCAGAACGTGCAGCAGGTGCTGCGGATCGTCGATCGGGCCTACGTGCTCAAGGCGGGCAGCATCCGCGCGGCCGGCGCCGCCGCCGAGCTGCGCGACAGCGCCATCATTCGGGAAGCCTATCTCGGGGTCTGAGCGCGAACAGGGCCGGCGCGATGGGCATCTTCGACGTCTATCTGCTGGAGGCGCTGATCAACGGCGTGCTGCTGGGGGGCGTGCTCGCCCTGTTGTCGCTCGGCCTGAACCTGGTCTTCGGGGTCATCGACGTGGTCTGGATCTGCTACGCCGAGCTGATCATGCTCGGCATGTACGCGATGTATTTCCTCTCCCGGGTCTACCACGCGCCGATGGTGCTGGCGGCGGCGATCTGTATCGTCACGGTCGGCGTTCTCGGGGTGTTGTTGCACGTCGTGGTCATCGCCCCACTGCTCGGCGCGGCGCCGATCAACCAGCTGCTGGCCACCGGCGGCGTGTTGTTCTTTCTCCAATCCGCGGCGACCATCCTGTTCGGGATCGAGTTCAAGAACCTTGGCGTGCGCCTGCCGGTGTTGAAGGTGGCCGGAATGTTCATCAGCTACGCGCGGCTGCTGGCCTTTGGCGCCGCGCTGATCGGCATGGTGCTGGTCTATCTGTTCCTCAGGCGGACCTACACGGGGACGGCGATCCGCGCCATCGCCCAGGATCGCCAGATCATGACGCTGATGGGGGTGGACAGCCGCCGGATTTACGTGATCACCTCGGCCCTCGGCGGTGGCCTGGCCGGTCTCGCCGCCTGCCTGCTGGTGCTGCAGTACGACGTCCATCCGTTCGTCGGCTTGACGTTCGGGCCGATCACCTTCCTCATCTGCGTGCTGGGCGGCCTCGGCAACTTCGGCGGCGGCTTCGTGGCCGCGTTCGTGTTCGCCGAGATCATCTCGGTGGGCGGTCTCTACCTCGATCTGGAGTGGGGCTACGTCTTCGCCTTCGCGTTCTTCATCGCGATGATGTTCGTGCGGCCCCAGGGCCTGCTGGCGCGGCGGTCATGAGCCGGTGGCCGCGCTGGATCGCCGGGGCGGCGCTGGTCGCGTTGCCGTTCGTCTACCACGCGCCCTATCCGCTGCACATCGCGATCCTCATCCTGATCTGGTCGTTCGCCTACACCTCGTGGTCGGCGATGGGGCGGTTCGGCCTCACGTCGCTCGGTCACGGCGGGTTCATGGGCACCGGCGCCTACGTGACGGCGCTGCTGTGGAACCGCGGCGGCGTGAGCCCCTGGCTGGGCATCCCGGTGGCCCTGCTGGCCGGGGCGCTGCTGGCGGTCCTGGTGGCCTATCCCTGTTTCCGGTACCGCATCACCGGCCACTACTTCGCGCTGGTGACGCTCGCGCTGGGGGGCATCGTGCTGCAGGTGATCACCGCGACGCGCGACTACACCGGCGGCTCGCTCGGCTACACGCCGGAGCGGTATCAGGGCGGTAGCTCGCTCTACGCGCTGCAGTTCAGCGGCAAGACGACCTGGTACTTGATCGCGCTGGCGGTGTGGGCGGCCGGGCTCTACGTCTGGTATCGCGTGGACGGCAGCATGCTGCGCTACGCGCTGGAGGCGATCTCCGAGGACGAAGACGCGGCGGCGGCCACGGGCGTGCACGTGACGGCCGAGAAGCTCAAGATCACGGTGGTGAGCGCGGCGATGACCGCGCTGGCCGGCGCGCTCTACTGTCAATACCAGATGTTCATCTCGCCGGACACGGTGAGCGGCATCTCCGTCTCGCTGCAGATGGTGTTCGCGGCGGTGGTGGGCGGCCTCTACGTGGCCCTCGGCCCGACGGTGGGCGCGGTCATCACGATCCTGATGGCCGAGGTGCTGCGGATCTCCGTCGGCACGCGGGCGGTCGGCTGGGACAACCTGGTCTACGGCGCCCTGCTGGTGGTATTCATCGTCTTCCTGCCGAAGGGTATCCTTGGCACTGTGCTCGCGCATCGGCAGCGATGACTGGAAGCGTGCGGTCCAGGCAACACGTCACGCGCAAGGAGCCAGCCAACACCCCTCATGGAACACGCGCCCGCGTGACACAGGGCGGGCCCGATTCGGGTTCGCCCGCTCGGGCGTCGTCTCTGGAGGCGGCGGGCGCCGTGAGCTCGCACCTCGGTCTGCGCGGCCGCGCACCCGCCGAGCGGTCACGGAAGCCGCCGGGGCGGCATGGAGCCGAGGAGCAGAACGGAGAGGTGGACGAGGAGCAGCTTGTTCCACGCCACGCTCGCGGCCCTCGCCTCCCCGCGCTCGAGCTCGCTCTCGAAGAGCTGGGCCAGGGCCGTCTGGGCCGGAGAGTCATCGGCTCGAAAGGAGACGGCATGATCCGCGTGTCCGTGCACTACCCGAGCAAGGCCGGCGCCAAGTTCGATCACGCCTACTACGCCCAGAAGCACATGGTCCTCGTCCGCCAGCGGCTCGGCGGCCTCGGGCTCATCCGCGCCGAGATCGACAAAGGCCTGAGCGCGGAAACGCAAGGAAGTGCTCGTAGAGCGCCGCCGTGAGCCGCTCGGCGTTCCGGAGCACGATCGGCGCCGAGCGGCGGATGGCGGCCACGTCCCCCTCGGCGAGGTCGACGAACTCGATCATCTCGCGGATGAACCGCGGCATGTCGGTCGCCGGCAGGTAGCCGGGCTCGACCGCTCCAGATTCCGCCGCCGCGCGCCCCGGGTCGTCCATGCCCCGAGCATCCTCGCGGGCACTCGTCGCGTCAAGGCCGACCCCGAACGTCGGCGCGGGGGCCTGACAGTCGGGGGAGCGGCGAGGACGTGGGGGGAACGGCGGGTCGGTTCCGAGCGAGGAATCCGGTTCCCTCGAGGGCCTTCAACCCGGGGGAGCCACGGCCCGCGGCGGTCGCACCGCTCAGCGGGTGACGCCCGAGCGCATCGCAGCGCGGATCGCCGGCGACTCGGCCGGCGTGACCACGGGAGCGGAGCGAGTCGCCTCCCGGGGCAGACGGCGAGGGCCGAGAGCCGGCGCCGGGGACTCCGTCGCCTGCGGCGAGTGGGGCGGGGGTTGCACCCCGGGCCGAGCGGGCCGCGTGTATACTGCCGAAGAGTCATCGGCTCGAAAGGAGACGGCATGATCCGCGTGTCCGTGCACTACCCGAGCAAGGCCGGCGCCAAGTTCGATCACGCCTACTACGCCCAGAAGCACATGGTCCTCGTCCGCCAGCGGCTCGGCGGCCTCGGGCTCATCCGCGCCGAGATCGACAAAGGCCTGGCCGGCGGCGCGCCGGGCTCGGCCGCGCCGTTTCTCTCGATCGGCTACCTCTACTTCAACACCCTCCAGGATTTCCAGAAGGCGATGAAGGCGCACGGCACTGAGGTGATGGGCGACCTCCCGAACTTCACCAACGTCGCGCCCGAGGTCCAGATCAGCGAGGTCGTGGGCTGAGGGGGTCGACCAGGCCCGCCTCGGCGAATCCCTTCCGCCTGAAGACGCAGGAGTCGCAGACGCCGCACGGGCGCCCGCCCGGCTGGGGGTCGTAGCAGCTCCAGGTGAGCCCGAGGTCCACGCCGAGGGCGCGGGCGCGGCGGACGATCTCAGCCTTGCTCGCCGCGATGAGCGGCGCGTGGATCCGGAAGCGGCTCCGGCCCTCGACGCCGGCCCGGGTCGCGAGGTTGGCCATCCGCTCGAAGGCCTCGATGTACTCCGGGCGGCAGTCGGGGTAGCCGGAGTAGTCGAGCGCGTTCACCCCGATGAAGAGGTCCTCGGCGCCGAGCGTCTCCGCCCAGGCGAGAGCGAGCGCGAGGAAGACCGTGTTGCGGGCGGGGACGTAGGTCGGCGGGATGTCCGTCATCGCCGCCGGGTCGCGTCCGGCCGGGATCGCGAGGTCGGCGGTGAGCGCCGAACCTCCGAAACGCCGGAGGTCCACCTGGAGCACGGCGTGCTCACGGGCGCCGAGCGCCTGCGCGACGCGGCGCGCCGCCTCGAGCTCGACCTGGTGCCGCTGGCCGTAGTCCACGGTGAGCGCGTAGCAGTCAAACCCCTCCGCGCGCGCGGTGGCGAGCGTCGTCGTCGAGTCGAGGCCCCCGCTCAGGAGCACCACGGCAGGCCGGCGGGGACTAGACACCGCGCCGCGGCCCCCAGAGCAGGATGTGCAGGCGGGGCGAGAAGCGGAAGCCGTGGCGCCGGCACCACTCGACCACCGCCGGCATCAGCGCCTCCTGTTCCTCGCGCCGCATCCCGAGCGGCATCAGCAGGACCCGCGCGGACGGCAGCCCGTACCGCGCCTGGATCAGGAGCACCTCGTCCACGTCCTGCTCGGCGCCGACGACGAACTTGAACCAGGCGCCGAGGTCGCGGAAGCGCGCGATCGCGGCGGGGCGGAGCCGCCGCGCCTCCGGCACCCCCGAGTGGGCGAGCTTGAGCGAGACGTTCCACTGATCGACGGCGACCGGGGGCGGGAGCTCCGTCCCCGCGGTCTCGACCTCGACGCGCAGGCCGAGGCCCTTGAGGCCGGCGACGAGCGGTCCGAGAGCCGGGTGCTCGAGCGGCTCGCCGCCCGTGACCACGACGTTCGAGGCGGCGCCCGCCTTCACTTCGGCCAGCAGCGCGTCGAGGGTCGTCGCGCGGCCGCCGGCGGCGTTCCACGAGTACTTCGTGTCGCACCACGCGCAGCCGACGGCGCATCCCTGGAGGCGGACGAACACGGACGGGGTCCCCGCCGAGGGGCCTTCGCCCTGGATCGACGCGAACACTTCGCTGACGCGGAGCGGGCCGGGGCCCGGCGCCGGGAGAGCCGGCGCCGGGCGGGCGGGACTGGGGGCTCGACCTCGTGGGCACACGGCCGGTCACGCGGGCCTGCGGGACGGGGCCGGTCCGCCGGCATCGGCGCGGGCGGCCGAGAATCCGGTGCGCGTCGAGCTGGAACTCCCGGTCGGCATCAGGGCCATCGTAGGCGGCCGCCGCGGGGGCCGCAAGCGGGCTCGCGCCCCGAGGACCCGGCGGGGACCGATCCTCAGTCGATGGCCGGAATCGACGCGCGGTCGATCCAGCGATGGCAGCGCGGGCAGGGGAGCCCCGAGATCAGCTCCGCGTGCCGGGCGAAGAGGCGAGGGTGATCGCACGCGGGGGGGACGACGTCGGGCGCCGCCGGCGTGCGCTTGGATTCGGTGAGGGCCGCCCGGGCGGCGTCGAGAAACCAGGGCGGGAGGAGCGGCCGGTAGCGCGCGAGGAAGCGCTGGAGCTGGGCGTCCAGGATGTAGGTCGTCCCGTGGTCTCCGGCGTGGCGGCAGCCCCGGCCGTAGGCCTGGACGAGCGCCTTCGCGGTCTCGAGGGCGTACCAGCGTGGGTCGCGCGCCTGGCGGGCGGCCGTCCAGGGGTCGCCGAGGTCTGGATACGGCATCTTCGTGATGACAGGAGGACCGTCGGCTCCGGCGAGGTCCGGTGCTGGTCGAGCGCGCGCGCCTTGCCGGCGCTCGAGTCCACGAAGAGGATGCGGCGCGCCGCGCGTGGCGCCCGCTCCCCGAGCTCGACCAGGAGCCGACGCGCGGCCGTGTAGGACCCCGCGTGGATCAGCCCCTTGTCGCCGGCGTGCGTGGCGAGGATCCCCGCGACCTCGGCCGCGAGGGCAGGCTCGAGCTGGCCCTGCGTCGCCCGCGACAGCGCCCCCACGGGACGGTAGACGATCGGCCGCCGCGCGAGGGGGAACGGCGAGCCGGCGGCGAGGACCCGCACGCGGTCGGGCTCAAGCCCGAAGCACTCCGCGAACACCGTGCGCTGGCCGAGGTAGGCCGAGGACAAGACGGTCAGCTCGGCCGCGTCGAAGAGGATGGCGCGCGCCATCGGCGCCACCGACAGCGGCAGGAGCTCGAGGGGACTGCCCGCCTCGGGGGCGTAGCGCACGACCCACTCCGTGTCCGGCGCCTCGAGGAAGAAGCGGATCCGGTCGAGGGCTGCCTGGATCTCGAGCTCCTCGGACGACGGCGGGAGGTCGGCGAACGCGGGGTCGTCGAAGGCCCGCTGCAGGCCCTCGAGCCGGCCTTGGAGGCGCTCCACCTCGGCGCCGAGGAGGGGCCGATACGCCTCGCCGTCCGCGAGCCGGGGCAGCGGCGCCCCGAACCAGCTCCGCATCTGGTCCGTCGAGAACGCCACCGTGAACACCTGGGCGAGCTGGGCCTCGAGGGCGTGGGCCTCGTCGATGACGAGGAGCCGGCGCCGCGGGAGGTCGGCACCGTGCCACTGGCGGAGCGTGGCGAAGTAGGCCGTGTTGGTGCAGAAGATCGGCGCCGCCAGCGCCGCCGCCTTGGCCCGCGCGTAGGGGCACTGGCACCGCGGGCCCCGGGGCCGGCGGCATCTCCCGTGGAGCGCCGTGACCCGCATCTCGGGCGGGTAGAGCTCGCACGGGTAGTTGTCGCGGCCCTTGACCAGGTGGAGCTCGGCGCCGAACAGGCGCTCGTATTGGTCCTGGAGAAGCTTCTGCGAGGTGAGGAGGTACGCGTCGCCGCTCCAGCGGGCGAGGGTCATGGCGATGTGGCTCTTGCCGAGGCCCGGCGGCGCCTCGACGAGGACCACGCCCTCCGGCACCTCGAGCAGGCGCTCGAGGTCGTCGAGGAGGCCCCGCTGCT
>QHRX01000012.1 GCA_003221455.1 Candidatus Rokuibacteriota bacterium
CGCCGGCGGGGTGACCCCCCGCGGCTCGCTGCGGAACATCGTGCTCTCGCGGGGCGGCCGCGCCGAGGCTCGCGTCGACCTCCTCCGCTTTCTTCTGAGCGGCGACCCCGGCAACAATCCGTACGTGACGGAGGGGACGACGATCACGGTTCCCCCGCGCGGCCCCTCGGTCACCCTGACCGGGGCGTTCGTGCGGCCCGGGGAGTACGAGATCGTCGGCAAGGAGTCGCTCCGCGGGCTCCTGGTCCTAACCGGAGGGCTGACCCAGTCGGCGCCGGCCGAGGCGCGCCTGACCCGGATCGGCCCCGACGGCAAGAAGACGACGCTGCCCCTCGACCTCACGCAGGCACTCAAGGCCCCGGCCGACGTCGAGCTCCAGCCCGGCGACGGGGTCTACGTGCCTCCGCTCGCGGTGGTCCAGGACGTGATCGAGGCGCGGGGCGCTTTCAACGGGACGAGCGAGCTCGGCCGGACGACCACGGCGGGTAAGCCGACGATCGTCCAGCGCTTCGAGCTCGCCGGCGGCGAGCGGGTGTTCGACGTCGTCCAGCGGGCCGGCGGCGCGGCGCCGTTCGCCGATCTCTCCCGGGCGGTCATCGAGCGGAGCGGTGTCAGTGGCCCCCGGCAGCTCATTCCCGTGGACCTGCGCCGGCTCCTGGTCGAGAAGGACGAGACGCAGAACATCCCCTTGCAGAACGGCGACATCCTGACGCTCCCGGTCGTCGACGACAAGATCTACGTGATCGGGGCGGTGCGGGTTCCGGGCGGGATGGATTACCGGTCCAACCTGAGCTCGCGCGAGTACATCGCGCTGGCCGGGGGACCCACCACCCGCGCGAAGATGACCGCGACCAAGGTGACCTTCCCCGACGGGCACACCTACGCGCTGACGGACGCCCCGCCGCTCGAGCCCGGAGCCGTGGTGACGGTGCCGGAGGTCTTGGTCCACTGGTGGGACGACTACGGGACGATCGGGACCGTGCTGGCGACCCTCGTCACCGCCTACACGGGGATCTTTATCCTGTTCGGGGGCGCGCGAGACGTCCAGCGCCTCAACCAGTAGGGCTTCCGTGTACGAAGCGTACTGGGAGCTCAGCGAACCACCCTTCGAGAATTCGCCGAATCCCAAGTTCTTCTACCTCTCGCCCGAGCACGAAGAGGCGCTCGTGCGGCTCGTGTACGTGGTCACGGAGCGGAAGGGCTGCGGGATGCTGACCGGGGATTACGGGTGCGGGAAGACGACGCTCGCCCGCGCGCTCCTCCAGCGACTCGACGGCGAGCGCTACGAGGTCGGGCTCCTCACGAACCCGTGCTGGAGCCCCCTCGATTTCCTCCGGGAGGTCCTCTACCAGCTCGGCGTCGAGGCTCAGGACACGAGTCCGGACAAGAGCAAGCCCGAGCTGCTCCATCGGCTCAATGATGTCTTCTACCGGAACTACCGGGCCGGAAAGGATACCGTCATCATCGTCGACGAGGCGCAGATGATCGACGACGAGGCGATCTTCGAGGAGCTCCGCCTGCTCTTGAACTTCCAGACCGACGAGCGCTTCCTGATGACGCTCCTGCTGATCGGCTCGACAGAGCTGCGGGAGAAGGTCCGGCGGGTCCGCCACCTCGATCAGCGCATCGCGATCCGCTATCACCTGAACGCGCTCGACGGCGCGCACACCGCGAACTACATCGCCCACCGGCTGAAGATGGCGGGCCAGACGCGGAAGATCTTCACCGACGAGGCGGTCAAGCTCGTCTTCGACTTCACCCGCGGGACCCCGCGGGAGATCAACAACCTCTGCGACCTTTCCCTGCTGATCGGCTACGGCAAGCGCGTGCGGGAGATCGACGAGAAGATCGTCGCCGAGGTGATCAAGGACACGGTGGGGGTCTCCTGATTGGTCCGGATGCGAGATCTGATCGGCGGCGGCGGGGAGGGAGACCCCGCGAAGAAGCCGCTCCCGTCGCGCCCGGACGTCCGGTTCCCGGCTGCGTCCGGCGGCCGCGCCGAGGCGGCCCGGCCCGCGGCCCCCGCCGTCGGCGAGGACCCCGGGGCGCTCTTCACCGAGCTCCACGTGCTGATGGCGGAGCTGCACGACGCCGTCTCCCGCGGTGCGTCGCTCCCGATCGGGCCGCTGGAGGCGATGGTCGGACGCGTGATCCAGGCGCTCGAGCACGGCAGCGACCTCTTCTGGCTCGCGAACAACCCGGCGCCGCCGGGCGCCGACTACGTCGCGAGCCACCTGGCGAGCGCGGGGGTGCTGGCGGTGCGGATCGGCGCGGACCTCGGCTACGACCGCCCGCAGCTCGTCGACCTCGGAGTGGCCGCCTTCCTGTTCGACGTCGGCGTCTGGAAGCTGCCGGCGGGACTCCTCGCAAAGGCCGACGCGCTGACGGCGGACGAGCAGGCCCTGTACCACTCGCACCCGCGACTGTCCGCGGAGTTCATCCGCCGCTCGGACGTCCAGCGCGACGGGCTCCTGGAGGCGGTCCTCGAGCATCACGAGCGCGAGCAGGGCCAGGGGTACCCCCAGGGACTCCCGGGCTCGGCGATCCATCCCCATGCCAAGATCCTCGGGCTCGTGGACACGTACACGCGCCTGACGTCGCCCCGGCCCCCGCAGGCGCGCCTGCTGCCCCACGAGGCGATCCGGGAGATCGTGCGCTCCAAGCACGAGTCGTTTCCGTCCGCCCTGATCAAGGCGTTGCTCTCGGAGATCTCGGTCTTCCCGCCGCGGACACTCGTGCGCCTCAACACCGGCGAGGTCGGCCGGGTCGTGGGGGTGAACCGCAACCACCCGCTGCGGCCCAAGGTCGAGATCCTCAGCGACTCGAAGGGAAACCGGCTGCCGGCGCCGAAGCTAGTCGACCTATCGGAGGCTCCGTTCCTCTACATCACGGCCCCACTCCAGGAGGCCGGCGCATGAAATCGCTCAAGCCGATCGTGACCCGGAACGCGGGGGCCTTGGCCGGCATAGTCGCGCAGTCGCTCCCGGCGGTGGATCCCGGGCTGACCCTGCTCGAGCGCGACTTCGCGGCCGGCGAGACGCTCGTGGACATCCTGGCGATCGACGGGGCGCGCCGCCTCGTGACGCTCGTGGTGGAGCCCGACGCCGACGCGGCGGCGGTGGTGCGCGCGCTCGAGGCCGCCGCATGGTGCCGCGACAACTGGGCGCTCATCGGCCGCCTGTTCGCCGGCGCCGACCTGGACCTCACCGAGCCCGTCCGCGCCGTCCTGGTGGCCCGGCGGCTGGGTGACCGCGCCCTCCGCCTCCTGCGGGCGCTCGGCGCCCTGGCGCCGACGGCGTTCGAGTGCCGGGTCTTCGAGGCCGGCGGGGAGCGCTACGTGTGCTACGAGACCGCGGCGCCGGGCGCCGGCCGGGAGGAGGGCAGGCGGGGCGGCGGGGTCGAGCCGGCGGCGGCCGCCGACGTCACCCCCGCCCCCCACGGGCGCGCGGCGGAGCCGCGCGAGGGGGGCGAGGCGGAGGCCGCCGCGCGGGCGCAGAGCATGATCGCGCGGCTCGAGGCGCTCCGCCTCCGCCAGGCGTTTCAGTCGTGAGTGCCGGCGGGCTCGGGTCGGGGCTCGGATGACCACGGCCGTGTCCGAGCGATGGTGCGGGAGTGGGGGGCACGTCTCCGGGCTGGCGCGCCGGGGCATGCGGGCCGCCCCGTCGCCGGCGCCGATTGTCAGCCCGACGACCGCGCGTGCGGCCTGGCCCCGAGGCAGTCGGGTGGCGCGCGACGCCGAGGTGATCTAGGACATGGCGCAGTACGAGATGAACCTCCGCGACTACTGGCGGATCGTCCGCCGCCGGCGGCTCGTGATCGTCGCGTCCACGCTCCTCGTCGCCCTCTTCAGCTTCTGGTTCGCCCGGCAGCAGGTGCCGGTCTACCAGGCGACCGCGTCCGTCCGGTACGAGCAGTCCACGTCCCTCGCGGGGCTCATGATCGAGGTGCTGTCGTACACGGGCGGGGACACGATCGAGACGCAGGCGTCGATCATCCGGAGCTATCCCGTGCTCGAGCAGGTCGCGAAGCGTCTCGGCAAGCTCCCGCCGGGGGCGGGCGAGGCGGCCGTCCGGGAATCGCGGGCGTACGCGGCCGCGCTCGACTCGCTCGCCAACCGGGTCCGGACGAGCCGGGTCGGGAGCACCAACATCATCGAGATCGTCGCGACCTCGACGAGCCCGAAGGAGGCGAAGGACCTCGCGAACGCGGTCGCCGAGGTCTACAAGGAATATTCGTCCTCGCTCCGCAACGCCCGCATCATCGAGGCGCGGAAGTTCATCGAGCAGCAGCTCCGCGAGGTGGAGGCGCGGGTCAAGCACACCGAGGAGGAGATGTGGGCCTTCCGCGAGGCGAACCGTGTGATCTCGCCGGGCGCGGATTCCGCGGTCCTCCTGTCGCTCTTTACGCAGCTTCGCGGGGATGTCGAGAAGGCGCGCGAGCAGCGCACGGAGCTCGAGCTGGCCCAGAGCCGACTCGGGCGCGTCGAGGCGAGGGGCCGCGGCGCAGATCGCGTGTTCATCGAGACGACGAACCCGGCGGTGGCGCGCCTGCAGGCGAGCCTCGTGGAGCTGCAACTCGAGCGCAACAACCTCGCCCTCGAGCTCACCGACCGGCATCCGCGAATCCAGGTGCTCGACGATCAGATCCGGGAGGTCGAAGCCGAGCTCCATCGCGAGCTCGCCGCCCAAATCGCCCAGCTCCGGACGCGTGAAGAGATCCTCAACCGGCAGATCGGCGACCTGTTCCAGAAGAACCGAGAGCTGCCGGCGGTGGAGCTGGCCCTCCAGCGCATGCAGCGCGAGGCGAAGGTCAACGACGACCTGCTCACGCTCCTGAAGACGAAGCACCAGGAGGCGCTGATCAAGGAGGCGGAGCGGGTCGACGAAGTCACGATCGTGCGGCCGGCGTCCGAGCCCACCACCGCCGCCGGCCGCGAGGGGACGGGTACGGTCCTGGCCGGCGCCCTGATCGGGCTGATCTTGGGGCTCGTGCTCGCGTTCGTCCAGGAGACGCTCGACACCTCGATCGGAACGATCGAGGACGTCGAGAGCTACCTCGACGTCCCCGTGCTCGGCATCATCCCGCACATCGACGCGCGCGAGACGATCGACCGCCTCCTCGAGCGCCGGCCCGACCTCGCCCAGATGGACAGCGAGTCGTTGCAGCGCCACGCGCTCCTGATCACCCACTTCGACCCGAAGTCGCCGGTGGCCGAGGCCTACCGGACGCTCCGGACCAACATCCAGTTCGCGCGGATGGACCGCCCCGGCAAGGTCTTCGTCGTCACCAGCCCGACCCTCCAGGAGGGCAAGACCACCACGATCGTGAACCTGGCGCTCACGCTGGCGCAGAACGGGCAGAAGACCTTGCTCGTCGGCTCGAACCTCCGCCGGCCCAGCATCTACCGCTTCTTCGGGATCGAGCGCGAGCCCGGCCTCTCGAACATCCTGGTCGGCAACGCCCGCTGGCAAGAGTGCGTCCGCACCGTGGCCGACCTCCTCATGGGCCGCTTCGAGATGGAAGACCTGCTGGCGGCGCCCGGGCTCGACAACCTCCACATCATCGAGTCGGGGCCGATCCCGCCCAACCCCTCGGAGCTCCTGTCGACGCCGGCGATGGCGGACTTCCTCGCCGCCGTGCGCGACCAGTACGACATCGTGCTGATCGACACTCCCCCCGTGCTGCCGGTGACGGACTCGGCGATCGTGGCCGGCCAGGCCGACGGCGTGATCCTGGTCTACCAGGCGGGCAAGGTCGGCCGGCTCGTGCTCAAGCGGGCGAAGGTCCACCTCGAGAGCGCGCGGGCCCGGGTGTGGGGCGTCGTGCTGAACGACGTGCAGGCCGAGATCTCGGGCTACGCGAACTACCACCACTACTACACCCACTACTACGGCGAGGAGGGCACACCGGGCGCGCCCCCCGAGCCCCGGGGCTGGGCAGAGCGCGCCCTCACCTTGGTCGCCTCGCTCGTCGCCGGCGCTCGCAAGCCCGCCGCCCCGGAGGCCGTGGCGCCGCCCGCGGTCGCCGAGACCGCCGCCCCGATCCCCGAGGTCCTGGCGGGACCGAAACGGCGGGTGGGCGTGCGGATCGGGCTCCTGCTCCTCGTGCTGGCCGCAGTCGCCGCCGCCGTGTGGTGGTGGAGCAGCGCCGTCGTGCCCCGGGCGACCGAAATCGATCACCTGCGGCTGCGCGCTTCGACCCGAAGCGCGCTTCCGCCGCCCACCGGGTCGGCCGTGGCGCCGGTCGCCACTTCCCCGGCGACCGTGGGAGCGGTTGAGACGTCGCCGAGCTCACCGGCCGCACCCGATGCCCCGCCGGCCCGCGGCGCCGAGCTCGAGCCGGGCGGCGGCGGGCCGGTGGCGGCCCTGCCGCGCGGCGCGGCGGCGGTCGCCCGCGCCGAGCCGGGCCGGTCGGCCCCGGCGCCGGCCCTGCCGGAGCGCGCGGCGTTGGCGCTCGAGTTCGGCCCGTTCTTCTCCCGGGCCGAGGCCGACCAGGTCGAGCTTCGCCTGAGCCAGGCCGGGTACCAGATCGCGCGGTACCGCCAGCGCCTCGGGGCGGGCGTCTTTGGCGTGTTCATCGAGAACATCCCGTCCGGAAAGGACGCCCGGGCCCTCGTCGCCGCCCTCGGCGAGGAGGGTTTCTCCGGCGCCGTCGTGATCGGCGGCCGCGAGCCCTTCGCGGTGCGCGTCGGTGACCCGGTGCCGCTCAGGCCCGCGGTGGAGCTGGCGGAGCGGGTCCGCGCCAAGGGCCACCTGGTGCGCGTCTCCGCCCAGGCGGGAGACGCCCTTCAGTACGTGATCCGCCTCGGCAACTTCGACCGCCAGGAAGCCGAGCGCAAGCGCCGCGAACTGGCGCAGCTCGGCCTGTCGAGCCAGGTGGTTCGGGTCAAGTAGGCAGGGTGGCACCCTCCTCGATGACGTCCGATGGCGCGGTGCCCGGGCGCCTCGCCGGCGCGGCCGCCATCCTGGTGGCGCTGGCGCTCGTGGTGTCGCTCGGCGTCGCCGAGATCCCGCTCAACTACGCCCTCGCCGCGGCCGCCGCGGCGGCGCTCTTCGTCCTCGTCTTCGTCCGCACCGATTTCGGCCTGGAGATCCTCCTCCTCTCGATGCTGCTGTCGCCCAAGTTCCTCCTCGGGGGAAAGAGCGCCCTCGCCGAGCAGCGGGAGATCTCGCTCCGCTTCGACGACCTCGTGATCCTGATCATCGCGTTCACCTGGTTCGCCAAGACCGCCGTCCACAAGGAGCTCGGCCTCGTGTCGAAGACACCCCTCAACCGGCCGATCGGCGCCTACATGGGCGCGTGTGCGCTGGCGACGGCGTGGGGCATCGGGTTCGCCCACGTGCGGCCGCTCGCGGGGCTCTTCTACCTGCTCAAGTATCTCGAGTACTTCTTCGTCTACTACATCGCGGTCAACAACATCCGGGCCCGCCCTCAGGCTCAGCGGCTCGTGATCATCGCCCTCGTGACCGCGGCCATCGTGTCGGTCGTCGGGATCGCGCAGATCCCGAGCGGGGAGCGCGTGTCGGCGCCGTTTGAGGGTGAGGCCGGCGAGCCGAACACGCTCGGTGGGTACCTCGTCCTGATGATGGGGATCGTCGCCGGTCTCACGACCGAGGCGCGGCGCCCGCGAGATCGGCTCCTCGGGGCGGGCCTCCTGCTCCTGATGCTAGTGCCGTTCGCGTACACGCTCTCCCGTTCCTCGTACCTCGCGCTGATCCCGGCGACCCTGCTCCTGGTCCTGGTGTCGTCCAAGCGGGCCCTGCTGGTGCCGGTGGTGGTGCTGGGGCTGCTCCTGATCCCGTACTTCGCGCCCAAGGTGGTCCGCGAGCGCGTCGCGTATACGTTCAAGACGCAGTACGGGCAGCCGACGATCCGGCTTGGCGGCGCCGCCTTCGACCCGTCGACCTCCGAGCGCCTGCTGAGCTTCAAGGAAGCGCTCGAGGCGTGGACGACCCGGCCGATCCTCGGCTTCGGGATCACGGGCTTTCACTTCATGGACGCGCAGTACCCGCGCACGCTCGTCGAGACGGGGATCGTCGGCTTCCTGGCGTTCGTCTGGATGATCTCCTCGGTGCTGCGGCTCACGGTGAGCCGCTACCGAGCCGCGCAGGACCCCTTCTGGCGGGGACTCTCGCTCGGCTATCTCACGGGATTTGTCGGGCTCCTGTTCCACGCGATCGGGGCGAACTCCTTCATCATCATCCGCATCATGGAGCCGTTCTGGTTCTTCGCGGGTCTCGTCGTCCTCCTGCCACAGCTCGAGCCGGAGCCGGCCGGCGGCCCCGGCGGCCGGCCGCGGCCGCCAGCGCCCCTCCGGCCCCCGCTGCTGCTGCCGACGGCGCCGCCCGCCCGGCGGAGGGACCCGGTGAGACGACCCCCGGGGCGTCCGTCCGCGCGATAAGCGGCGCTTCCCCCCGCGCCGGGCCCGCCGCCGACGCGGAACCGCCACCGGGGCCGGCGTCGCGCTGCCGCTCCTCACCGTTCCGCCGGCCGCCGGGCGGTCGTCTTACCGGTCCTTCGTCGACGCTGCGCTCGCGGGACCGCCGAGCGTCGACCGTCGCCCCCCCCCGCGACCGCCCGCGACCCCGGATGCGCCTCGGTTGCCGCATGGGGGCCGGCCCGGAAACGTTCGGGGCAGCCTGGCCGAGGGGATATGATTGATCCATACGGACCACGGAGCTTCACGCGAGCGCCGCGCCCCGTAACGGCACCGGGCCCCGACAGGATCGCGATCCAAACCCCCGCCGCCTGGCCCGGGACACACCGTCGGGGAATGTTTCTGCCCGATGACCGGTGTCCCGGCGAAGCCGGCTCCCTCGCTGCTCCGGAACACCGCGTTCAACGGCGCAGCCGCGGGCCTGAGCTTGGCCGTGAGCGTCGTCCTCTCGCCGGTCCTCCTGGCGGCCCTCGGGCTCGAGCGCTTCGGGCTCTGGTCGCTCCTGTGGGCGATCACGGGTTCGCTCGGACTCATCGACTTCAGACTGGTCGCGGCCGTGGCGCCGCTGGCGGCGGCGGCGTGGACCCGCCACGAGCAGGATCGCCTGGCCCGCCTGGCGAGCACCGGCGTCGTCTTCTACGCGGGGCTCGGCGCCGTCGAGCTCCTGGCGGCGGCGGCGTGGGTGCGGACACCCGCCCTCGTGACGTGGATCCCGGCCGCCTTCAGAGGCGAGGGCCGCGTCGCGCTCGAGCTCGCCGTCGGCGTGTTCGCGCTCGGCTCCGTGACGTCGGTCTTCACGAGCCTCCTCTACTCGGTCCAGCGCTTCGATCTCGCGGCCTGCATCACGATGGCGACGACGGCGCTCCGCGGCACCGCGCTCGTGGTGGTGGCGCGCCGGGGCGGCGGCCTCGAGGCGCTCCTCCTCGTCGAGGGGGCCGTCGCCGGCGCCCAGTGCGCGGCGAGCGCGTGGGCGGTCAAGCGGCTCCTGCCCGGCGTGGACCTCGTGCGTCGGCCGGACCCGGGCGCGGCCCGTGAGCTCATCGGCTTCGGCGGCAAGCTCCAGGTCGCCCACGCCGCGCACCTGATCAGCCTCCACGGCGACAAGCTGCTCCTCTCGGCCTTCCTCGGGCTCGGCGCCGTGGCCTACTACGATCTCGGCTCGAAGGTCGCCTACCTCATGCGGGGGCTGCCGCTGCTGCTGATCTCGGCCACCATGCCGGCCGCGTCCGCGCTCGAGGCCGCGGGGGACCGGCCTCGCTTGTGGCGCTTTTACCTCACGGGCACCCGCATGCTCGTCTTTGCCGCCACGCCGCTCCTCGTCTTCACGGTCGTCGGCGCCCGCCCGATCCTCCTCGCCTGGACGGGAGTCGACGCGCCCGAGGCGCGCTTGGCGGTCTGGGTGCTCGCCCTCGGTTATTACCTGAACCTCGTGAGCGGCATGGCGAATAGCGTCGCGGTGGGCATCGGCAAGCCCGAACTCGAGATGCGGCGGAGTCTCCTGGCGGGCTCGGCGAATCTCTTGCTGTCCGCGGCCCTGATCCCGCTCGTGGGGTTTGCGGGAGCCCCACTCGGCACGACCCTCGCTCTCGGTGGCGGCTCGTGGTACTTGATCCGCGCCTTCAACGCCGAGTTCGGGCGGCCCTTTGCGACCATCCTCGACCTGTTCCGGGTGCCGCTCTTGACGGCGGTCCCGATGGCCGCGGTCGCGGCCGTCGTCCTTCAGGTGACGGCGGGCGGCCGGCGCGGCGCCGTCCTGGGCCTGGCGGTGTCCGCCGTCCTGATCGGCACCGTCTACCTGTGGCTCGGCATTCGCGACGGGGTCTCCTCAGAGCTGTTCAGGGACAGGCGCGCGTGGATCTCTCGATCGTCATCGTGAGCTACAACACCCGTCAGCTGCTGGTGCGCTGTCTGCGCGCCCTGCCGGCGGCCTCGGCCGGTCTCCGACGGGAGGTCGTCGTGGTCGACAACGCCTCAGCGGACGGGAGCCCGGCGGCGGTCGCGGGCGAGTTCCCCGACGCGATCCTCGTCGTCAACGCCGACAATGTCGGCTTCGCGCGCGCCTGCAACCAAGGGGTGGCGCGGTCCAGCGGGCGAACGGTCCTCTTCCTCAACAGCGACGCGGAGCCCCGGCCGGGGTCGCTGACCGCCCTCGTCCGCCACCTGGGCGACCACCCGCGGGCGGGAGCGGTGGGACCGCGGCTCGCCCATCCCGACGGGGGCTCCCCGCGCTCGTGCTTTCGCTTTCCGAGCCTGACGCGGCCGCTCCTGGACTTCGCCCTCGTGCGACGGCTCGCGGGCCCGCGCTTCAGCCTCACCCTCCCCCTCGGCGATCGCCGCCTGGCCGAGGGCGGGGCGGTGGACTGGCTCTCCGGCGCCTGTCTGCTCGTGCGCCGCGAGGCCCTCGACGCGGTGGGGCGGTTTGACGAGCGCTACTTCATGTATTTCGAAGACACCGACCTGTGTCGTCGCCTCTGGGCCGCGGGCTGGGAAGTCCGCTTCTGGCCGGGCGCCGAAGTCCTGCACGTGGGCGGCGCGAGCGCGCGTGGTCACGCGGCGTGGCTCGCCGTCGAAGTGCAGCGGAGTCGCCTGATCTACTTCTCGACGCACCATCCCGGCCTCGTCTCGGGTCTCGTGCGCGTGTGGACGGGCATCGGCGCGGCCGCGCGGGGGATCGGGTCGGCCGCGCGCGGCCGGCCGCGCGGGCTACGCACCGAGGCGTGCATCCTCCGGCTGGCACTCCGGGGCGTGGGCTGATAGCCTCGCCGCCGCTCGTCTCCGTGCTGATCGCGACCTGGAACAACGGCGCCGAGCTCCAGGGCTGCCTGGGGAGCCTGCGGCAGCTCGAGTATCCCAAGGACCGGCTCGAGGTGGTCATCTTCGACAACGGCTCGACCGACGGCACCGAGCAGGCCGTCCGCGAGTGCTCCGGCAAGCTGGAGGCGGAGGGCTGGGCGCGGGTCGCGTTCGACCGGAGCTCCGAGAACCTGGGGGCCTTCGGCGGCCGGGCCGCCGCCCGTCGGCTGCTCGGGCCGGGCGCGGACTTCGTGCTGAGTCTTGACGACGACGCCGAGCCCGAGCCGGACGCGCTCGTCAGACTCGTCAGGACGGCCGCCGATCCCCGCGTCGGCGTCGTCGGCGCCCGCATCGTGTACTGGGACTCGCCGTCGGAGACGGCGAGTGCGGCCGGCCACTTCGACGCGCGGCTCGGCCGCTTCGCCGAGCGGCGCCCGGCGGGCCCCGCGGCCTGCGACTTCGTCTCGTCGTGCGGGTGCCTGATCCGACGCAGGGTCATGGACGAGCTGAGCGGGTTCGACGGGAGCTTCTTCACCTCCCATGGTGACGTCGACCTCTGCCTCCGCGCCAAGGCCCGCGGCTGGGCCGTCTGGTACGACCCGGGCGCGGTGATCCGCCACCGCGTCGCGCGCGGTGGCACCCGGACGCCCGAGCGCGTCTACTACGGCTACCGCAACAAGCTGCTCTTGCTGCGCCGCCACGTGCCGCCGCGCCGCCGCCCGCTCGTGTGGGGGCTCTACGCGGTAGGCTGGCTGCCGAGGATCCTCGTCGGCTCGGTCTGCCACCACCGTGGCCTTGCCTGGCGGGAGATCCGCGCGATCCTCCTCGGCGTCGCCGACGGCGTCCGCGGTCGGCGCGGCCGCGCGACGTGGTTCTGATGGAGTTCACCGGTGAACGCGTCGTGCCGGGCGTCACGCCCGATCGAATCTTGGTCGATCACCTGGCGCGCTACCGGTTCGCCGCGCGCCGGGTGGCGGGCCTCCGGACCGTGGATGTCGCCTGCGGGACCGGGTACGGTGCCCGCATGCTCGCCGCCGGCGGGGCGGCGCCGGTGATCGGCGTGGACCTCTCGCCGGAGGCGATCGGGTACGCGCGGACGCACTTCGCCACCGCCCGCGTGAACTTCCTCGTCGCCGACGCGACCGGGCTGCCGCTGCCGCGGGGTTCGTGCGATGCCGTCGTGTCCTTCGAGACGCTCGAGCACGTGCCCGACCAGCACGCCTTCCTGCGCGAGGTGGCCCGCGTCGTCCGACCGGGCGGCGTCTTCATCTGCTCGACGCCGAACCGGCCGATCACGACGAACTCCGACGCCCCGGAGGCAGTCTCCACGCCGTTTCACAGCCGCGAGTTCACGGCGGCCGAGCTCCTGGACCTGCTCCGGGCGCACGCCTTCCGCGCCCGGCTCTATGGCCAGCGGACGTTCCCGTCCTTCTGTGCGGCCCCCCTCGTGCGCCGGCGGCTCCTTCCGTGGCTCACCCGCGTCACCGGGCTCGATTTCGAGTACCGGATCTTCGTGATCGGGTTCGGTCCCCGGCTGGCACCCGCCGCTTGCGGGCTCGGGGCCCGCTATCTGATCGCCGAATGCCGCAAGGGCCCGTGACGGCCCGGCGCGTGGCGGTGGTCGTGCCGACGTGGAACGGGCGCCGCTGGATCGATCGCTGTCTCGGCTCGCTCCGGGCCACCGCCTATCCGCTGTCCGCCATCTTCGTCGTCGACAACGGCTCGCGGGACGGGACGGCGGAGGCGGTCGCGTCGCGCTTCCCCCAGGTGGCCCTCATCCGTCATCGCCGGAATCGAGGGTTCGCGCAGGCAGCCAACGTGGGCATCCGCGCGGCTCTCGAGCGCGGGGCTGAGTTCGTCGTGGTCGTGAACCAGGACACGTGGGCCGATCCGAGCTGGCTGACCCCCCTCATGCGGGTGGCCGCCCGGGATCCCGCGATCGGCGTCGTCACGCCGGTGCAGTACGACTACGAGGGACGGACGGTCGAGCCGGCCCAGGCCGGGCTCGTCGCCGCCGCCGGCTCGCGCGAGTTCATCGAGACCCCACAGGTGATCGGCGCGGTCCTGCTCCTCTCCCGGGGCCTCCTCGAGCGGGTCGGGCTCTTCGACCCGCTCTACTTCGCCTACTTCGAGGAGGCCGACCTCTGTCGGCGAGCGCGGCGGGCGGGCTTCCGGGTCGGGCTCGCTCCCGGCAGCCGCGTCAACCACTGGCACGCCCTCAGACACCCCGACGAGATGTCGGCCCGCGGCAGCTACCTGTCCTTTCGTAACCAGTTCGTCTACGAGCTGAAGGACCCGACGCGGCCGGTCCCGCGTAATCTGGCCGTCTGGCTCGCCCTCTGCGCGCGCGAGATCGGCTACTGCCTGCACCACCCGCGCGGCGCCCGCGGTGCCCTCCGGCGGGGGAGCGCGCTCGCGGTCTCTCAGGCGTGGATGGCGCTCAACCTTCCTCGCGTCCTCGCTCACCGGGCGCGCGAGCAGCGGGGGGCGGCGTACGTCTGAGGGGCGCCGGCCGAGCGCCCTGACGGGACGGATGCGGGAGGCCCTCATCCACCGCTTCCCGGAGCTACGCTGGGTCCGCCGACCCGACTTCCCCCGCGGCGGCTTCGACTACGAGCGGTACTGGCAGTCGCGCGGGCAGACGACCGGCCTGCCGAACCGGGCCCTGATCTTCGCGGACTGGATCGCCGCCGGCTCGCGGGTGCTCGAGGTCGGGTGTGGTGACGGGGCTCTCGCCCAGCACCTCCGGGCGACCCGGCGCTGCGCGGTGCTGGCCGTCGACGTCTCCGCGCAGGCCGTCGCGCGGGCCCGGGCGCGGGGCGTCGACGCTCACCAGCGGGATGTGATCGCCGAGCCGTTCTCCGCCGACGCCTTCGACTACGTCGTGCTGAGCGAAGTGCTCGAGCACCTGCCGCTGCCCGAGGAACTCCTCGCCGCGCTCCGGCCGTCGGCCCCGCGGTTCCTCGTCTCGCTGCCCAACACCGCCTACATCTTCTATCGGGTCGGGCTCGGCCTGCTCGGACGGTTCCCGACCCAGTGGGTCGTCCATCCCTCCGAGCACCTGCGCTTCTGGAGCGTGACCGACTTCCGGGCGTGGGCGCGGGCTCAGGGCCTCGACGTCGCCCGCGAGGCCGCCTCCAACGGGGTCCCGATCCTCAAGCGATGGCGCCACAACGTGTTCGGTCACCAGATGTGCTACGAGCTTCGGCGGCTCGAGGGCACGCGCCCGTGATCGTCTGCGTGATCGCTCGGCGGATCTGGACACACGGCTTTGGCGGCCTCGAGGAGCAGGCCCGGCTCCTCACGACCGGGCTCGCCGCGCACGGGCACGCGGTCCACCTGCTCACCACGGCCCACCCCGACGGCCGGACCACCGAGCCAGCGTCCGGTGGAACCGTGCACTACCTTCTGGGTACCCCACCCGGCGACTACTCGGCGGAGTTCCGGCGCGAGAGCCGGCGGTGGGCACGAGAGAACTTCGCCCGTCTCGGCGTCGACGCCGTGTTGAGCCTCTCAGTCGCCGCGGACGGGCTGGTCGGCCTCGAGGGGCCGCCGATCTACCCGATCATCACCGGATGGGGCTGGAATCAGCTCCGGAGCTTCTGGCACGACAGCGGGGGCGTTCGTCGCCTCGTCGAGCTGCCGTGGTCCGCGCTCTGGTTAGTCAGGACGTTGCCGAGGAGCCGGGCGCTCCTCCGGGCTTCGGCACGGGTGATCTGCGTGAGCCCCGAGATCGCGCACCAACTGCGCCGCTATCGTGCCTGCTACCTGCCGGGCCTCGTCGAGCCGACCGAGTTCCGGGCGGACCCGGCGGCGCGGGCCACCCTCCGGGCGCGGCTCGGTCTCTCCGACGCCGACTGCGTGGGGCTCGTCGTGGGCACGGTCAGCCGGCAGAAGGGGGTGCACCTCGCCCTCGAGGCGTCGGCGGCGGTCGCCCGCGAGCATCCGGCCTTCGCGCTCGTGGTGATCGGCGGCGGACCGGCGGCGGCCGAGGTCGAGGCCGACGCGCGCCGCCTGGCGCCGCACCTCCGGGCCTTCTTCCTCGGCCCCATGGATCACGCGGCACTCCCGCCGTATTTCGCCGCCGCCGACATGCTCCTCTTCCCGTCGCTCCGGCAGGAGGGCCTGCCGACGGTGGTGCTGGAAGCGATGAGTGCCGGCTTGCCGGTCGTGGCCATGCGCGCGGGAGGGACGCCGGCCGCGGTCGCCGACGGGTCGACCGGGCTTCTCGTGCCGCTCGGTGACGTGCGAGGGTTCACCGAGGCCGCGCGGGTGCTCGCCCGGAACCCCGACCGCCGCCGAGCCCTCGGGCGGGCGGGCCGGGAGCGGGTGGAGCGCGAGTTTCAAGGAAACGTCGTGATTCCCCGGCTCGTGAAGATCCTGGCGGGGGACGCATGCTGAGGGTCCGCGCGGCCCGCCTCGTGCGGACGCTCGCGTCGATCGCGCCGCGCGTGGGCCTCGTCGCCCCGCCCCCCGCGCGCCCCGAGGGCGTGAGCGCCCTCGTCCGCGTCGCCGGCGACGAGGAGTGGATCGAGCCCTGCCTCCGCTCGCTCACCGGATTCGCCGACGAGAGCCTCGTGCTCGACAACGGCGCCACGGTCGGCACCCTCGCGCGGATCGACGCCGTCACGCCACGGCTCGGCTTCCCCGTGCGGCGCTTCGAGTGCGTCGGCACCGAACTGCCGGAGGTGGCCAACCGCGGGCTCGCCGAGTGTCGGTTCCGCTGGGCCTTCCTCTGGGACGCGGACATCGTGGCTCGAACGGACGGCCCCGCCTCCATCGCGCGGCTCAAGCGCGTCCTCGCCGGACTCGACCGGCGCCGCTATCACATCGTCCACGTGCGCACGCTCGAGCTGGCGGGCGACCTTCGGCACCGGTTTCCCGACGCGCGCGAGCGCCATGACCCGCACGTCCTGACCGCGGGGGGGCGGGCGCGCTACGTCTGGCGCGAGCGTCAGATCCCGCCCGCCCGAGCCCCGCTCGCCTACCGGCCGCTCCGTGACGGCGGACCGGCGCAGTTCCGCGTCCGCTACGACACGCTCGAGGCCCCGAAGTACTACCGGGTGTTCGGCTGGCCCGAGCCGTGCCTCTTCCACGTCAACGTCCGGAGTGGCCGGCGGCTGCTGCTGCGGCACTTCTGGCTCGAGTGGCTCGGGTCGGGCGAGGGAGGGACCCTCGAGGCCTTCACCCGCCGGCGGGTCTACGAGCAGTGGGGCCTCGACGACCTCGACGTCGCCGCCGAGCGCTTCGTGGGGGAGTACTGCCGCCCGCTCGAGCCGGTCGACGAGGCGGCCATCGGCGGCTACCCGGCGGCCCTCGCCCCCTACGTCGAGCGTGGCACCTACCGCGTGGTCTACCGGGACGGGCGGATCGTCGGCCGGGCCGAGTCCACGGGTGCCCGCGCATGCTGAAGACTGGCCACGACCTCCCCGACCGGGACATCCGAGCCCGCTACGAGCGACTCGCCGGGATGGCCGGCGTCGGTCCCGAGTTCGTGGCCCGCGTCCTCGCCCTCGCCGGCGATCTCACGGGCCGGCGAGTCCTCGACGTCGGGTGCGGCCGCGGCGAGCTGCTGCGTGCCGTGGCGGCCCGCTTCGATTGCGAGGTGACCGGCGTGGACTTCGCCGCGACCCGTCTGGCAGCGGCCGCGGGCGACGCGCGGCCGATTCGGCTGGTCGCCCACGATCTCGCGCGCCCGCTGCCGTGGGCCGCCGCCGCGTTCGACGTCGTCTTCTGCACCGAAACGCTCGAGCACCTCAAGCGGCCCGAAGCGTGCTTGGCCGAGATCTGGCGCGTGCTCGGCCCCGAGGGCCGGCTCGTCGCGTCGGTGCCCAACGCCACCGGCTTCTTCCCGTTCAACCACCTGGCGTGGCTCGTGCCGGGACGCTGGCTCCGCGGCCGGCTCCTGCCCTACGAGCACCCGGACAATACCGAGCAGCCGATCGACACGTGCTTCGCCTACGCGGAGATCATCGCCCTCGTGCGGAGCGCCGGGTTCGAGATCGAGGCGCGCGCGGGATACCGGTACTTCCGCTACCTCCAGATGCTGCCTGGCCTCCGGACCGCCTACCGAGTGGTCTATCCCGCGGTCGAGCGCTGGCTCCCGCGCCTTGGCGCGCAGCGGTTCGCCTACAACCTGATCCTCCGCTGTCGCAAGGGGCCGGGCGTGCCACGGCCGTGAGGGTTTCCGGGCAGGCGGCACCGCGGTATACGCTAATCACGTGCGCGCCACGCTCGCCGCGCGTGAGGACAAGGTCGCCGGAGCCGTGCCGGTGCGGGTGACGGAGAGCGCGGCCGCGGGGGTGATCACGCGTCGCCGATTCGATCGGGCCGTCCAAGAGCCCGAGCCGCCTCCCGTGATGCGTGGGCACCCCGAAGCGCGGGCCGGAGGGCAAGAAGGCCCGGAGGCCGTCGCCCCGGACACCCGCGCTGACCTCCGGCCGGCCGCGCGGCCGCTCCTCGACCTCGCGCGTCGCCCGGTCGACCTCGTCTCCCCCCTCCCGGGCAGCCTCCTCGCGGTCGGAGGGAAGCCTGCCTGACCCGATGCCGGCGACGGAGCTGGTCCCGTGCCCGCTCTGTGGCGGCACGCGCGACCGGGAGCTCCTGATCACGGGCCCGCGCCGGATCGTCCGCTGCGAAGCGTGCGGCGTGGCCTTCCGGAATCCTCGTCCCTCGGTCGCCGCCTCCGTCGAGGAGTTCGGCTCGGGTCGCGCCGAGGTCGCCGACGAGGTCTGGCTCGGCGTGCGGCGCAGGGCGACCTTCGTCCGGTTCCTCGACGCCTGGCCGGGCCCGCCGGGGCGCGTTCTCGACGTCGGCTGCGGCGGCGGTTGGTTTCTCAAGGCGGCGACCGAGCGAGGATGGGCTGCGGTGGGCGTGGACCTGTCGCCGAGGGCGGTGCGCCGCGCCCGCGAGGGGTTCGGGGTCGACGCCCGCCAGGGGAGCCTCGAGGCGCAGGACTTCGAGCCAGGGTCGTTCGACCTCGTGACGCTCTGGAACGTCCTCGAGATCGTCCCCGAGCCGCTCGCCCTGGTGCGGACGATCCGGCCGCTGCTCCGGCCCGGCGGCACCCTTCACCTGCGGACTCAGAATTTTCCGTTCCAGCGAGCTGCCTTCGGCGCCGCTCAGGCGGTCCGAGGCCTAGGGCTTGGACGGGCCCTCGACCGGCGGCCCTACCTGGCCTTCATCTTCAACGCGACCGCGTTCTCGGCAAGGACGATTCGCCTCTGCCTCGAGCGTGCCGGGTTTACTGACGTGCGCGTGGTCCCGAGCCCGCCCGCGCCGGGCGATCCCTACCACGCGCTCGGCCGGTTCGCCGAGTGGCCGCTCGGCCTGGTCAAGGCGGCCTCGCACGGCCTCGCTTGGGCCGCGCACACCGTCTCCGGCGGCCGCTGGATTGCCAGCGCCTCCCTCGAGGCCTCCGCCCGACGGCCATGAGGCGTCTCCGCGTCGCTCACGTGGCGGAGTCCGCCGGATGGGCGGGAGGCGAAGTCTACCTCTGGGAGCTGGCGCGCGCCCTCGACCGCAAGCGGTTCGAGTTGGCCGTCATCGCGCCCGAGGCGGGCCCGCTCCTCGCCCGGCTCGAGGCGATCGGCGTGCCGGTGACGGTCGTGTCGCTCGGGGGGCCGCTCGTGTCGCCGTCGCCGCTCCGCGACCTGACGCGCCGCCTCCGGGCGCTGCGCCCGGACATCGTCCAGTCGCACGGCGCCCGCACGAACTTCTACGCCCGCCTGGCGTGCTGGCTCGCCGGGGTCCCCCACCACGTCTCAACCATCCACAACTCGCTCTGGGACTACCCGGTCGGCGCGCCGCGGCGCGCCGCCTACCTGGCCGCGGACCGGCTGACGGCTCGGCTCTCGAGCGTGATCGTGTGCGTGGCCCAGAGCCTCGCGGCGGATCTGGTCGAGCGGAGCCGCGTGCCCGCCCGGCGCGTGGTCGTGATCCCGAACGGGGTGGACCTGGTGCGGTTCGACCCGGCGGTGGCGGACGGCGCCCGTGTCCGTCGCGAGTTCGCGTTGGGCGATGGCTCCGTCGTCGGGATCATCGGCCGGATGACGCCCCAGAAGAGCCACGCCGATTTCCTCCGGGCCTTCGCCCTCGCCCGGCGGCGCGCGCCGGGCGCGCGCGCGCTCGTGGTCGGCGAGGGCCCGCTGCGAAGCGCGGTCGAAGCCGAGGCCCGGGCGCTCGGGCTCGCCAGCGCCTGCGGATTCGCGGGCGTGCGCGACGACATCCCCGACTGCCTGGCCGCGATGAGCGTGGTCGCGCTCTCCTCCGTCTCCGAGGGCCTGCCGTTCGTGGTGCTGGAAGCCCTCGCGATGGCGCGCCCGCTGGTGGCGACGGCGGTCAACGGCGTCACCGAGGTCGTCGAGCACGGTGTGAACGGCCTCCTGGTGCCGCCGCGGCAGCCGGCGGCGCTGGCCGACGCCCTCGGCGCGCTGCTCGGCGATCCCGTCCGCGCGTCCGCGCTCGGCACCGCCGGCCGCAAGACCGTCGAGGCGCGCTTCAGCCTCGCGACGATGATCGCCCGCGTGAGCGACCTCTACGAGCGCCTCGCGGCCGGAGGTGGAGCGTAATGTGCGGGATCGCTGGGATGGTGGGGGCGCCCGACCCGCGGCTCCTGCGCGCGATGGCGCGGGTCATGGCCCACCGTGGTCCCGACGACGAAGGGGTGTGGCGCGACGACCAGGCCGGGCTCGCGGCCCGCCGGCTCAGGATCATCGACCTCGTCGGCGGCCACCAGCCGATGGCCAACGAGGACGAGAGCTGCTGGCTCGTCTTCAACGGCGAGATCTACAACTACCGACAGCTGCGCGCCCGCCTCGAGGCCAAGGGCCACCGGTTCCGGAGCCGGAGCGACGGCGAGACGATCCTGCACCTCTACGAAGAGGAGGGCGACGGCTGCCTCGAGCATCTCGAGGGGATGTTCGGGTTCGCGCTCTGGGACCGCGCGCGCCGGCGACTGCTCCTGGCGCGCGATCCGCTGGGGATCAAGCCGCTCTACTACCGAGAGCAGAACGGGCGGTTGGCCTTCGCGTCGGAGGCGAAGGCACTGCTGCTCGATCCGGCGTGTCCGCGCGACCCGGACCTCCCGGCGTTGGCCGCCTACCTGGCGTTCCTCTACGTCCCGTCGCCGGCCACGGCGTTCGCGGGTGTGCGGAAGCTCGCGCCCGGGCAGGGGCTCGTGTTCGAGGAGGGGCGCGCCCGGCTCTGGGAGTACTGGCGCCCGGAGCCGGCCGCCCGCCTGGTCTCCACGACCGCGGAGGCCGAACACCGGGTGCTCGCGGCCCTCGCCGACAGCGTCGACCGGCACCTCGTGAGCGACGTCCCCCTCGGCGTGTTCCTCTCGGGCGGCCTGGACTCGTCCTCCATCGTGACGCTGATGCGCCGGGTCGCGCCGAGCACGCCGATTCGCACCTTCACCCTGGACTTCGAGGAGGCCAGCTTCGGCGAGGCAGCTTCCGCGCGGGCGGTCGCCCAGGCCGTCGGGAGCGACCATCGCGAGCTCGTCGTCCGACCCCAGGTCGCCGAGGTTCTGCCCACGCTGGCCTGGCACCTCGACGAGCCGCTGGCTGACTCCTCGCTCGTGATCACGCACCTGATCGCGCGGCTCGCGCGCGAGGACGTCACGGTCGCCCTCTCGGGGATCGGCGGGGACGAACTCTTCCTGGGCTACCCTCGCTACCTCGGTCTCCGGCTCGCCGGACACTACACGCGGCTCGTCCCCGCACCGCTTCGGCGCGGGCTCGCGCGCGCAGCGGGCTGGCTCCCCGACTCGGCCCGGAGCACCGATCCCACGGGCCGGCTCCGCCGCTTCTTGGAGGCCGGCCCCCTGGACACCGCGGCGCGCTACCTCACGTGGATCTCTTTCTGGAGTGAGCCCGCACTCCGGGAGCTCTTGCCGGCCCTCCCCGGGGAGGACGATCCGTTCGCCGACCATCGCGAGAGGCTCCTTCGAGCGCTCGCGGACGGCACCACGGGCGCGCACCCCGCCGGAGCCGCGGCCGCCCTCGACCTCTCGACCTACCTGCCGGATGATCTCCTGATGCTCGGTGACAAGATGACGATGGCCGCTTCGCTCGAAGTGCGCGTGCCCTTCTGCGACCGGCGCCTCGTCGAGGTGGTGGGGTCGATCGACCCGAAGCTCCGGAGCGGCCCCGGTCTGAAGCCCCTGCTCCGGCGGGTGATGGGCCCGCTGCTGCCGCCGGCGATTCTGCGGCAACCCAAACGCGGATTCATGGTTCCCCTCTCGCGCTGGCTCCGCGGGCCGCTCGCGGAGATGGCCGGCGATCTGCTGTCCGAGCCCGTTCTTCGCCGTCGGGGACTCCTGGCGGTCCCCACCGTCCGCCGACTGATCGCCGACCACAACGCGGGCCGGCGGAACCACGCGGACCGCCTGTTCGCGCTGATGATGCTGGAACTCTGGCAGCGGGCGTTCTGGGACGAGTGGCCGGAGCGGCGTCGCGCGGTCTTCGCCGAGGTCGATCGCGCGCCGGGCGGCAGTGGATAGGCGGCGCGTGCTCGTCGTCGCCGACGTGTCGCCGATGGAGACCCACGGCGGCGCGGCGCGCGTCCTCCGGGAGCAAAGCTGCCGGCTGGCCGCGCGCGGCCACGCGGTGACCGTTCTCTGCCGGCATCCGGGCGGCGACGTCCCGCTCTGCGGCGACCTGGCGGGCGTCCCGGTCCTCCACTACCCGGTTGACCGCCGCCACCCGCTCGCGTTCGCCGTGACCTCGGTCAGGGGCGTCCGACGCCGCTTCGGCGAGGCGCTCTCCGGGCGCGACTGGGACGCCGTGGTCTTCCACCAGCCGTTGTCCGCCGTTGGCGTCACGCCGCTCCTGCCCCGGGCGCTCCGTCGCCTGTACGTCTTCCACTCCGCCGCCGGCGACGAGTACCGCGTGCGGGCCGCGGGGATGGACGGGGGCCGGCCGGCGGCCGGGGCGGGCCTAGTCGCCGCGTTCCTCGGCCGGGTCGAGCGGCACGCGCTCCGGGCGGCGGGCACGGTCCTCGTGCTCAGCGAGTTCTCCCGCCAGGTCCTCGCGCGGACTCACGGATCGTTGCGGGTGCCCGTCGTCACGATCGCGGGCGGGGTCGACCTCGAGCGCTTCCGACCGCCCGCCGACCGGGTCTGCGTGCGCGAGCGGCTCGGCCTCGGGGCCGGCGGCGCGCTCCTCTTGACGGTCCGCGATCTGCAGCCCCGGATGGGCCTCGATACGCTTCTCCGCGCCGTCGCCGCCCTCCGGGCGCGGCAGGAGGTCACCTGCGTGATCGGCGGCAGCGGGGCCCTCCGCCCCGCCCTCGAGCGACTAGCCGCGGAGCTCGAGCTCGGCGAGGTCGTGCGCTTTACCGGCCACATCCCCGAGGCCGTGCTCCCGCTCTTCTACCAGGCGGCGGATCTCTTCGTGCTGCCGACGCGCGTCCTCGAGGGCTTCGGCCTCGTCACCGTCGAGGCTCTCGCGTCTGGCACCCCAGTAGTCGCGACCCCCGTCGGGGCGACGCCGGAAATTCTCACGCCCCTGGACCCGCGTCTGCTGGCTGCGGACGGCTCGGCGCCGGCCCTCAGCGCCGCCCTCGCGACGGCGCTGCCGCTCTCGACCGACGCGGGCTTTCGGCGCCGGTGCCGCGAGTACGCCGAGCGCCGCTATTCGTGGGAGCGTCACGTCGACGCGCTGGAAGCCGTGCTGGTGGACCGCTGAACCGCGCCCGGGTCCGATGAGATCGACGCGCGCGCAGCTCGCGGGGATCCTGCTGGCCGGCCTCGGCCTTCGGCTCCTCTTCCTGCGCGTGCACCAGACGATCGAGCGGGACGGGGTCCTCTACGCGTCGGTCGCCGAGCACCTCGCAGGGGCCGGCCGACTGATGGACCTCCGCGAGCGCTACCACACCTTCTACCCGCCGGGCTATCCCGCGCTCATCGCCCCCGTCTACGCGCTGGTGGGCGACTCCCACCGCGCGGGCCAGATCGTGTCGCTGACGGCCGGCCTGGCGCTGATCGTGCTCGTCGGGCTGGTCGGACGGAGGGTCGGCGGCGAACGGGTCGGGCTCCTCGCCGCCGGGCTGACCGCGATCTATCCCCCGTTCGTTCACGGCGCGGTCGCGGTCCTCACCGAGAGCACGGATGCGGCACTCCTGTGTCTCCTGGTTCTGGTCGAGCTCCGGCTCGTCGGGAGACCGGGGCGCACGGGCAGCGCGCTCGCAGGGTTGCTGGTCGGCGGGATGTACCTCGTGCGCCCCGAGGGCCTCCTGCTCGCGGCGGGCTTCGCGGGCCTCGTGATCGCGGGGCTCGCGCGGCGCGAGGCCCGTGCCCGCGTCGGCGGGTGGGTCGTCGCCTTCGCCCTCGCCCTCCTGCTGGCGGTCGTCCCCTACGTCCTCTACCTGCACGCGATCACCGGCTCCTGGCACCTGTCGGGCAAGGGCCTGGCCTACTGGATCGGCGAGGCGCCGCTGCAGTTCGACGCGATCGCCTTTGGGCCGCCGCAGCCGCGACCGTGGCGGGGTCTCGGCGTCGAGGCCGCCCTGTTCGCCGAGCGGTACCTCCGGAACTTCTTCCGCCAAGAGGGGGTGATCACCGAGGCGGTGTCGCTGCTGGCGCTCGGGCTCGGCGCGATCGGGCTCGCCGCGGGTACCCGCTGGCGCGGCCGGGTCGCGGAGGAGGTCGTCCTGCTCTCCGCCTTCGTGCCCCTCCTCCTGTATCCCGCGTTCGATGTCGTCGAACGCTGGACCGAGCCGTATATGGCGATTCTCTTCGTCTTCGTCGCGCGCGGCGTCGCGTGGCTCGCGGACCGGCCGGAGACCCCCGCCCGCTCCCGCGCGGTCGCGTGGGGACTCGTCGGGCTCCTCGCGCTTCGCTACGGGCCCCAGCTCGCCATCCCGCTCCGCTACACGCCAGGCTTCGAGCTGGTCGAGCAGCGCGACGCCGGCCGCTGGGTGCGCGATCGCTTCGGCGCCGGCACGAGCGTCATGTCGCGGATTCCGGACATCGCCTACTACGCGCGGGCCCGCTGGGTCGCGCTCCCGTATGCCGAGATCCCCTCGGTCATCGGCGCGGCGCGGCGGGAAGGGGTCACCTTCGTCGTCCTCGACGAACTGACCACGCGTCGGCTGCGACCCGAGCTCCTGCCCCTCCTCGAGGGGCCGGCGCCTCCCGGGCTTACCCTCGTCCACCAGACCGACGAGTTCCCCGGCCGACGCGTCCGCGTGTTCGCGGTGGGCGCTCCGTGAAGGTCGTCCACGTGATCACGCGACTCACGCTCGGCGGGTCCACGGAGAACACGGTGCTCTCCGTCGCGAGCCTCGCCGGGGCCGGCCACGACTGCCTCCTCGTGGCGGGCGCCGAGCAGTCCGAGCCCGCGGTCGTGGGGGCGGCGCGGGCGCGCGGCTGCCGCGTCGAGCTGATGCGGTCGCTCGTCCGCCAGCCGTCGCCGATCCGGGACGTCCGGGCGCTCGTGGGCCTGGTGCGGCTCTTCCGGCGAGAGCGGCCCCACCTCGTTCACACCCACACCTCCAAGGCCGGCTTCCTCGGCCGCCTCGCGGCGCGGCTCGCGGGGGTGCCGCGCGTCGTCCACACGCCGCACGGCCACGTGTTCTACGGGGGCTACTACGGCCCCGCCCTGACGGCCGCCTTCGTCTGGCTCGAGCGCCTGACCGCCCGCTGGACAGACCGGATCGTCGTCCTGACCGAGCGCGGCGCCGAAGAGCACCTCGCGCGCGGCATCGGGCGCCCCCAGCAGTACGTTCCGATCCCGAGCGGGGTGGACACGGGGGCGCTCCGGGCGCGGGCGCCGGCGCGGGAGGCGGCACGGGTTCGTCTCGGGCTCTCGCGCGCGGCGCCGATCGTCGCGGGGATCGGGCGGCTCGTGCCGATCAAGGGGTTCGACGTGCTGGTCGCGTCGCTCCCGAAGGTCCGCGCTCGGGTGCCGGCGGCTTCGGTGCTGCTGGTCGGCGACGGCCCCGAGCGCCGGGCGCTCGAGGCGCGCGCCCGCGCGCTCGGCGTGTCGGCGCACGTCTGCGTCACGGGAGTGCCAGAGGACGTCGTCCCCTACGTGGTCGCCGCCGACGTGGTGGCGGTGCCGTCGCGCAACGAGGGAATGGGGCGCGTGCTCGTCGAGGCGCTGGCGCTCGGGGTGCCGGTGGTCGCGACTCGGGTCGGCGGCATTCCGTCGGTGCTCGACGGCGGCCGGTACGGCGTGCTCGTGCCACCGGACGACCCGGCGGCGCTCGCCGACGCGCTGATCGAGCTCCTCTCCGATCCGGTGCGTCGCGCCGAGCTCGGCCAGGCGGGTCGCGCGCGGGCGGAGGAGTTCACGGTGGAGGTCATGACGACCCGGATCGCCGACGTGTACGGGAGCCTCGCGCACCCGTGAGACGCGCCGCCGGCGGGCGGGCGCGGTCGAACCCGCCGCGGCTCCTCGCGGGCCTCGTCGGTCTGGCCCTCCTCGCCGCGCCGGCCGGGCCGCGGGCGGAGGAGCTCAGGCACGTCCGGGGCGTTATACACGTGCACACCGACTTCACGACCGGTGAGCTCACGCTCGACGAGATCGTGGAACGGGCGCGGCGCCAGGGCATCGAGGCGGTCTTCCTCTCCGAGAACTACCTCGTGCGCGTCGCGTACGGCCTCTACCCCTTCCGCGCCCTCCTCTCCGTGCGGAGAGAGGAGCCCTCCGTGCTGGGGCGCGGGCCCGAGCGCTACCTGGCGATGATCGCGGCGGCGCAGGAGCATTATCCCGGTGTGGTCATCGTGCCGGGCGTCGAGGTGATCCCGCACTATTGGTGGAGCGGCTCGCCGTTCGGCGGCGATCTCACCGTGCACGACCTCCAGAAGAACATCCTGGTCTTCGGTCTCTCCACGCCCGCCGCCCTGCGCGGGCTGCCGGGGTCGGGCAGCCCGGCGACCGCCCGCTACTCGGCCCAGAGCGCGGTCGAGGCGCTGCCGGTGCTGCTGCTCGTCCCCGGTCTCCTCTGTCTCCGGCGCCGGCCGGCCCGCCGCCGGTTCTCCGGTCGCGTCGTGGTCGTGGAGGCGCGCCGGCGCTGGGTGAGTGGCGGCCTGCTCTGCGCGGTCGCGATCGCGACGCTCGTGCGCGGGCTGCCGTTCACGACCGACGCCTTTTCGCCGTACGAGGAGCTCGGGATGGTGCCCTATCAGGAGCTGATCGACCTGGTCGAGCAGCGGGGCGGGGCCGCCGTGTGGTCGTTCCCGGACGCGTTCGACTACGGTGAGCAGCGCGTCCTCGGGCTCAGGGTGGCGCTGAAGACCGACCCGTACGGCGATGACCTCCTGCGCACCTTCCGCTATTCGGCCTTCGGCGGCGTCTACGAGGACACGGTGCGCTTCTCGGAGCTCGGGGGGGGCTGGGACTACCTCCTCGCCCAGTGCGCGCGGGGGGAGCGGAGCCGGCCGGCGTGGGCGATCGGCGAGTCCGGGTTCCACTCGGAAGACGAGGGCAAGTGGATCGGCGCCGCCGAGACCGTCTTCCTCGTCCCCGCCAAGAGCGAGGCCGCCCTCGTGGCCGCGCTCCGGGGCGGACGCGTGTACGCGGTCCGGCGGGTGGACCGGACGACCACGCCCGTGCTCGACGGGTTCACCCTGACCGCGGGCCAGGCGGTCGGGATCTCCGGTGATACCCTGACCGTCCCGCCGGCCACGCGCGTCGCCGTGCGGGCGCAGGTCCGCATGAGCGACGCCTCCGTGCAGCCGGTCCGGGTCCTACTGATCAGGAACGGCGGTGTCGCCCAGGTCTGGACCGGCACGACGCCGCTCGCGATCGAGCACGTCGAGGCGTTCGACGACGCGCCCGCCTTCCTGCGGCTGGAGGTGCGGGGTCCCCAGACCGCCTACATCCTGTCAAACCCGATCTTCCTGCGCCCCGCGGGGGGGCAGTGAGCCGGGCCTGGGCGAGCGGACGCCCGGTCGGGCAGGGGGCGCCCCGGGCGGGGCGCTCAGCCGCGCGGAAGGCCGTCGGAGCCGCGCAGAGTCGCCGTGGTCCCGCGGAGGAGCGCCGGGCGTGAAGGTCGCCATCCACCAGCCGCACTATCTGCCGTGGCTCGGATACCTGGCGAAGTGGGCCGCCGCCGACTGTCTCATCTTCCTCGACACCGTGCAGTTCGAGAAGAACGGCTGGCAGAACCGGAACCGGATCAAGACCAAGGATGGGCCGCAGTGGCTCACGGTACCGGTGCATCGCGCCCGGGCGACGACGATCCGGGACGTCCTGATCGACGCCGGCCAGCCGTGGCCGCGCCGGCACGCGCAGGCGGTCCGGCTTGCCTACGCGCGCTCGGCCTACGTGGACGAGTACGGCGCCCGGCTCGCCGAGCTGGTCGCGAGCCCCTGGACCACCCTCACGCCGCTGGCGATCGCGACGGCGACCTTCCTCGCCGAGGCCTTCGGCGTGCGCACCCCGACCCGGCTCGCCTCCGAGCTCGGGCCCACGCGCGACGACCCGACCCTCCGCCTCGTCGACCTCACGCGGGCGGTGGGCGGTGACACCTACCTGGCCGGCCGCGACACGGCGGCCTACGCGCGGCTCGAGGCCTTTCGGGAGGCGGGGATGACCGTGCGCCGGCAGGCGTACACCCATCCCGTGTACGCGCAGCTCCACGGAGAATTCGTGCCGTTTCTCTCGGCCCTTGACTTATTATTGATGTGCGGCCCGGCCGGCCTCGAGATCCTCCGGGGCGGCGACGCCTACGTGGCTTGCGTATGAACGTCCTGGCGATCGGCGCGCATCCCGACGACATCGAATTCGGCTGCGGCGGGACCCTCACCGCCTACGCGCAGCGGGGGCACGCCGTCCACCTCTTCGTCGCCACCGACGGCGGGCTCGGCGGCGACTCCGAGGTGCGCCGGGGCGAGCAGAAGGACTCGGTGCAGGTCATCGGTGCCCGCGAGCTCCACTGGGGCGGCTACCGGGACACCGAGATCCCCCTCAACCGCGACCTGATCGTCCGCCTCGAGTCGGTGATCCAGCAGGTCAAGCCGCAGATGATCTTCGTCAACTTCGCGGACGACACCCACCAGGACCACCGCAACCTCGCCCAGGGGACCCTGTCCGCGACCCGCTACATCCCGAACTTCCTCTTCTACGAGGTGCCCTCGACGCAGAACTTCGCCCCGAACTGCTACGTCGACATCCAGAAGGTCCTCGACCGGAAGCTCGCGTGCCTCGAGGCGCACCGCTCCCAGGTCATGAAGACGAACATCCAGGACCTGACGATCCTCGAGTCGGCCGTCTCGTGCGCGAACTTCCGCGGCATCCAGGGGCGGATGAAGTACGCCGAGGCGTTCCAGTCCGTGCGGCTCGTGCTGGACATTTGATCCCCCACTCCCGGCCGACGCTCACCGAGGAGGACGCTCTCCGCGTCGCGGCGGTGGTGCGCTCGGGGCAGCTCGCCCAGGCGGCCGAGGTCGCCGCCTTCGAGCGCGAGGTGGCGCTCCGGCTCGGCGTCGCCCGGGCCGCGGCCACGAGCTCCGGGACCGCGGCGCTCGAGCTGGCGCTCCGCGTGTTGGGCGTCGGGGCGGGCGACGAGGTCGTGATCCCGACCTACGTGTGCGACGCCCTCCACCACGCGGTCACGCGCGTGGGGGCCCGCCCCGTCCTCGCCGACGCCTGCGCCGAGACGCTCTCGGTCGAGAGCCAGGAGGTCAAGCGCCGGCTCTCGCGGCGCACCCGCTGCGCCATCGTGCCGCACGCCTTCGGGCTCGCGGCGGGTCTCGAGAGCTTTGCCGCCCTTGGGATCCCGGTCATCGAGGACTGCGCCCAGGCCCTCGGCGCGATCGACGACGGGCGCCCGGTCGGCGCGCGCGGCGACCTGGCCGTCTGCTCGTTCTACGCGACCAAGATGCTCACGACGGGCGAGGGGGGGATGGTGGCGGGCCCCGCCGGACTGATCGCCCGCGTGCAGGAGCTCCGCGACTACGACGAGCGCGCGGACCTCGAGCCCCGCTTCAACTACAGGCTGACGGAGTTCGGGGCGGCCCTCGGGCGCTCCCAGCTCCTGCGCCTGGACCAGTTCATCGCCCGCCGCCGCGCGATCGCCGCCCGCTACCGGGCGCGGCTCGGCGGGCTCGGCGGGCTGCCGCCGGACGCGGCGGGCGGGCGGCACGTCTACCACCGCTTCGTCCTGGACCTCGGGCGCCCCGTGGGGCCGGCGATCGAGGCGCTCGCCCGCCGCGGGGTCGCCGCGCGCCGTCCCGTCTTCCGCCCCGCCCATCAGGCGCTCGGCCCCGCCGGCTACGCCGTCGCCGACCGCCTGTGGGAGACGCACCTGTCCCTGCCGTGCTACCCGGGGCTCGGGGACGCGGAGGTGGACCTGGTGGCCGCCGCCCTGGTCGAGGCTCTGGCACCATGAGCCTCGGGCAGACGGCCGCCGTCTCGGGCGAGACCGAGGGGCACCGGGTCCGGGTCGTCGGATGGACCCTCGCTCGGCTCGGGCTCCTGGCCGTGCTCGCGGCCCCCCCGGTCCGCCGCTGGTCTCTCGGACAGGGGCTCGCCTGGGTCTACCTGGCGCTCCTCGCGTGCGCCTGCTCGCTCGCGGCGACGCCGGCCGTCCGCTTCTACGCCGTCTGGCGCGGCGTCCTCGACCAGCCGGCCGCCCGCAAGGTCCACCGGCGGGCGACGCCGCTCTTGGGGGGCGCGGCGGTCTACGCGGCGTTCGCCGTGACCGTGCTCTACAACTTCAACTTCTCGCTGCAGCTGAAGGGAGTGGCCGTCGGCGCCACCCTGATCGTGGCCCTGGGCCTCATGGACGACGTGCTCGACCTGCCCGCCGTCCTCAAGCTCCTGGGGCAGGTCGCGGCCGCGGGCCTTGCGATCGGCTACCACGTCATCCTGAGCGTGGTGCCGTCCGGCGTCCCCGGCGCCATCTGGCTCGACGTCCTGCTGACGGTCCTCTGGTTCGTGACGGTCACGAACGCCGTGCAGTTCCTCGACGGCATGGACGGGCTCGCGAGCGGGCTCGGCGTCGTGGCCGCGCTCTTCTTCGGCATCACGGCGCTCCAGACGAACCAGAAGTACCTCATGTACCTCTCCGCCGCCCTGCTCGGAGCCTGCCTGGGTTTCCTCCCATATAACTTTAGGCCCGGGCGGGGGGCGCTGATCTTCCTGGGCGACGGGGGCTCGAGCTTCATCGGCTTCACGCTGGCGGGGTTGGCGGTCATGGGCGAATGGGCGAAAGACAACCCGGTCGTCGCGCTCCTGACGCCGATGCTCATTCTCGGCGTTCCGCTCTTCGACATCGCGTTCGTCGGGCTGAGTCGCATCACGAGCGGGGAGGTGCACTCGCTCGGTGGCTGGCTCGCCTACACGGGCAAGGATCACGTCCACCACCGCTTCGCCGACCTCGGCATGACGCAGACGCAGAGCGTGCTGCTGATCCTCTTCATCTCGCTCACCCTCGGACTCTCCGCGATGCTGCTGAAGGACGCCTTGCCCCACGAGGCGGCGCTCCTCCTCGGGCAGGCCGTCTGCGTGCTCGCCATCGTCGCCATCCTCGAGACGGTGGGGCGGGGAAAGTCGGCCCGATGACCGCCGGCGGGTCCGCCCCGAAGATCCGGAAGGCCGTGTTCCCGGCGGCCGGCCTCGGCACCCGGTTCCTGCCCGCCACCAAGGCCCAGCCCAAGGAGATGCTACCGCTCGTCGACAAGCCGACGATCCAGTACGTGGTCGAGGAGGCGGTCGCCTCCGGCCTCGCCGAGATCATCATCGTGACCGGCCGCGGAAAGCGGGCGATCGAGGACCACTTCGACGCGGCCTTCGAGCTCGAGTACTACTTGCAGGACCGCGGCAAGCTGGACGAGCTCGCACAGATCAAGACGATCTCCGAGCTCGCCTCGGTCTCCTACGTGCGGCAGAAGGAGCCGCGCGGCCTCGGCCACGCGATCCTCTGCGCCCGGCCGCTGGTGGGGGACGAGCCCTTCGCGGTCTTCCTCGGCGACGACATCGTGGCGAGCCCGGGGGCCCCGTGCATGCGGCAGCTCATCGACGTCTACGCGCGCTACGGCGGGCCCGTGGTCGCCGTCGAGCGCGTGCCCCGGGCCCAGCTCCACCGCTACGGCGTCGTCGCCGGCCACGCGCTCGGCGGAAACGTCTGGGAGGTGACCGACCTCGTCGAGAAGCCGTCGGCCGCGGAGGCGCCGTCGGACCTGGCGATCATCGGGCGCTACGTGCTGACGCCCGACCTCTTCCCGATCCTCGCCGAGACGGCGGAGGACCGGAGCGGGGAGATCCAGCTCACGACCGCGCTCCGGGAGCTGCGCCGCCGCCGCCCGATCTACGCGCTCGCCTTCGAGGGCAAGCGCTACGACACGGGCGACAAGCTCGGGTTCCTCCGGGCCACGGTGGAGTTCGCCCTCGCCCGCCCCGACCTCGCCGACGAGTTCCGCGCGTACCTCAAGAGCCTCGAGCTCTGACCCCGGCCGTTTGACTTCGCCCGGGTGCTCGTGCGATATCTGAACGCGACAACATGGCACCGACTCCCAAGCGAACCTTCCACGTCGCCTCCGACGCCGAGATCAAGCGGGGCGAGGTCTCCGACGTGTACTTCGCCCGCACCGTGCAGATCCTCGTGGCCCGCCACGACCGCCAGCGCGTCAAGGCCGAGGTCTACCTCAAGTCGCTCCCGGCCGATTACGCGTGGGGCGTCCTCGCGGGGATCGAGGAGGCGGCCGCGCTCCTCGGGGAGCTGCCGGTCGACGTCGACGCGATGCACGAGGGCACCGTGTTCGGGCCCTACGAACCCGTGCTGGCGCTCGAGGGGACGTACGTGGAGTGGGCCGAGTACGAGACCGCGCTCTTGGGCCTCCTCTGCCAGGCCTCGGGCATCGCCACCAAGGCCGCCCGCTGCAAGCGGGCCGCCGGCGACCGCCAGGTGATCTCGTTCGGCGCCCGCCGGATGCACCCGGCGCTCGCGCCGATGATCGAGCGCAACGCCTTCATCGGCGGCTGCGACGGCGTCGCCGTCACCAAGTCGGCCGAGCTGATCGACGCCGACCCGATGGGCACGATCCCGCACGCCCTCGTGCTCGTCGTCGGCGACACCGTCGAGGCGCTCAAGGCCTTCCACGAGGTCGTGGACCCGAAGGTCCGCCGGG
>QHRX01000226.1 GCA_003221455.1 Candidatus Rokuibacteriota bacterium
CGCGCTCGGGCCCCCGCTGCCGGAGCTGCTCCGCGGCGCGGAGGGGCTCGCCACCCTCGCCGCCGAGGTGCCCTCGGACATCGTGCTCTCGGCACTCGTCGGCGGGGCCGGGCTCCTGCCGACGATGGCAGCCATCCAGGCGGGCAAGCCCATCGCGCTCGCCAACAAGGAGACCCTCGTGATGGCGGGCGCCCTGATGACGGCGGCGGCCCGCGAGCACAAGGTGCCGCTCCTGCCGGTGGACTCCGAGCACAGCGCGATCTTCCAGTGCCTGGCCGGACACAACCGAAGCGACGTCCACCGGATCATCCTCACCGCGTCGGGCGGCCCGTTCCGGGAGTGGCCGAAGGCGAAGCTGGCCGAGGCGACGATCGCCGACGCCCTCCGGCACCCGACCTGGAAGATGGGGGCGAAGATCACGGTCGACTCCGCGACCTTGATGAACAAGGGGCTGGAGATCATCGAGGCGCGCTGGCTCTTCGACGTGCGGC
Source organism: Candidatus Rokuibacteriota bacterium (assembly GCA_003221455.1). Lineage (GTDB taxonomy): Bacteria > Methylomirabilota > Methylomirabilia > Rokubacteriales > CSP1-6 > AR9. Next base: position 492 of record QHRX01000226.1, read on the forward strand.
CGGACCAGGTCCAGGTGGTCGTCCACCCGCAGAGCATCGTGCACTCGATGGTCGAGTACATCGACGGCGCCGTCTTGGCCCAGCTCGGCGTGGCCGACATGGGCATTCCGATCCTCTACGCGTTGACGTACCCGGAGCGCCGGCCGACGCCGGCGGAGCGCCTCAACCTGACCCGGGTCGGCCCGCTCACCTTCGCCGAGCCCGACAGCGACAAGTTCCGCTGCCTCGCGCTCGCCCGAGCCGTGGTCGAGCGCGACGACGCGTCCCCGGTCGTGCTGAACGCCGCCAACGAGGTCGCCGTCGCCGCGTTCCTCGAGGGGCGCCTGCGGTTCGTGCAGATCCCGGAGCTGATCGAGCGGACCCTCTCCGCGCGGGCGCCCGGCCGCCTCCGCTCGATCGAGGACTGCGTGGCGGTCGACCTCGAGGCGCGGCGCCTGGCCGCGGAGCTCCTGGGGCGCCTCGGGGGAGGGCCCGCGGCGTGATCACGGTCGTGTCGTTCGTCGTCGTCATCGGCCTCCTCATCCTGATCCACGAGCTCGGCCACTTCCTCGTCGCCCGCTGGGTGGGGGTGGGGGTCGAGCGCTTCTCGATCGGCTTCGGGCCCGTCCTGCTCCGCTGGCGCGGCCGGGAGACCGAGTACTGCCTCTCGGCGATTCCGATGGGCGGCTACGTGAAGATGCTCGGCGAGGAGAACCCCCTCGAGGGCGGCGGCGCGAGTGCTGGCTGGGACCCCGCCAAGGCCTTCGCGGTGAAGGCGCTCTGGGCGCGCTTCCTGATCGTGCTGGCGGGCCCCGCCATGAACCTCGTGCTGGCGGCGGTGATCTTCGCGACGATGCTGGTGGTCCTCGGCCGCCCCGTGCTGCCGGCCGTGATCGGCCGCGTCACCGCGGGCGCCCCCGCGGCCGAGGCCGGCGTCCGGACGGGCGATCGCGTGACGTCCTTCGCCGGGCGGCCCGTGGCCAACTGGGAGGATCTTGGGCGGGCTGTGAGCACGGCGGCGGCCCGCCCGGTCGAGCTCGAGATCGAGCGCGGCGGCGCGCGGCTCGTCGTCTCTCTGGTACCCCGGCGGACCACCGTGCCCGATCTCTTCGGGGAGCCGAAGGAGATGTGGGACATCGGCGTGGGCCCGCTGCTGACGCCGCAGGTGCGAACGGTGACCCCCGGCTCGCCCGCGGAGCGCGCCGGCATCCGACCGGGCGACACCGTGCGGGCGGTGGCGGGGGAGCCGATCTACACGCCCGAGGAGCTGACCCAGGCCATCCAGAAGCGGCCGGGCGGGCGCTTCACGCTCACGGTCGAGCGCGCCGGCAGAGCGCTCGAGCTCCCGGTGACGGCCGACCGGATCCGCGAACGCGCGCCAAACGGCACGGAGACCGAGGTCGGCCGCATCGGGATCGGCATCGACACCCAGGCGGCCGTCACCTACGTGCGCTCGGGCCCGCTCGCGGCCGTCGGCCAGGGGCTCGTGCAGACCTGGAACATGACGCAGCTGACCGTGACCGGCCTCTGGAAGCTCCTCACGCGGCAGATCGATTCCTCGAACATCGGCGGGCCGCTCCAGATCGCCACCGAGGCGGGGCGGCAGGCCCGACAGGGCGCGGGCGCGCTCGCGTTCTTCACGGCGATCATCAGCATCAACCTCGGCGTGTTGAACCTCCTGCCCGTGCCGATGCTGGACGGCGGACACCTGTTCTTCTTCGTGATCGAGGCGGTGCTCGGCCGCCCGCTCTCGCTCCGGAAGCGGGAGGTCATGCAGCAACTCGGCTTCGTTTTGCTGATGCTCTTGATGGTCTACGCGCTGTATAACGACCTCATGCGGCTCGACGCGTTCAGGCTCTTCAGATAGGAGTGCCGTGATGACACCCCGCCGAAAGACGAAGCAGATCCAGCTCGGCTCGCTGAAGGTGGGGGGCGACGCGCCGATCACCGTGCAGTCGATGACGAAGACCGACACGCGCGACGTCCAGGCGACGCTGCTCCAGATCTGGGCGCTGGAGGCGGCCGGCTGCGACATCGTCCGCTGCGCCGTGCCCGTGCGCGAGGCGGCGGAGCGGCTCGGCGAGATCAAGCGCCAGATCCGGATCCCGCTCGTCGCGGACATCCACTTCAACTACAAGCTCGCGCTGATCGCGCTCGAGCAGGGGGTGGACGGCCTCCGGCTGAACCCCGGCAACATCGGCGGCACGGCGTTCGTGCAGGAAGTCGTGAACCTGGCCAAAGAGCGCAGGATCCCGATCCGGATCGGCGTCAACGGGGGCTCGCTCGAGAAGGACCTGCTCGCCAAGTACGGCGGGCCCACGGCCCAGGGCATGGTCGAGTCGGCGCTCCGCCACATCCGGATCCTCGAGGACTGCCACTACCCCGAGATGAAGATCTCGCTGAAGGCGTCCGACCCGGTCATGATGATCGAGGCCTACCGAATGCTCGCCGATCAGGTCGAGTACCCGTTTCACCTCGGCGTGACCGAGGCGGGGACGCCGGGCGTGGGGACCATCAAGTCCGCGATCGGGCTCGGGACGCTGCTCGCGGAGGGGATCGGCGACACGATCCGCGTGTCGCTCTCCGCCGACCCGACCGAGGAGGTCAAGGTCGGGATCGACATCCTGAAGGCGCTCGGCCTGCGCAAGGGCGGTCTCACGTTCGTGGCCTGTCCCTCCTGCGGCCGGGCGGACGTCGACCTCGTCAAGCTCGCGAAGGAGGTCGAGGACGAGTTCAAGGGCCTCAACGAGGAGATCCATATCGCCGTGATGGGCTGCGAGGTGAACGGGCCCGGCGAGGCGCGCGCGGCCGACATCGGCGTCGCCGGCGGCAAGGGCATCGGGCTCATCTTCAAGCGGGGCGCGGTGATCCGCAAGGTGCCCGAGCGGGAGATCGTCCAGGCCATGCGCGAGGAGGTCCAGACCTTCCTCGAGGAGCGCCGGGCGGAGGCTCTCCTGTCGCCCCCCGTCGACTGACCGCCCGCCCGCCTCGATGCGGTTCGCTAAGTCGCTGATCCCGACGCTGCGGGAAGACCCCGCGGACGCGGAGGCGATCAGCCACCGGCTGATGGTGCGCGCCGGTCTCGTCCGGCAGCTCGCGGCTGGCATCTACGTCTACCTCCCGCTCGGCCAGCGCGTCCTCGACAAGATCACCGCGATCGTCCGCGAGGAGATGAACGCGATCGGCGGCCAGGAGGTCACGCTGCCGGTGCTCCACCCCGCCGAGATCTGGCAGCAATCGGGGCGCTGGGACGCGATCGGCGACGAGATGTTCCGCCTCAAGGACCGGAACGGGCGCGACATGTGCCTCGGCATGACCCACGAGGAGGTCGTCGCCTGGCTCGCCGCCCGCGAGATCCGCTCCTACCGCGACCTGCCGCAGATCTGGTACCAGATTCAGACCAAGGAGCGCGACGAGGCGCGGCCGCGGTCGGGGGTGCTGCGGACCCGCGAGTTTCTCATGAAGGACTCGTACACGCTCGACCTGGACGTGGCCGCGCTCGATCGCGCGTACGCGGCGCACAAGGCGGCCTACTGCACGATCTTCGACCGCTGCGGGGTGCGCTACCTCGTCGTGGAGTCCGACCCGGGCATGATGGGGGGCCTCGGGTCGCACGAGTTCATGGCGCCGAGCGCCGCCGGCGAGGACGAGGTCGCGGTCTGCCGGGCCTGCGGGTACGCGGCCAACGTCGAGCTGGCGCGGAGCGTTCCGGCGCCACCTCCCCCCGCGACGGAGGCGCGCGTTGAGGTCGCGACGCCCAACGCCAAGACGATCGCCGAGGTGTCGGCGCTCTTGGGCCTCGAGCCACGGCGCACGGTCAAGTCCTTGCTCTACGTCGCGGCGAAGGCGGGTCCCGTGCTGGCGCTCGTGCGCGGCGACCACACCCTCCACGAGCGGAAGCTCGCGCGCCTGCTCGGCGAGGAGGTCCGCCCCGCCCACCCCGACGAGGTCCGGGGCGCGCTCGGCGCCGGCCTGGGGTCGATCGGCCCCGTCGGGGTCACGGTGCCGGTGGTGGCCGACGAGGCGCTCCGCGCCGGCCGGTGGGTCGTGGGCGCCAACCGCGACGGCTATCACCTCCGCGGGGTGAGCGCGGGCGTGGATTTCGAGTGCCGCTTCGCCGATCTGCACGCCGCCGTGGCCGGCGAGGGATGCCCGGAGTGCGGCGCCCCCCTCGCCGTCGAGCGGGTCATCGAGATCGGGAATATCTTCAAGCTCGGCACGAAGTACTCGGTGCCGCTCGGGGCGATGGTCCTCGACGAGGCGGGCAAGGAGCGCCCGATCGTCATGGGCAGCTACGGCATCGGCCCCGCGCGCATCGCGGCCGCCGCCGTGGAACAGTCCCACGACGCCGACGGCATCATCTGGCCGTGGGCCATCGCCCCCTTCCACGCCCACCTGGTGCTGGTGGGGGCGCGCGACCAGGCGCAGGCCGACGCGGCCGAGGCGATCTACCGGAGCCTGTGGGCGGCCGGCATCGAAACCTTGTTCGACGACCGGGACGAGCGACCCGGTGTGAAGTTCAAGGACGCCGATCTCGTGGGTCTGCCCGTCCGCGTGACCGTCGGCACGGCACTCGCCAAGGGGGGGGTGGTCGAGGTGCGGTCGCGCCGGACCCGCGCGGAGCTCCGCGTCCCCCCGGGCGGGGTCGTGGCCGCGGTCAGGGAGGTCGCCGGACCGGGATAAGGCTTGCGTGCCCGTGGGCGGCGTGCTAAAGTCTCGAAAAAGTGGGCCTCGCCCACTTTTTTGGTTTAGCGGGCAGGGGCCGGCGCGCGCGTCCGTGAGGCGGTCGGCGGTGCCGCGCGGCGCCCAATTTGGTGTCTGACGATGGACCATGTAGAACGGCTCTCGAAAATCGAGGAAGTGATGCAACCGGTGCTGCAGAGCCACGGTCTGGATCTGGTCGATCTCGACTGGCGACGCGAAGGGCGACGCTTCGTCCTGCGCGTCTTCGTCGACAAGCCGGGCGGCGCCAGCATCGAGGACTGCGTCCGCCTCTCCCACGAGGCGGGCGACCTCCTCGAGGTCTCCGGGCTGATCTCCGAGAGCTACGATCTGGAGGTCTCCTCGCCCGGGCTCGACCGGCTCCTCCGGAGCGACCGGGAGTTCCGCTGGGCGTGCGGCAAGACGGTGCGCTGCTGGTTCCGGGAGCCGCACGAGGGACGCACGGAGGTTCGGGGCCGGCTCCTCGACGTCGCCGCCGACCGCCTGACTATCGAGACCGAGGCGGACCGGGTCGAGGTGCCGCGCCACGTCCTGAGCAAGGCCCGCCTGGATGCCGAGGTCCCGTGGCCGAGGCATGCGTGATGAACCGCGAGCTCCTGACCGTGATTCAGCAGATCGCCGGGGAGAAGGGGATCGACAAGGAGGTCCTGTTCGAGGCGCTGGAGTCGGCCCTCCTGTCGGCGTCCAAGAAGACCATGGGGGCCGCCGACAACGTCCGGATGCATCTGGAGCGGGCGACGGGGGCGCTCAAGGTCTATCAGCGCAAGCGGGTGGTGGAAGAGGTCGCCGATCCCAAGCTCGAGATCAGCCTCGCGGAAGCGAAAGCCCTCAACCCCGAGGCCGAGCTCGACGACGAGCTCGAGCAGGAGCTCGCGCCCAAGGAGTTCGGGCGCATCGCGGCGCAGACCGCCAAGCAGGTGATCCTCCAGCGGGTCCGCGAGGCCGAGCGCGAGGGCATCTACGCCGAGTTCATCGGCAAGGAAGGTCAGCTCGTGCGCGGGATCGTCCACCGGATCGAGAAGCGGAACGTGATCATGGAGATGGGCAAGGCCGAGGCCGTGCTCCCGGAGCGGGAGCAGATCCCCGGGGAGCGGTATAATCCCGGGGACCGCGTGCGGGCGTACGTCGTCGAGGTGAAGAAGAGCTCGAAGGGGCCCCAGATCACGCTGTCCCGGACGCATCCAGGCTACCTGGCGCGCCTCTTCGAGACGGAGATCCCCGAGGTCCAGGAGGGGATCGTCGTCGTGAAGGCGGTGGCCCGGGAGCCGGGCGAGCGCGCGAAGGTCGCCGTCGCCTCGACGAAGCGCGACGTCGACCCGATCGGCGCCTGCGTGGGCCTGCGCGGCACGCGGATCCAGGTGATCAGCCGTGACCTGCGGGGCGAGAAGATCGACATCGTCGAGTGGTCGTACGACGCGGCGACGTTCGTGGCGCGGGCGCTCTCGCCGGCCAAGGTGTCGTCGGTGACGCTCCTCGAGGCGCCGCCGGCCGCCCCCGGCGAGGAGGGCCAGGAGCCGCCGCAGCCGGCGGTGCTCGTGACGGTGCCGGACAACCAGCTCTCGCTGGCGATCGGCAAGAAGGGCCAGAACGCCCGCCTCGCCGCCAAGCTGACGGGGCTCCGCATCGACATCAAGAGCGAGTCCGAGATCGAGGCGGACCGGGTGCGGCTCGAGGAGGAGATGACCGAGGGGCGCCGGGCCCTGTCCGAGCTCCTTGACGCGACGCCGGCCCTCGTGGACAAGCTGGTGGGCGGGGGGCTCCACTCCCCGGCGCTGGTCGTCCGGGCGGGGGCCGAGCGGGTGATGGAGCTGACCGGCATGGACGAGAAGGGGACCGGGGAGCTGGTCGCGGCGGCGCAGGACTGGCTCGACCGGCACCCGGCGCGGCCCGAGGAGGAAGCGGAGCTTGCGGCTCCCGCGGACGACGGGGGCGCGGCCACTGAGTGAGCGCGGGGCCCGTCCGACGGTGCGTGGCCTGTGGCGCGGTGCGACCGAAGCCCCAGCTGGTGAGGCTCGTCTGTGACGGGCAGAGCCGGGTGCGCGTGGATCCCGTCGGCACCGCCCCCGGGCGTGGCGCCTACGTGTGCCCGACTCCCGCATGTCTCGACGGGGCGCTCGCCCGCCGGCGGCTGGCGCACGCCTTCAGGAAACCGTGCGCGGCCGGGGCTGACCTGGTGGAGGAGGTGAGGGGACTGTGGCGGCACGAATCAAGGTGATCGATCTCGCGAAGGAGCTCGGCGTCACCAGCAAGGACCTGATGATGGCGCTCGACGAGATGGGGCAGAAGGGCAAGCGCGCCATGACCCCCCTCGACCCCGACACGGCCAACGCGCTCAGGGTCAGGCTCGGCAAGGGGCGGGAACTCCCGGCGGAGGCCAAACCCAAGCGCGCGCGTCCGAAGACCCTGGTGGCTGGCGCGCCGAGCCCGGCGGAGACCGGGACGGTGGGGCTGGTCAAGCGGGCCGCGGCCAAGCCCGCCGAACCCGAGGCCGACCTGGTCGAGCTCAGGCCCGCCGCCACGATCGTGAAGCCCAAGCCCGCCGAGGTCCTCCCCGAGCCGCCGGGCGACCTCGTCCCCGAGCCCGCCGGGATCGTCAAGCCCGCGGCACCGGTGGCCCCGCCTCCGCCGCCGCTGGCGCCGCCCGCGCCCCCGGCCGTGCCGAAGAAGCCGGAGCCCAAGATCGTCCCGTTCCGGCCGATCGAGCGCCCCCTCACGGCGCCCGCGCGCCCGGCCCGCCCGCTCGCCCCGCCGCGTCCGGGCGGTCCGTTCGCGCCGCCGCGAGTCACCGCGGCGCCGGCCGCGCCGCCGCGGCCGATCGTGTCGCCGCGTCCGGCGGCGCCGGCGGCCGCCGTCGAGAGGCTGGCGCCCGCGCCCGTCGACGCGCCGCCCGCGGAGGTCAAGCGCGAGCTGATCCGGGTGCCCGAGTCGGTGACGGTGGGCGAGCTCGCGGAGAAGATGCGGCGAAAGTCGGGCGAGGTGATCAAGGCGCTGGTCGAGCTCGGGGTCATGGCGACCGTGAACGAGATCTTGGACCCGACCGCCGCCAAGCTCGTCGCGGACAAGTTCAACTTCGACGTCGAGGTCCGCTCGGTCGAGGGCGAGCTCGTCGACGACGAGGACACCGACCCCACGCAGCGCCAGCTCCGGCCGCCGGTCGTCACCGTGATGGGTCACGTCGACCACGGCAAGACCTCGCTGCTCGACGCGATCCGGAAGACCAAGGTCACCGAGAAGGAGTTCGGTGGCATCACCCAGCACATCGGCGCGTACCAGGTGACGACGCGTCACGGCAAGGTCACCTTCCTCGACACCCCGGGCCACGAGGCGTTCACGGCGATGCGCGCCCGCGGCGCCCAGGCGACCGACATCGTCATCCTGGTGGTCGCCGCCGACGACGGGGTCAAGCCGCAGACGGTCGAAGCGATCAACCACGCGCGGGCGGCCAACGTGCCGATCGTCGTCGCCGTGAACAAGATCGACAAGCCGGAGGCAGACCTGGAGCGGGTGAAGCGCGAGCTGTCCAACCACGGCCTCGTGCCGGAGGAGTGGGGCGGCCAGACGATCTTCATCGGCACCTCCGCCAAGACGACCGCCGGCATCGACCAGCTGCTCGAGATGACCGCGCTCCAGGCCGAAGTACTCGAGCTCAAGGCGAACCCGAACCGTGCCGCCAAGGGCGTGATCGTGGAGAGCCGTCTCGATCGCGGCCGCGGGGCGGTCGCGACCGCGCTGATCCAGAGCGGGACCCTGCGGGAGGGCGACGTGGTGGTCGTCGGCGCGCACTCCGGCCGCGTCCGCGCGCTGCTGGACCCCTCCGGCAAGAAGGTGCGGACGGCGGGCCCCTCCGATCCCGTAGAGGTCTTGGGCCTCTCGGGCGTGCCGTCGGCCGGGGACACGCTGGTCGCGGTCGCCGACGAGCGCAAGGCGCGCCAGATCGCGACCATGCGGGCCGACCGCGAGCGAACGCGGGGCCGCGCGACGACGCGGGTGACCCTCGAAGACCTCCACGCCCGCATCGAGGCCGGGGAAGTTAAGGAGCTGCGGCTCGTCCTGAAGGCGGACGTCCAGGGCTCGGTGGAGGCCCTCACGGAGGCCCTCGAGCGGCTGTCGACCGACGAGGTGAAGCTCAAGGTCATCCACGGCTCGGTCGGCGCCATCACCGAGAGCGACGTCATGCTCGCCTCGGCCTCCAACGCGATCGTGCTCGGGTTCAACGTCAAGGCGGAGCCCAAGGCGGCCAGCCAGGCCCAGGCCGACGGCGTGGACGTGCGCAATTACAACATCATCTACGAGGCGATCAACGACCTCAAGGCCGCCCTCTCGGGCATGCTGGCGCCCGAGATCCGCGAGCTCACGCTCGGGCGCGCCCAGGTGCGGCAGATCTTCTCGATCACGAAGGTCGGGACGATCCTCGGCAGCTACGTCCAGGAGGGCAAGATCGTGCGTGGCGCCCGCGCGCGGGTCCGGCGCGAGGGCACCGTGCTCGGGGAGGGCACGATCTCCTCGCTCAAGCGATTCAAGGACGACGTGCGGGAAGTGCTCGCCGGCCTCGAGTGCGGCCTGTCGGTCGAGGGTGTCGGAGGCGTCCAGGTCGGCGACCTCGTCGAGGCTTACACCACCGAGGAAGTCGCCAGGACCCTGTAGTGCGCCGGTACACTTCGCCCGGACTGAAGTCCGGGGTTTTGAGGGAGCCCACATGCCCTTCACTCCGAGAGCCGGACCTTACGGTATCCGGTTGACGGTTCATCGGACCGCCTGGCGGCGCGGTAGCCTCCCCGTCCAGCCCCACCGTCGTTTCGACGGCTGTAGAGCACGGCGGGCGTGGTTATCGCCTGCCTTGCTCGCGGA
>QHRX01000227.1:0-10398 GCA_003221455.1 Candidatus Rokuibacteriota bacterium
GGAAGTTTCCGCGCGCTCGGTCCTGATTTTCCCGAATTGAACCGGTGCATTCGGGCGAGGTACGGTGGTACGCACCACGATGCGGTCGACCGTGGAGGACGTTGAATTGAGTCGAGGAGGGAGGTGAAAGCAGAGGAGCATCGCTGGATTCCCGAAGCTCCCGACACCGTCGTGGGGCAAGACTCGGAGATACACGAGGCCCCACACACGGAAGGATGGTGATCGCGAGTCATTCACTCAGTGAGCCGGCCGTGCGGCGCGAGACGTCCGGAGTCTCGCGGCGTGCCCGACGGCCCTAACCGAGCGGCGCGGCGCGAGGCACTCTAGGTCTCGCGTCGCGCCCTCCTCGAACGGAGGGGACGTGGCAACGCGCGCGTCGACGCGCTCCCTGGCGGCTCTGGCGTGGCGGTTTCGACGGCACCTCGGCCCCGTCTGGCGGCCGGCCCTCGGAGTGGCCGGTCTGGTCGTGGCCAGCCCCCTCCTCGGAGTGATCCTCCTCTGGACCGTCAAGGCGGTCGTCGACCAGGTCCTGGTCGAAGGGCGATCCTCACTGCTGCCCGTCCTCTGCGGCGCCTCTCTTGCGGCCGCGGGGCTGAAATTCGGCATCGACTACCTCCGGCGCCGCCTCGACGCCTCCACCACCGAGCGGATTGTCCAGGGGGTCCGGACCGACCTCTACGACCACCTGTTACACCTCTCACTGGGCTCACTCGGCGGACACAGCCCCGGTGATCTGCTGGCCCATCTCTCCGGAGACGTCGAACGCGTTGAACGCTTGGCCTACGGGGAGCCGGTGGCCTTCGTCGCGGACGCAAGCACCGCAGTGGCCTTCGGCGCCCTTCTCTTCGTCCTCAGCTCGAAGCTCGCCTTGCTCGCGTTGGTGGTCGTCCCGCTCCTCGCGGCGGTCGTCCTCACGCGGGGGCCCATCGTCAAGCGAGCCGCACGGGTCGCTCACCGGCAGGCGGCGGCCTGGCTCTCGGTGGCCGAGGAGACGCTCGGCGCCCTCCCGGTCGTGCACGCGTTCGGGACCCACGGGGTTGAGACCGCTCGGTTCGCCGAACGGTGCCGCGCGGCTCGGTGGGCGGAGGTCCGAGCCGTGAAGCTTCAAGCGCTCCTCACGCTGCTCGTGGAGCTCGCGGCCACCCTGGGCGGACTCGTCGTGCTCGCGGTCAGCGCCTACGAGATTCGGAGCGGAGCCCTGACCCTCGGGACGGTGGTGGCATTCCTCGGCTCGCTGGGCTCGCTGTACGAGCCGATCCGCGGGCTGGGTCAGCTCGCCAGCCGTGTCCAGCGAGCGGCGGCGGGAGCCTCCCGGGTGGCGGCGCTCCTCGAGACGCCGAGCGGCGTGTCGGACCGTCCGTTCGCGACAGAGTTGACGCGAGTCCATGGATCGGTCGAGTTCCGGCGCGTCAGCTTCGCGTATTCTCGTGGACCGATGGCCCTCGACGAGCTGTCCCTCACGATCAAGCCGGGTGAGATGGTCGCGGTCGTGGGTCCGAGCGGGAGCGGCAAGTCGACGCTGGTGCGCCTGCTCCTTCGGCTCTACGACCCCTTGGACGGCGGCGTCCTCGTCGACGGGATCGACATCCGGGATGTCACCCTCGCGTCGCTGCGCCGGCAGATGGCGGTGGTGTTCCAGGAATCGTTCATTCTCAGGGGCTCGATCGCCGGCAACATCCGGTACGGACAGGGTGAGGCGTCTGGTCGCGGCGTCGTGACCGCGGCGCAGGCCGCCGGCGCCCACCGGTTCATCGCCTCGTTCGTCGGCGGGTACCGCACCCAGGTCGGGTCGAGGGGGGAGCGCCTCTCCGGCGGCCAACGGCAACGGCTGGCCCTCTCGCGCGCGTTCCTGCGGGAGGCGCCCATCCTGATCCTGGACGAGGCGACCGCCTCGATCGACAGCGAGACGGAGGCGGTCGTCCAGGAGTCAGTGGAACGCCTCGCGGGACGGCGCACGATTCTTGTCATCGGTCACCGCCTGTCGACCGTGCGCCGGGCCGACCGCGTGCTCGTCCTCGAACGTGGCCGCGTCGTCGAGGAGGGCCCCCCCGACCGGTTGCTCCACGCCGGCTCGCGGTGCCACGAGTTGTTCCTCGCCCAGCCCGCCATGGCGGAGAAGCCAGCCTGAGCAGGACGTTCGTGCCCGCGCCCAGGGTCGGCACCAGGATCTCTCCGGAGCCGACCATCGTCGGCCGACCGCTCGTGACGGCGAGCCACGGCTGAGGGCCCTCCCAGACAATGAGGCCGCCTGACCGAGCCATGTAGTTCTTACGTGGCATTATTGCAAAGGCATCACACCTTCGGGCCCCTTGCGCCCAGAGGACGGTGTGTAAGGTGCCGTCGCTACTGACGGGCTCAGGCATGGCACGTCGGTTGCCTATGGGGCGTCCCGGGGTCACGCTCTGGGTCGAGGTCGACGCACGCTTCCGAGCGTGCGTCCAGGAAGAGGAGGGTGCGATGGCCCGACGGCATCCCCTGTTCATTGCTTTTGCAACCGTGCTCGGGCTCTGGGTTCTCCGGCCGGCAGCCGCCAGCGAGCCCGCCGATCAGCTCAAGGCCGCCGTCGACCAAGTCATCAAGATCCTCGAGGATCCCTCCCTCAAGGCGAGCGGAAAGGGTGAGGCGCGGCGCGAGGCCATTCGGCGGGCCACGGACGGACTGTTCGACTGGGAGGAGACGGCCCGGCAGTCGCTGGGGCCGCACTGGCGCCAGCGGACCGACGTCGAGCGCCGACAGTTCGTCGCGCTGTTTCGGGAGCTCCTCGAACGGACCTACCTGTCGAAGATCGAACTCTACAGCGGAGAGAAGATCACCTACGGCGGGGACTCGGTCGACGGCGACATGGCCACGGTGCGCACCGTCATGCTGACCAAGAAGCAGCAAGAAGTTCCCATTGACTACCGCATGATCCGACGCGGGAATCGCTGGCTGGTCTACGACGTGGCCGTCGAGGGCGTGAGCCTGGTGAGCAATTATCGCGGGCAGTTCAACGACATCATTCGGACCGCTTCGTACCCGGCGCTGGTCAAGAAGATGGAAGCGAAGATCGCCGAGATAAAACCATAGCGTCGCGGAATAGACGGTCCGGATCGAGCGCGTGACGAGGATCGCCTCTGGCCCCCGTGGCGCGGCCCCCTCGTGATGGTGTCTCGGGACACGGAGTCCTCGGGAGCGTCACGTATGAGCGCCTCCCGGGCCACTGGCCCGGCCGAGTCGCGCGAGGAGTCAGCGCTCGGCGCCCGCCCTGTAGGTTCCCCGTGGCCGTCATGCCGACGCTGGCGCCGCCGCCGGCAGGGCCCAGCTCCGTCGGGCGGGGCGTGACCCTGTCCGCCGACCTTTGATAGTCCCCGATTGCCGCTCGGGCGGCCTCGCACACTTCCGTCGTCGCAGTCCGATTGGGTCTCTCGCCCGTCGCTCAGCCAGGTCTCGCCGCAGAAATCCAGGATCGACCGCTGCTGCGTGCCAGAAGGGACCGACCGTCCACCGATGGCAACGACACGTGTCGATTTGACGCGACTGGGTCCGGCGTCGTCTGCTAAGTGACTGTTTCCCATGAGTCGACCGCTGGCACTCCACATGCAGACCGAATCCTCTACGGCGACGACAACCCGGAAGCTCCCGGGAGAAGATCTCGATCGCCTGGGGGATTCACCGGATGGTCTTCTGCCACGGGGCGAGTTGAGATGGGCGGCACACAGGCGAGAGAGGGGTCATGGGCGTGATGCGCCGGACGATTCTGATCGTTTCACTCGTCCTCCTCGGAGGCGGGTGCGCGGCGTTGACAAAACCCCTGTCGAAGCCGGAGCTACGCCAGTCTCAAAGAGCTGACTTCAAGATCGTCGCCCCGCACCTCGCGGCCCTGATGAAGATCGAGGGAGATCTTCCGCCCCGTCCCGAGTGTCCGATCGGCTTTGCCGTTCTGAAGACGTCGGCGCTGAACGCGTGGGTATCCGTCCAGTCTGAACCGAGGAAGCCCCTGCCCCCGATGAAGGCCCTCGGGGAAACCAAGGAGGCGCCGCCTCCCGACCCCACGCCGCCGCTCCCCCCGCACTGCCATAAGTTCGACCTCGTCCTCACGTCGGCCGTCCTCGCCCTGCCGCAGGACCAGCTTCGCGCCGTCATCGCTCACGAGCTCGGCCATGTCTACCTCGGCCATATCGAGTCCCTGTACGCCGAGCAGACCTTGCGGAACGGCGCCGAGCTCTTCGTGATCGGGGTCATTCCGTTCCTAGTCCTGCACGCGGGCACGTACCCGTTCATGAGCCCGTTCAGCGGGAACCAGGAAATGGCGGCCGACCGCTTGGCCGTGGACCTGCTCGTCCGCTCCCACTCGTCATGCCGCGCGTTCGTCAAGGTGCTCGAGCGCTTCCAACAGGCTCAGGAGAAATCGTTGATCCCGAGGTTCGAGTGGCTCTCGTCGCACCCCTCGCCCGAACGCCGGCTCGAGACGGTTCGCGAGCTGTGCCGGGGTCGCTGAGCCGCTCGGTCCCCGATCGGTAGAATCAGCGGTCGCCGCGCCAGTCCCCAATCCGTTTATCGCTCCGAGCCCCCGGGTCGGTCGAGGTCCCCCTGAAGCGGTGCAACCCTGACGGTCTGACCGAGGAGGGATCCCGGGCGAGCGCTGCCTATGCCCTCGCCGCTGCTACCCAATTGGAGAGCCGTCCGAACGGTCACGTGCCGGACCTCGGTCGCTGACCCCTCCTGGCATCCGGGGAACCCCGGAGCCCCCCTTCAAGGGTTTCCCCCGCGTCAAGTCGAAGATGGGCTGGATTGGTTTCCCCCTGCTCCGGGGCGACATTCGAGATCAGAGACGCCCCGATTGGTGAAGGAGGAGCCAGTCGTGAGGGCCTCAATCCCCTCGGAATCGAGGTCGGCCCACCACGTCGAGGGGGAGAGCGTTGGTGGGCAGGGACGAAACTGAAAGGTTGAGGGTCGGAAATGTGTCGCACAGGTTCTTGTCGCGTGGGTCTACTGACGGTCGCGGCCATTTGCGCGGGGCTCGTGGCCGGGGCGCCAGCCGGCGCCGCCCGCCCCGTGGCTGAGCGGCTCCCGTTCGGTGCCGTCGACCAGATCTGGACGGACGTCGTCTATCAGTTTGCCGAGGGTCCCGGCTGTGACGGAACCGGGGACGCCGGCGGGCGCTTCAACGTGATCCATCGGGCGGAGGACGGCCCGCAGTACTTCAAGGCGTGGTTCCTCGGCGACCGCTTCGTGCTCGTGCGCTATCGAGAACGCCCGCAGAGCGAGCCGCCAACGGAGACGCCGGTCGTGGCGTGGTTGGGGCAGGTCGCGGACGACGGTCGCCTGCAGGTGGAGGAGACGCTCGATGGCGGCGCCGTTGCGGACGTCTGCTCGTGGCTGATGGGGAGGGACGTCTGACCGACGGATCGGGCCTCGCCCTTCACCGGGCGCCTCGGTGGAGCGCGTGAGAGTGTGGCGGGTCTGAGGTCGCCGGTCGACCAGCCGGCCTGCCAGCGGACGACGTGCGCCGTGGCGCGCTCACGCTATGGATGGCCCCCCGGGGAGAGGGACGACGAGGGCGCCCTCTGGGATCGACCCCAATTTCGACCGATACGCAACTGCGCCCAGGGGGCGGAGGGACGTCGGCCAGGGCCCGGCTACTGGTACCCCCAAGGGCTGAAGAGCGGGATCATCCGTGGCGTCGCTGGCGCGTGCTCAGCTGGCGGCTGCCAGGCGTCGGGATCTGGGGGCGTCGCCTCTGCCATTCCGGAGGCCGGCAGGCTGTGGCTCGGGAGATCCCGTCGCGGCGACTCGGCCTTCGCGTCACCAGTCGCGGCGCGATTCCCTGCCGATGGCATCGAGGGTACTGACGGGAGACGGCTGTCGGCGCGCCCACGGTACTCCACGGGGACCTGAGACTCCGACTGCACCCAGTGCACACCGCCGGTCTCGTCGACGTAGCGCACCTGGGCGCTCACGGACGCGGCGAGGACCGTGAAGCCGATGCCGATGACGACCCCCGCTAATTGCGGGAGCACTCGGCCATCACCCACCGTGGCTCCACCCCGTCGCAGGGGGCCGTCCGTCGACTCTGGGCGGCCGATGAGTCCTGTCCCGGCACCGGCAACTCGTCGAGAATCTCGAGCCCGGCCCCGTAGCGGTTGACATGCCGCACCACGGCGACACAGACCCGTTCCTCCCTCGCCCCCGGCAGCCACACATCGAGGCGATAGGTCTCGCCGAGTTTCAAGATCTCGGATTGCAGCCAGTTGAGGTGCACCCAGCCCCCGTGAAGGGTCGCGTTGACCAAATGCCCAGGGAGAAAGCACGTCTCCCCTAGCCACAAGCGAACCGGCCAGGTGACCGCCTGTCTGGAGAATCGCCGACGTTCCATCAAAGCCTCCCCTTATGCCCACCCAGCTAGTGAGCAAAGAGGGCGCCAGGCCCGTAAGTGCCCGAAATATAGATGATTCGCAGGATGTTCCGGTTGTTTCCATGACCAGGATTGGCACGGGGGTACCCGGAATCGGCACGGGGGCCCTACCCGGGAGCGGTCCGGCGAGCCCAGACCGGGAAACAAGGTCGGGCGGGCAGTCCTGTTCAGGGACGAGCTTGGCCGCACGCGGCCGGCTCCGGAAGATTTCTGGGCGACGGCCACCCCTCGGGGAGAACCCGCAGCAGCCCAAGACGCCAGCGTCTTCGCGCCGAGCCGAGGCGACTAGGGAGCGAAGCTCTCGAAGTACTTCAGCACGACAACCTGGCTCTCCGGGGAGACCTCCTTCACCTCCCGCACGAACACGTCGAGGTTACCGTCGTCTCCCAGGACCGCGCGCGGATCCTGGGGCGGCTCCGTGAGCGGCCGCTCCCAGTTGTCCCAGTGCGTCGGCAGGACGACCCCGGGATAGTTGAGCGCCCGTAAGAGCCTCGGCGTGTAGTCGTGGACCTGCTTTCGAGCGAGTGGAGCCAGGAGGGCCACGTCCGGCTCGAGCCCGGCGATCGCCCGCTCGACGAAGTTGGCCGAACTCATGAGGAAGACGCTGAATGACTCCCCGACCGTGAGCACGTAGGCGAGGGCGCCGCCCTCCGGCATGTCGCCGATCGTTCGCGGAACGGGCGGGACGGACCCGAAGTGGCCAGGGATCGGGACCTTCATGGTCGGCTGGAGGGAGTGAAGGCTCGGGAAGACCTCGAGGGCGTAGCCGTCGAACTGCATGAATTCCCCGCCCTTGCAGGCGACGAGCTTGGCCTCGGGCAGTCCGTACGCCCGCAGCATGTTGACGTGGGACTCGGTGCCGACCACCGTCGCACCGGTCTTCCGTGCGACGTACGGAACGTCGGCGATGTGGTCGTAGTGGCCGTGGCCGAGCAGAATCAGGTCGGCCTTCGTGACGTGCTGGTCGATCAGCGCCTCGTCGTGCGTGAGCGGTGTTGACAGAAAGCTCTTGGCGTCGAACGGACGCGAGAAGAGCCCCCCCGGCGTCCGACTGAGCCACGGATCCAGAAGGACGGTCTTACGACCGAAGCTGATCTCCCAGCCGTCCACGCCGAGCCACTTCAGGCTCACGCCGCTTGATCCTCGACCGCCATTCGGGGGCGGCGTCTCCGCGCCTTCGGCCAGGCCGGGCAGCAGAAGTTTGCCCCAGTCGGCCGTCGCCGCCGTCAGTCCGGCCGCGAGCCCGATCCCGAGGAAGTCCCGACGCGAAACGCCGTGCGGAAGGATGGAATGGACGAGGCACATGGTGCCCTCCTGGGTGACTGGTACGCGGCTTCCGTCCTCGGAACTGGGTCCGAGACCGGTCGAACGTCGTCGGGCCCGCGTCGACGCCCGCCGCCGTCGAGTACCGGTCGCCTGGCGCCTCGGGCCGGCCGCCTCGACGATCAACCGTCCGCGCCCGTGGTCGATGCCGGGCGTGACCGTCCGACCGTCCCGATGCGTCCCTTGCGTCGGCCCCGAACCCTCCGGTCGTCTCTTCCGACGACGAACGCACAGACATGCTCGCGAAGCCCGTCGGGCCGATCCGTCGCGAGCGCCATGATTGTTCGATCCCCTCGTGAGTGTCAAGTCGGATCCCTCTCGCCGACCGCCCCCTTCGCCGGGGGCTCTCGACAGCGGGCGATCTCCTCCGCGGCGCGTCAGGACCTCGTTTCGCAGAGCGGGACTCGGGGAGCGAGAGCCGGGGCTGGGTCGCCGTTCGGTGTCCTTTAGCGCGCTCGGAGGGGCCCACCGGCGCGGACGGCGATGACGCCTCGTCTGGTCATCGTCCCCGCCCCGGGGGAGACGCGAAGAACCACGACCGGGTCAGTCTCGGAGTTCGGCGGCCCTGCGAACGGCCGCCGACACGACGTGGCTCAGGTGAGCCAGCGTGACGGGCTTTCCGACGCAAGCGGTCGCGCCCGACACGAGCGCCGAGCGGGCCAGCGCCGCGTCGCCAGGGCCGGTCAGCATGAGGATCGAGATCTCCGGATGGTCCCGTCGAACGCGCCGGAGCACCTCCAGCCCGTCGACCCCTGGCAGCGTGATGTCGAGAAGGATGACGTCGGGCGGATCCTGGCGAACGCTCTCGAGCGCGTCGCCGCCATTCGCGGCCGTCGCCACGGCGCACCCCTCTCCCTCGAGGTAGTCGGTCAGGACGTCGCGGATCTCGCGCTCGTCGTCGACGACGAGGACCCGGGCCTCGAGGATTGACCGCGCACGATCCGGGCTCACCCGGGCCGCGCGGCGGCCGACGCGTCGCCGCAGAGCGGCGATCGTCCAGCGCCCGGCGTCCCCTAGAGACGCCATGCCTCGGCCAGTCGGAGGATGCCCGATGGAACCCAGCGCTCGTCTGCGGCTGCCGTCGTCGCACCGACCGAGGCCGGCGGATTCACGAGGAAGAAGCCGTCGCTCAGGGTGAGGAGAACAGGCCACGTCACCGGCTCGAGATGCTGTCGAAGTCCGCCCATCTGCTCCTCCTGAGAAGGTCCGAAGCAAGGAGGAGACCACGACGGTCAAACGGCTAACAACTCGACGATGAGCGAGGCGATCGGACCGAGCCGGCATGCCGTCAGGGCACCGGCGTGTCAGTCGCTGGGCGGATGTCCGCCTGCACGGCCTCCGCCGCCGGATGGAGCCACGATCGGCCTAACGATCAGATCTGGGGATACGGCTCCTATGCTCTCGGCTCTCACCTTCGATCGGTAATGCCACGGTGTCCCGCGAGTGCCCTTTCGACTCACTCCAGGAACCCAGGCGGGCCCGAATAGCTGAAAGATCAGGAGGTTGGCACTTTGGTACGCCGGTTGCCCTTCTCCTCTGATTGAAGCCATGAAAGGCCTCTGGACGATCGACCTCGTGACCAAACGGCCAGTCTCGCCGCTCTCAGCTCGACGCCTCCTGCCGGACGGTCGGCGACCGTCGGGGAGTCCTTCGGCGACCAAGGGCTTGCGGAGCCGCTCCGGGGACCTAACCCGGGCGATGAGTCCGAGACGATCGACCCTGATCAAGGGCGCCATGCTCCTGCTGCTCGCCCTAGCTGTCACCGCCGCCAGCACGACCCGCCCGACGACCGATCCGGTCGTCGGGGCGTACGCGAGGCTAGCGCCCCGCCAGCAGCGAATCGTCAAGGCCCTCGTCAGGGCTCAGCAGGCTCCCGCGACGAGCGGACGGGCGGTCGCCCCGACCACGCTCACGCCCGACCAGATCGCGGGGATGAAGGCGGGCGGTTCCGGCTGGCAGCAGATCTTCGACCGGATGAAGTCCGCGGGACTCGTCCGGGAGGAGACTCTTCGTCAGCTCATCGGCAAGTACTACCACCCGCCGACACGACCCGCTCCGGCTCAGTGACGGCGATCCCGGTCAGTGGGCCGGTGAGCACCCGGTTGAGCGTGCCGGGGTGGCGTGCGGTCTACCGTTGCGGGATCAGCGAATCCGACCGCCGCCGCCGGCCACGCCGCTAAACCGCGCATCCCGATCGTCAACGACCAAATTTGCCGCCAGGAGCCTTTCGGGTGGGTCGTCGCGACCGACTACGGCGTGAACGGGGTTGAGGCGCCGGCAGGAGTGTCCTCACGGAAGGCGGCCAGCTCTCGGGGATGTGGGGTCAGCGGTGCTGCGCGGCGACAAGGAGCGGCGTCACTGTCGGGTGGCCAGGATCGCGGTTAGGATGTCACGCGGCCACTTCCAAGTCTGGAACGAGGAAGAAGGCGGGTCCACATCGCGGATCCCAAGCCCAGTGGTTGTCGCCAGGCGGGCCCAGAGCGGAGCGACGAGACGGCAGGAGAGCCCCTCGGCGGGATGAGTCCGCCAATTCAGTCTGGCCCGCCCGTCTCGCGAGCGGCTAGCCCCGTGTCGAAAGAGTGACTCAGGTCTTCCCAGCCTTCAATATCGGGTGGAGACCGGATTGATCCCTCTGAGACGCCCTCATAGGCTGTAGGGCAACGTAACACCTCCGCCTCAGC
>QHRX01000227.1:10501-14439 GCA_003221455.1 Candidatus Rokuibacteriota bacterium
AGAACGACCCTAAGGAGAGTGACATGCCAGAGGAGCCCTCAATGGAGACGAGAAGAGAGGTCCTGAAGAAGGGGGTCGTCGTCGCTCCTGTCATCCTGACGCTGCCTGCCATCGCATCCTTCGCCCGGGCGGGTTCTGGCAACGAGGGCATCGGGGGCGGCCAGGGCGGCGGGCAGGGCCACAAGTAGCCCCAGAGGGACGACTGGCCGTCGAACCCCGCGAGGTGAGGCGCCCAATGGCGTGAGGATCCTCCCAAGGCGCGGCGGCTGAGGGCCCGTCCCTCACCCCTGGCTCTGGCCAGGGACGCCCTTTTCCGTGGAGGAATTCCTCGACGCGGGAATGGTCTGTCGCGTCCCCGAACGGCCTGAGCGTCTCGGAACCTCGAGAGGAGGGCCCGCGTCGCGACTCGGGCGACGGTCAGGATGACCTCGTCGACGAGTCGGCCCTTGCGGCGGCCTCCTGTGTCGGCCCACGACGTCAGGTCAAGGGGACCGTATTCGTGATTCGGTTCGAGAGTGCGCGGAGGAGATTTTGAGAGGGCCGCCCCGGCAAGAGGAGCGTCTTCCAGAGGATCTCGAAGTTCCGCACGGTCAGGAGCGGACCGAAGTCGTGTCCGCTGGTGACGTAGCGATCGAGCAGCGCGTGGAGGATTCTGAGGTTTGTCCGACCAAAGGATCGTTGGCGTAGGGAGAGGGTCCTCAGGATCTCGGGGGCAAGCTCGACGAGTCCGTACCGGTCGAGATAGGTGACCAGGAGGTACACATAGCTCGAGGCGACCGAGCCGGCAAGCCAGTCGAAGATCCGCTCCCAACGGATGGCTCGGGCGTTCTTCAAGAGGTAGATCAGATCGAGCATCGCGACCATGCCGCCAACCCGCCTAAGATTGGAGGCCCAGTGGGAGGCGAGATAGACGAGCTGAAGCTCGTCGCTGAGGCGGTTGACGGGTCGTCCTCGGAATTCTGCGGGGCGGCGCTCGGCCGTGAGGTTGTCCGGGCCGAAGATCCTGTCCGACCCGAGCGGACTCTCTACCGGAAACAGTCCTCGGTGCACCTCCACCCACACTTTGGTTTGGGGATGACGGAACGGGGTGGTGTGGTGGTGCGTCTCGTAAAACTCGGGCGGATTCTGCGACCGCCGACCGTAGCCCAGCTGGAGCAGGACAGACTCGACGGGCGCCAGGGCCACCGGATCAACCAGGACGTCAATGTCCACCATCGGCCGCAGGTGGGGCTCCGGATAGTACTGCTCGCAGATTGACATACCCTTGAGGAGCGTTAACGGCGGAGCCGTGCTGGCGCAGCCTCGGATGATCGCATCCAGCGCGTCGAGCTGCTCACCGATGGTGATCCGCGCGGTCAGGTCGGCTCCCTGGAGGAGGGGCCAGAGCGGCGACATCCCGGCCTTCGGGTCCTTGGCCGTGGATCGCCGGAGGAGGGCGCCCAGGCCTGTCTCGATGGCCCAACGAATCTGGTCTGGGCCGAAGTCCGCGAGGGCGAGGTCCGCGCGGTCCTCCGAGGCCGCCTGAAGCAGAACGATCAGGGACGGCACGCGCCGTGGTCTGGTCACGATGAGTTGGCGCGCGACGCGACGGGGGAGGGCCGCGGCCTCCCCAACCGTACCACCGAAGCGGACCCTTGGCCACGGCCTGCGGCGCGGCGGTGAGGATCGTCCACGGTCGCCACAGGCTTCGAGCGGGAGGCGATGTGATTCGACTGGAGCCACCAGGGCACCATGGGCCGAGCGCTATGGGGAGCGAGTGTCCGAAGCGGCGATCCGACGTCAGCGCGCGCGTGGTCGAAGGAGAGATGGTCGTGTTGGACCGCGACGCGTCGCTGGTTCACCAGCTCAATGTGACGGCCAGCTTTATCTGGGATCGATGCGATGGACGGTGCACCGTCTCGGAAATCGCCGAGCAGGTCGCGGGCGCCTTCGGAACCAATCCCGACGCCTCGAAGGAGGCGGTCACCGCGGCGCTCCGCCGGTTCGCTGAGCTCGGTCTCCTCGAGCACGCGCGCGATTAGGCGTGGCGCACACCCTCACGCTAAGAGTGCTGGACCAAGGCGTCCGCGTCGACGGTGCGGAGCCCACGTCGAAGACACTCGTGACGGCCACCTACGGCGCCATGCGCGGTGATCCCGGCGCGATAGACCTGGACTATACGGTCGGTCGAAATATCGGACCGGCGACGTTCTTCATGAGGCGGCAGGGGTGTGAGCAGCGCACGGCGCCCGACACCGGTACGTTCCTCGCGCGATTCGACGAGGATATCGCGATCGAACTCCAGAAGCTTCGGCGGGACCTCTACTTCGTTCACGCCGCGGTTCTGACGCTGGCCGACGTTGCGCTGATGCTGGTCGCGCAAGCCGGCGGTGGAAAGTCGACGACGTGCTGGGCGCTGCTGCATCACGGATTCCAGTACTTGAGTGATGAGTTGGGGCCGGTGGACCTCAAGACTCTCGAGGTTCATCCCTACGCGCGCGCGCTCGCGTTGAAGACGGAGCCCCCGACTGCATATCCGCTGCCGTCAAATATCGTGCGCACCTCTCGGAGCCTCCACGTCCCAGGAGACAAGCTGCCCGCCCGCCTTCACAAACGTCCGGCCCCCCTGGGGGCCGTCTTTTTCCTCCGCTACGACCCCCTGGCACTCGCGCCCTCGGTTCGACCGATCAGCGCGGCCGAAGCGGCGGCTCGGCTGTACGCCAATACGCTGAATCCCTTGGCGCATCCGGGGGATGGCCTGGACGGAGCGATACAGATTGCACGCGCGGTAGGGTGTTTCGAGCTGGTCACCGCGGATCTGCCGGCGACCTGTGTTCTCGTGACAGCCGTCCTGAACGCGAATAAGTGATCCGGTAGATGGCGCCCGCCTGGTCGTCAGACACGAGCAGGGCGCCGTCCGGCATCACGAGCACGTCGACCGGCCGTCCCCACGCGGGAGCCGAGCACCGATTTCCCGGCAGCAACCGCGACAATATTCGTGATCGACACGAAAAAGGCCGTCTCGGAGCTTCTCGACCGTTCGGCAGCCACCCCTCGGCGAACACGTCGTAGCGAACCGCGCGGCCCTGCTCGAGTCGCACGAGCGTGACACGATACCCGATCGGGCGGCTCCGGTTCCACGATCCGTGCTCGGCGATGAAGATCTGGTGGCGGTAGTCGGCGGGGAACATCGTGCCCGTGTAGAAGCGCATGCCGAGCGCCGCCACGTGCGGGCCGAGCTCCATGGCGGGCGGCGTGAACTCCGTACAGGAGTGTGCAGCTCCGAACTCCGGGTCGGGGATGCCTCGGCCGTGGCAGTATGGGAATCCGAAGTGGAGCCCGGGGCGCGGTGCGTGGTTCAGTTCGTCTGGCGGCCGATCGTCGCCGAGCCAGTCGCGGCCATTATCGGTGAACCATAGCTCGCGCGTCTCCGGATCCCAGTCGAAGCCCACGCTGTTCCGGACGCCACGCGCGAAGAGCTCGGGCTTGCCCCCGTCCGGCCGCATCCGCACGATCGTCTCGTAGTAGTTGCGGCCCGACGGCTCGCAGACGTTACAGGGCGCGCCCACTGGCACGTAGAGCATCCCGTCCGGCCCGAACGCGATGAACTTCCAGCCATGGACCCGATTCCGGGGGTACGCGTCGCTCACCACAACGGGCGCGGGCGGGTGGTCCAGGCGCGCCTCGATGTCCTCGTAGCGCAGTATCCGGCTCACTTCGGCGACGTAGAGCGCGCGGTCGCGGAACGCCACCCCGTTCGGCGCGTCGAGCCCGCGGGCGACGATCCGAACCTTCAGGGCACGTTCGGCTCCGCTCGGGGCGGATAGCGCATAGACAACGCCCTCCCCCCGCGTGCCGACGAAGACCGTGCCATTGGGCGAGAGCGCCATGGACCGGGCGCCGGGCACGTCGTCTGCGTAGACGCCGATGCGGAAGCCGGAAGGGAGCTTGATTGCGTC
>QHRX01000297.1 GCA_003221455.1 Candidatus Rokuibacteriota bacterium
AGGCGGCCAACCCGACCCCGAGCGCATCGACGACAAGCGTGCCGGCGAAGTTCTGCCAGATGATGCCCCGGGTGCGGCGGGCGACGGCGAGGGTTTCGACGAAGCGGGCGAGATCGTTCCCGAGCAGCACCACGTCCGCGCTCTCGCGCGCAACGTCAGTGCCTGACCCCATGCCGACACCGACACTCGCCGCGGCGAGGGCGGGCGCGTCGTTGATGCCATCGCCGATCATCGCCACGGTTCTCCCGGCGGCCACCAGCCGGTTGATCCGCTGAAGTTTGTCTTCGGGCAAGAGGTCAGCCTCGACCTCCTGGATGTCCAGCCCGCTCGCGACGGCCTCGGCGACCCCCCGCGTGTCGCCGGTGAGCAAGATCGTGCGCAGGCGCATCCGGCCAAGGGCGTCGATCGCTCGCTGTGCTTCCGGGCGCACGGTGTCGGCGACAGCGATCGCGCCGAGCAGGCGCCCGCTGCGGGCGACGAAGACCTCGGAGGCCGCCGCCGTCGCGCTGTGGCCAGCGACGCCAGGCACGCCATCGGGCATCACGACACCGTGATCCCGCGATCCCGCGGCCGGGCGTATAGACAAAACCGTCAGGCTCGACGCCGGGCCGCCGCCGCGCGCGAGCGTGCGCGACGATCGCCTGGCCGAGCGGATGCTCCGAGCGCAGCTCGGCGCTCGCGGCGGCGTTCAGCACGTCTTCCGATGTCGCGCCATCCACGGGGAGAACGCGTTGCACCTCAGGCCGCCCGTACGTGAGGGTGCCGGTCTTGTCGACCACGACCGTGTCCACGCGACCGAGCGTCTCGAGGTGGACTCCGCCCTTAACGATCGCGCCGAGCCGCGCCGCGCGGCCGATGCCGCCGAGAATGGCGAGCGGCGTGCCGGCGGCGATCCCGCACGCACCTGCGACGATCACGACGGCGATGGTCGAACGCATGTCGCGCGTGAGGAGAAAGGTGAGCGCCGCGGCGCCCAGCGCCAGGTAGACGAGATAGGCGGCCAGGCGATCGGCCAGGCGCTGGACCGGCGCGCGCGAGCGCTCCGCGCGCTCGACCGCCTCGATGATCCGGCCGTAGCTGGTGTCACGGCCGATCCGCTCGGCGCGGATCTCGAGCACGCCCGAGGCGTTGATGGAACCCGCGTACACGGTGGTTGCCGCCACCTTTTCGATCGGCATCGACTCACCGGTGATGCGCGCCTGATCGACGAAGGAATGTCCTGACACGACCTCACCATCCACCGGGATCAGACCACCCGGGCTGACGAGCACCGCGTCCCCGACCTTCAACTGGTCGGAGTCCACATCGCGCACACCCCCGGCCCGACGCACTGATACTCTGCGGGGCAGGGCGTCGAGCAGGTCGCGAATGGCGTGACGGCCGCGTGCGACCGTCATCCCTTCAAGGACTTCGGCCACCAGGACGAAGAGGGTGATGACGAGCGCGGTGAAGAATTCCGAGATCGCGGCCGCCGCCACGATGGCGATGGTCATGGAGAGTTCCATGGTCATGCGCCGTGCGACGGCGTTCTTCGCCGCCTCCTTCACGATGGGCCACCCGCCAATGAGAAGGCCGAACACCCCGATCAGATTTACGATCTGAAGCGGCAGCCAGAGGCGAAACCAGACCAAAATCGCCGCCAGGGCGACCCCAGCGATGCGCAGAGCATCCGGCCATGGCAAGGCGTGCCCGTCTGCTTGCTCGCCGCCGTCGTGCTCATGGTCGGGCCCGGGATGATCCGCCCGCTCGGCCAGGTTCGAGAGGGCGGCTCCGTGGTGCCGCGTGCCGACATCGTCGGGCGAAGCCATCACCCGGCGCCCCTCACTTGAAATAGGCGCGGACGACATCGATCAACTCGTCGGCCGCGTCGGCTCGGTCAGAGTTGCGCTCTCGCTCGGGATCGACGACGTGGACACGGATGTGGTCCTCCATAATCTCGGCCATGAGGCTGTTGATCGCCCCCCGGACGGACGCGATCAGCTGCAGCGTCTGCGCGCACCCCGCCTCAGTCTCGAGAGCCCGCTCGAGGGCCTCGACCTGTCCCCGGATGCGGCGGACCCGGCTGACCAGCTTGGCTTTGCCGCGGATGGTGTGGCTCATGGCCGAAGCATACCATAGTGTAGGGGGGTATGATATGGGCCCCAGAAGGAGGGAGCGCCCTTCAACCGCCAACTGCGCGATCGCCTGCGCGGCAAGCCTTCAGAGTCTCGATTTGTGCGAGCCTTTTCCCGAGGCGTTTGTTTAAGAAGGATCAGCGATGGTCGACGGCGCCTGCAGGCTCCTGTCATCGGCCGAGTCATCGACGGTATGTCGGGCGCTTCGGAGAGATCCGGGGCGCCCTCGCCGGGGGGGCTCATGCAGCACTCTGAGGTCTGCTCCACCCCTTCCGGCTTCGCGTGCGAAGGCCTCGTCCGTCATCTCGGGCGACGAAACAACGTGAAGACCACCGCGTCACCGATGCAGTTGGCGATCACGCGGATCGAGATGCGTGTCGGGGCCACGGCCTCTCGGTCGAGGACGCCGAAGTCGCCCCGCTCGGTAAAGCGGGCTATGACCGGTTCCTCGTCCCGAGCGAGCCGGGTCTAGGGTGGCGAGGATCCGGTCCCAATCGGCGCGATGGGCCGCGTCAGCGGCCGGGTTTGCATCCGGGGGATATACGAAGTGAGATGATCTCCGGCTGGGTGTCGATTCCGGCCCCGGCCGTTCGATCTTATAGACGGAGGGACCCGGGAAGTAAATGCTGCTGATTTGCCGCGACGAGCAGGCCTGGGACAGGCTGAGCGTGACCGACCGACAGCAGATTTACGGGGAGAGCATGAAGCTCACGTAAGAGCTGACGTCGCGCGGGCAGTATCTAAGCGGCTCTCCCTTGCATCCGTCGTCATCGGCGACCAGCGTCCGGGTGCGCGATGGTAAGCGGCTGGTGACCGACGGTCCGTTCGCGGAGACCCGCGAGCAGCTCGGCGGCTACATGCTCATCGACGTCAAGGATCTCGACGAAGCCATCGCCCTCGCCGCACGAGTTCCGCTGGCCCGCACGAGCACCGTCGAAGTCCGGCCGGTGAGGGAGGGCCCGCCGACATAGGGGAGGAGCGGCGGGCTGGGCGCGATCGGTCACGACGACTTGAATCATTGAAATGGTAAGAGTTATTCTGACCGGAGCCTCTCTCGGGTGAACCACGACGGACCTGCGGCGTTCGACGGACTGGCGGCCGGGATCGGGCTGCGCAGGCCTGTCCAGTTCGATTCGGTGACGTACGGCCGTGACGAGTTCATCCAGGGTTGAGGCGTCGACCGGTTCGAGGTTTACGTGATTCTGGGCCTGCCCGGCGCCGAGACGGCCCCCCCCAGGGCCGCTCCGCT
>QHRX01000300.1 GCA_003221455.1 Candidatus Rokuibacteriota bacterium
AGGGAGGATCCATGAAGAGGGCGATTGCGTGGTGCGTCGCAGTGCTGTTCGCCGTGGGCGCCCTGCAGGCGCCGGCGGCATGGGCGCAGAACAAGCCGGCGCCGGAGAAGCCCGCCACCAAGTCGGCCGCGACGCCGGGGGCCAAGAGCCAGGCCAAGAAGCAGCCGCTCGACCTCAACAGCGCGCCGGCGGACGAGCTCCAGGCGCTCCCCGGGATTGGCGAAGCCTACGCGAAGAAGATCATCGAGGGGCGTCCGTACAAACGCAAGGACGAGCTCGTCCGGAAGAAGATCGTGCCGCAGGCGACCTACGAGAAGATCAAAGGCCAGATCATCGCGAAGCAGTCCGCCGCCACGAAGAAGTAGCCCGGCGCGCCCGCGTGACGGCGGCGCCGCCGCCGTCACGCCTCTCGGTAGAGCGCCTTGAGCCACGGGGGGGCCACGAGCGTCGTGACCATCACCATCGCGACGATCGCGGCGTAGACACCCTCCTCGATCGTGCCGGTCGCCTTGCCGACCCCCGCGAAGATCAGGCCGACCTCGCCGCGGGGGATCATCCCCACACCCACGCGCCAGCGGTCGACGCCGCGCTGGTAGACGCCAAGTCCCGCCAGGAGCTTCGAGCCGATCGCGACGCTCGTGAGGGCCAGGCCCAGCGGGAGCCCGGGGCTCGACCGCGCGAACGGGTTGAGCAGGGCGGGCTGGACCTGCATGCCGACCGCGACGAAGAAGATCGGGACGAAGAGGTCGGCGACCGGCTTGATCTGCGCCTCGATGTGGGCGCGGCGCTCGGTCTTGGCGAGGATCAACCCGGCGGCGAAGGCGCCGATGATCGCCGCGAGGCCGATCCGCTCCGCCACCGCCGCCAGCAGCACGCAGAAGAAGACCGCGTAGACGATCAGGCTCCCGCGAACCTTCATCTGGCCGACCCAGGCGAGGAGCACCGGCGAGTAGCGGAGCCCGAGCCCGATCGCGACCACGAGGAACGTGATGGCCTTGGCCAGGATGAGCCCGGCTCCGGCGGCCGACAGGGTGCCCGTCTCGGCGAGGCCGCTGACGACCGCCAGGATCACGAGCCCGAGGACGTCGTCGACGACGGCGGCGCCGAGGACAACCTGGGCCGCCCGTTCCTGGAGACGGCCGAGGTCGGAGAGGACGCGGGCGGTGATCCCGACGCTGGTCGCCGTCAGAGTGGCGCCGATGAAGACGGCGGGGAGGGTCCCCATCCCCCAGAGCGAGGCCAGCCCGAAGCCGAGCGCGAGCGGGCACAGGACGCCCACCGCGGCGACGACCGTGGACTGGAGGCCCGCCCGGAGACGCTCCTCGAGGTCGGATTCGAGGCCGATCTCGAAGAGGACCAGGACGACGCCGACCTCGGCGAGCGCCATGAAGGCCGGCGAGAGGTGGATGAGCGCCCGAGGACGCCGGGGCCGATCAGAACGCCGGCCAGGAGCTCGCCCAGGACCGCGGGCTGCCCCGCCCGCTCCATGCCTTCCCCGCCGAGCTTGGCGGCCAGCCAGATGACGATCAGGCCGACCAGGAGCCCGCCGGAGTCGATCAGCCGGCTCCTCGCGGGCTCGTCACTGGGCCCCGGCCCCCACCGCCTCCGTCGGTATGCGGGCCAGCTCGCTCAGCAGGAGCCCCGCCCACCGGTAGATATTGTGCTCGCCGATGACCTGGCGCATCCGGGTCATGCGCGCCGCCCGCTCCTCCGGCGGCAGCTCGACCGCGGTGCGGATCGCCTCCGCCATCTCGTCGAGGTCGTAGGGGTTGACCAGCAACGCGTCGCGCAGCTCGCGCGCGCCCCCCGTGAAGCGGCTCAGGATCAGCACGCCGTCCGCGTCGTCGCGAACGGAGACGAATTCCTTCGCGACCAGGTTCATCCCGTCGTGGAGCGAGGTCACCATGCAAAAGTCGGCGTGACGGTAGAAGGGCCAGATCGCGAGGCGATCGTGGTGGCCCTTCCGGTAGACGATCGGCCGCCAGCTCCGCGTCCCGACGGCCCGGTTCACCCGGTCGAGCGTGTCCTCGATCTCGAGCTGTAATTCCTGGTAGCGCTTGATCCGGCTCCGGCTCGGGGCCGCGAGCTGGACGAAGACGAGGCGCTCGCGGTAGGCGGGGTAGCGCTCGAAGAAACGCTGGAGGGCCAGGAACCGTTCGGGGAGCCCCTTCGTGTAGTCGATCCGCTCGACGCCGACGCCGAGAAACTCGGTCGAGATGCCGAGGCCGTCGAGCACCTCCTGGCGCGTGGTCGTGGGCGGGTCCGCCACGAACTCGGGCGCGACGCTGACCGGGAACGGCTTGACGTACGTCGTGCGCTGACCGCGCACGACCGCGAAGTGCTCCCAGTCGACACGGCACTCGATCGCGCGCTCGACGGTTTCGAGAAAGTTGTTGCAGTGATACTGGGTATGGAAGCCGATCAGGTCGGCGCCCAGCATCCCCTCGAGGATCTCCCGCTGCCAGGGGCAGATGCCGAAGGCCTCGAAGTTCGGCCAGGGGATGTGCCAGAAGAGCGCGACCCGCACGTTGGAGCGCTCGGCCTTGACGAGCGCCGGGAGCAGCGCGAAGTGATAGTCCTGGATCAGCACCAGGGGCGCCTCCGTCCCTTCGATCTCCTCCAGGACGGTC
>QHRX01000228.1 GCA_003221455.1 Candidatus Rokuibacteriota bacterium
CGTGCGCTTCGTCGACGGGGGCGACCGCTTCGTGCGCGGGCAGATCTCGGTCGCCGGCCAGGGCCTCGGCCTCGGCACCGGGTTCACGGGCGGCGGCCTCCTGCCCGCGGCAAAGATCCGAGAGATCGCGCGGGTCCCCGGCGTCGCCGGCGTGCAGGCGCAGGTGATGCTCCCCCTCGACACGAGCACGTCCCAATTCCTCACGCTCACCCAAGAGCTGATCCTCGGGCTCGACCTGTCCGTGCCGACGCCCAATCGTAACTATCGCGAACTCCCGGTCGCCGCGGGGCGCTTCCTCCGGCCGGGGGACCGGCGGGCGGTGGTCGTCGGCGCCGACTTCGCGAGCGCCCGCTCGCTCCGGCCGGGCGGGCGCCTGAGCCTCGAGGGGCGCCCGTACATGGTCGTCGGGGTGCTCGAGCGGATGCTGACCGCCCCCGACCGCTTCGCCGTCGTGCCGCTCGAGGACGCGCGCGAACTCCTGCTGGCCAAGGACCCGATCCTGTTGAACCTCACCCTCGGCCGCGGTGATCTCAACACGGGCGCCGCCGTTGGGTGGCTGCCGGCGGAGGACGGCGACGCCGTCGCCCGGCGGATCGCACGCACGGTCCCAGGCGTGAACGTGACGATCCCGAGCGAGCTGAGCCGCGTACTCCGCTCCTCGACCGCCTTCTTCTCCGCGCTCCTCGTCGGGATCGGCGCCCTCGGCCTCGTCATCGGCGGGCTGTCCCTGTCGAACACCGTCGCCGCCGCCGTCTTCGAACGGATCCGCGACTTCGGGATCAAGCGGGCGCTCGGCGCCAGCGACCGGCAGCTCGGCGGCGAGATCCTCCGGGAGGCGCTCGGGGTGAGCCTGGCCGGCGGCGCCGCCGGCGTCGGGCTGGCGGTGGCGCTCGGGGTCGCCGTCAACGCCCACGTCGCGCGGCGAGGCCAGCACCTGTTCCTCTTCTCGCCGCGCCTGGTCGTGGGCGCGCTGCTGTTCTCCGCCGTGCTCGGGGGCGTCGCCGCCATCTACGCGACGAGCCGGGTGGTGCGGCTCCCGCCCGCTGAGGCGATCCGCCGCGGCGCCTGATGCTCCGCGCCGTTGGTCTCGTGAAGTCCTTCGCCGGCCTGCACGGCGCTCGGGTGCGCGTGCTCGCGGGCGTCGACCTGGCGGTGGCGCCGGGCGAATACGTCGTGATCACCGGCGCGTCCGGCTCGGGCAAGAGCACGCTGCTCAATCTCGTCGGCCTGCTGGAGGACCCGGACGCCGGCGAGGTGTGGCTCGCGGATCGCCCGCTGAGCCACGCGTCGCGGGGCGAGAAGAGCCGGGCGCGCGGCCGGCTGATCGGGTACGTGTTCCAGTCCTTCCTGCTCGTCGCGTCGCTGACGGCCCTCGACAACGTGTGCCTCGCGGCGCGCTACGTCGGCGGCGATCGGGCGGCCGCGCGTCGGCGGGCGCTCGGACTCCTCGAGCAGTTCGGCGTGGCCCACCGCCGGGATCACTACCCGCCCCAGCTCTCAGGCGGCGAACAGCAGCGGGTCGCGTACTGCCGCGCCATGCTCAACGACCCCCCCCTCTTGCTCGCGGACGAGCCCACGGGCAATCTGGACGCGGAACAGGCCGGGGCGATCCGCGAGGCGCTCCGGCGGCGCGCCCGGTCGGGCGGGGCCGTGGTCGTCGTCGGCCATCGCCCCGAGCCGACGCAGGACGCCGACCGGGTGCTCACTCTGACCGAGGGGGTGCTGAAATGAGGCGACAAATCGTGGCGGCCGCGCTCTTCGTGGTGGCGGCCGGCGCGGCCGCGTGCGCCGGCGACGCGGTCGGCGGCACCTTTTCCGCGCCCGCCGACCGTTTGTGGACGGTGACCTTGGCCGTGCTCAAGCAGCTCGGCTGGGACATCGACAAGGCCGACCGGGACATCGGCTGGATCACCACCGACTCCCGCAAGGTCGACGGCGAGGACTACGGAGTCTACGCCAAGGGCACGCGACACCGCCTCCGGATCATCGTCAAGGGCGTCGGCGCGGGGAAGACCACGCTCAGCGTCGAGCGGATGCTGTTCCGGCGCGAACGCATCCTCTTCGTCGACAACGACGAGCCGCTCCCGACGACCGACCACTCCGTCGAGCAGACGATCCTGGCGGCGATCGCCAAGGCGCTGTGAGACGATCGGGACACCCATGCTAAAGACATTCGTCCTCGTGGTGATCGCGGTCGTCATCAGCGGGGCGGGGCACGTCATGCTCTCCAAGGGCATGCGGTCGGTCGGCGACGTGACCGATTCCGCCGCCGGCCGCCTCCCCGCCATGGTCTGGAGCGCGGTGTCGAATTCGTGGGTGCTCCTCGGCGTCGCGCTCCAGGCGTGCTTCTTCTTCATGTACCTGGCGTTGCTGTCGCGCACCGCCGTCTCCCAGCTCCTGCCCATGACGGCGCTCGACTACGTCGTGGTGGCGCTCCTCGCCCACGCGTTCCTCGCCGAGGCCGTCACGCCGGTCCGCTGGGCCGGCATCGCCTGCATCGTCGCCGGCGTCTTCCTCGTCTCGCAGAGCTGATCGCCCGGTGAAGCTCCTGCTCTGGGCCGTGGTCTCTATGGCCGCGGCGGCGCCGCTGTTCGTGGGCCTCGGGAGCGTGCCGTTCGACGATCCGGGCGAGGGCATGCACGCGGAGATCGCCCGGGAGCTCAGCCCGGTGACGGGCCCGTTCGATCTCCGCCTCAACGGCGTCCGCTACGTCGACAAGCCGCCGCTCTTGTACTGGCTGATCGCGCTCGCCTTTACCGTCTTCGGCCGAACCGAGGCGGCCGCGCGCGCGGTGTCGGCGGCGGCGGCCGTGGCGGCGGTCGCCGCCACGGCGTGGCTCGGCGCGCGCCTGCTCGGCTGGCGCGACGGCATCATGGCGGGCCTCGTCCTCCTCACCTCGATCTGGTTCTTCGTGTACACGCGCTACGTCCGGCCGGAGACGCTCTTCGTGGCGGCGCTTGCCTGGGGCTTCGCGCTCGCGCTGGCCGGGCTCGAGGGGGGGCGGCGCCCGTGGGTCGTCGGCGGGCTCGCCGCCTTCGGCGCGGCCGGGCTCGCCAAGGATCCGCTGGGGGCGGTGGCGCCGATCGTCGCGCTGGCGGCGGGGATGACGCTCGCGCGGCGCCTCCGTCCCCTCTCGCGCTGGCTGCCCCCGGCCGGGATCCTCGCCTGGGTCGTACTGGCCTTCGGCTGGTACGTGATCGTCGAGGCCCGCACGCACGGGTTCATCTGGTACACGCTCGTCGACACCCACGTCCTCAACGTGCTGGGCCAGCGCCACTTTCCCGACGAGGACGTCGGGCTCGGCCTCTTCGAGTTCCTGAGCGTCGCCGCGCTCGGGGCCGCGCCGTGGACGGTCGCGGCGCTGGCGGCCGTCCTCGACCTGGTCCGGCGGCGGGCGTGGCGCTCGCCGGCCGAGCTGCCGTGGGTCGTGCTGGCGACGTGGGCGGTGGCGGTCCTCGCGGCCTCCGCGGCCTCGCGATTCCGGTTGCCGCACTACGGGCTCCCGGCCTACCCCGCGCTCGGGCTGCTGGCCGTCCGGGCGTGGCGGCAGGAGCGGTCGGGCCAGGCCCTCGCGTTCCTCTTCGCCGGCGTGTTCGCGCTCTTCGCGGTCGGCTGTTGGGTCGAGATCCACCGGGGCGGCCGGGACTTCATCGACCGCGTGATCGGCTTGACGGACATCTACACGCGGAAGGAGGACCTGGCCCGCGAGGTGTCGCCGCTCCCGCCGTGGGAGAGCTTCCGGCCGCTCGTCACCCGGACGGCGGCCGTCTTCTCGGCGGCCGCGCTCGCACTCCTGGCGGCGGCCGTCCGCGGCGCCCGTCGGGCGGCCCTCGTGCTCTCTCTGGCGGCGATGGCCGCGATCCTGCCGGCGGCGGCCAGGGGGCTCGCGCTCACCTCGGCCGAGCGCGCCGTGCGCGGACTCGCGCTGACGATCCCGCAGCGCCTCGAGCCCGGCGACCGGCTCCTCCACGAGGGGCCGATCGAGAATTCCGGCGCCCTCGAGTTCTACTCGGGCGTGCGCCCGGTCATCGTCGACGGCACGCGGAGCGTGCTCGGCTTCGGCGCGACGTTTCCGGACGGCGGGGAGATGTTCTGGGACACCGCGCGGCTCCGGCGCGAGTGGACCGGCCGGCGGCGCCTGTTTCTCGTCACCACCCGCCGGGGGGACCACAGCGTCGTCGCCGCGCTGCCGCCTGCCCGCGTCCGCCTGATCCTCGAGACGGGGGGGCGGCGCCTCTACACGAACGAGCCCTGAGCGACGTCGCGCGCGCGGCGGGGCGTCGGGCCGGGTCAGGCCGCGGTCCGGCGGGCTCGGCGGAACTGGAAGGCCAGCAGGGGATCGGCGAGAGCCCCCGTGCCGACGAGGACCGCGTCCACGCCCTCGCGCAGGCTCGCCAGGACGCGCTCGACGGAGGTGATCCCGCCCGCGGCGAGGATCGCGCGGTGCCAGTCGCCGGCCTTGCGCCAGGCCAGCGCCTCCTCGACCTGTCGGAACGAGGCCGCGTAGGTGTCGGCGCCGACCACGGTCGCCACGTCGCGCTGCCCGCCTTCGAACGCCGGCCCGCCCTCGCGATCGACCACCCGGCGCTGGATTCCGTGAACGAGCGAGAAGCCGTGGACCCACGGCGCGAGCTTCGTCATCGTCTCGTGGAGGAGCCGCGGGGAGCGGAAGGCGCCGAGGGTCGCGACGATCGGCCGGTCGACCCCGGCCCGCACCCGGGCCAGGATGTGGGCGGCCGCGCGGGCGTCCTCGAAGAGCACCGGGCCGTGCCCGCCGTCGCTCGGGGGGCCCGCCAAGTGGACCGCGATCACGTCCGCGCCGGCGTCGGCGGCCCAGGCCGCACAGCGGGCGTAATCGAGCGCCAGCGCCTCGGCGTCACCGCCGTCGACGGGGGTGCCGACCACGCCGACGGCGAGAATCTGGCCCCGCGCCAGCCGATCCTTCGCACGGCGAACGTCCTTGCGCCAGACCGCGGGGTCCATCGACGGCAGGCCGGTCGAGATCGCGAAGGTCATCGCCTGGTCGCCGTGCGTGCCCGAGCGCACGACGGCGGCCTCCTGGCGGTTCTCGACGGCGACAATGTTGGGCAGCGCGTGAGCGGCCCTCGCCACGCTGCGGACGGCGGCGTACGTGAGGATGTCGAAGCCCAGGTGGGCGTAGGCCTCGACCCACTTTGAGTTCAGGAGCGGTCCGGAGGCGATGCCGAGCGTGGAGTTGAGCGGAAGGTCGAAGAGGCGGCCGCCCGGGCCCGCGGGGAGCTTGGCGGGGCGCCGGGGAAGGACCGGGCCGCGGGAGTAGTTCCAGGTGTAGGACCGGTCGAGCCGGTAGGTGAGGCGCGGAATTCGGCCATTCCCCCTTGCAAGTCAGATCGTTACAGCCGACGCTCAATACTATCACGGGGTTATCCGACATGCCAGTCGGGCCGTAGACGACCGAGACGCTTGACAGCGAAGGCGCCGGTGCTAGCTTTTGGGGAGCCAAGGAGGCCCAGGTCATGTCGATCCCCGCCATGAAGGGATTCACGAGTCTGACCCTGCTCCCCGAGGAGAAGGTGGGGGACAAGATCACGCGCCGCATCCTCGTCGGGGAGAAGGAGATGGTCGTGTTCTGGAGCATGCGGGCGGGCGCTCACGCCGCGGCGCACAGCCATCCGCACGAGCAGATGTTCTGGATGCTCAAGGGCAGGATGGAGTTCCGCCTCGGCGACGAGCGGCGGGTGTGCGGCCCGGGCGACCTCGCCGTCATCCCGGGCGGGGTCGAGCACGAGGCCTGGTTTCCCGAGGACACGGAGGTCATCGACGTCTTCTCCCCCGTGCGTGAGGACATGTTCACCGGGCAGGACCACTACCTCCGGCGCGGCTGAGCCGTGGCCCGGGCGACGGGGCGACCTCTGCGTCGGCAGGGGTCGCGCCGTCATGCGCGTGAGGGCCGAGAGAACCGTGAAGGTCCCCACGACTCGGGAGCCCGCGGGCGACGGCGGGCGCCGAGGTCGGGAGCGGCGGGAGCCCGCGGCGCCTCCGCCGGCAGGGCAGAGGGCGGGCGCGGAGCCGGCTCTACCGGCTCGGGATCCGCCATGCCCCGCGCTCCCTTGCTCTGCAGCGGGAGTGCTGCCAAGATCGGGGCCGTCGCCGCCGGCGGCCGCCGCCGAGACCGGCGCGGGAGGGGCGCATGGCCGACGTGGGGACGAAACTGATCTTCGAGAACGATCGCGTCCGGGTGTGGGAGTTCACGCTCGCGGCAGGCGAGTCGATCGGCGCCCACACGCACGAGCACGACTACTTCTTCTACCCGATCGAGGGAGGGACCCTGACGGTGACTCGGCCCACCGGTGTCCAGCCGGCCACGCTCGAAGCGGGCAAGGTGTACTACCGCACCGCCGGCGACACCCACGGCGCGACGAACCTCGGGCCGGGCCGCTACCACGAGGTCCTCGTCGAGCTGAAGGACTCCCGCCCCGCTTGACAGGGACCGCGCGCGGGTCCATGATCCCGCGCGCAGCGCCGCTCACGGACGTCTCCGGGGGTCGGCGCCGGGCAGAGTTGAAGGTCCGAGCGGGGTCACCCTAAAGGAGGGCGCCATGAGACTAGTCCGGATCGCCGCCACTCTCGCACTCGTTCTGGCACTCGCGGCTCCGGCGTTCGCGCAAGGCGACGCCGCGTGCAAGAACTTCGTCGCGCCCTCGCCGTTCGGGCCCACCGACCAGACCGGGGCCACCAACCGCGTGACGCCGGCCGTGACCAAGGCGGCCGCCGCGGAGATCCAGGAGGGCAAGGCCATCCCGATGTCCTTCATCCTGAAGGACGGGGTCCCGCTCTTCGGGACACGGTTCTCGAAGACGGTGCTGACCGCACACTCGCTCGCGCCCGGGGGGGCCTTCGGCGAGAACCAGGTCACGTACATGGAGGATACGTGGCTCAGCCAGAGCCACGTGGGCACGCATCTCGACGGGATGGGACACATCGGGATCCGGGACTGCTACTACAACCAGACCCAGATGGGGAAGTTCATCACCCAGAACTACATCACGAAGCTCGGCTTGGAGAACCTCAAGTCGTTCGCCACGCGGGGCGTGCTCGTCGACATCGTCCGCTACTACCAGTCGCAGAACAAGCTCCGGTCGAATGCCGCGTGCACCAAGCCGTGTCTGGACAAGGGCACCGTCATCAGCGCCGCCGACATCCAGGGCGCGCTCAAGATGACGAACACCACGCTCCGTGAAGGCGACATCGTGATCATCCACACCGGCTGGGGCAACCTGTTCGAGCAGTTCCCCAAGCAGAACGCCGTGTTCAGCTCCGGCGAGCCCGGCCCCGGGAAGGAAGCCGCGCGATGGCTCGCCGACCAGAAGGTCGTCGCGGTCGGCGCCGACACGTGGGGCGTCGAGGTGCTGCCGAACGAAGACCCGAAGGAAGCGTTCCCGGTCCATCCCATCCTGCTGACCAACAACGGCATCCACATCATTGAAAACGTCCGCACCGACCTGATGGCGGACGAGGTCGCCCGGACCGGCCGCGCGACGTTCTTCTTCTACATGTCGGTTCCGCGCGCCTACGGCCTGACCGGCAACTTCGTCGGCATCGACGGCATCCGCTAGCCATGAAGCGCGTCGCCGCCCTCGCGATCTGCGGTCTGGTCGCCGGGGCGGCGGTTGCGCTGGCCGCGCCCGGGCCCCGCTACCGGATCGGCTTCGCCAACCTGACCGACGATCCCGGCACGAAGATCGAGGCCACCGGCTTCACGGGCGACCTCGTCCGGGAGAGCTTCGTGCTCGCGGTCCGCGAGCTTCCGGTCGACCTCGTCCTCTACGACAATCACGGCGATCCGCACCGGGCGATCGCGAACGCGGAGACCGCGGTGCGGGACCACGTCGACCTCTTCATCGAGTACAACGACGATCCCTCGGCGAACGCCTCCGTCGCCGCGATCATGACGAAGGCCGGCATCCCGGTGCTCGCGATCAACTACCCGGTGCCGGGCGCGCCGCTCTACACGGCGGACGACGGCGAGGCCGGGAGGATCGCGGGCGAGGCGCTCGCGGAGTCCGCCGTGCGGGACTGGGACGGTCACCCGCTGCTCGGCCTGATCGTCGGAGACTGGCAGCGCGGCGCTGCGCGCCTCGACGCGCGGGCGGCGGGGGTCCGGGCGGGCCTGACTCGACGCCTCAAGACCCTCCGGATCGTCAAGATCGCGCCGGCCGACCTCGGCCGCGTCGCGTCGGGCAATCCCGGCGCGAAGCTCCTGGTGGCGACGATGTCCGATCCGCTCGCCCTCGCCGCGAAGCAGACGCTGGAAGCGGCCGGACGGGCCGGCGACGCCGTGATCGTCGGCCAGGGCCTGGACCCGAGCATCCACGGCGGGCAGAGCGACCGGCGCGAGATCGATCCGAACAACCGCGGCAGCATCGTGTTCGGCTCGGTCGCCTTCTACCTCGATCGGTACGGCTACGAGGTCTTGCCGCTCGCCCTCGCGGTGCTCCGCGGCGAGCGGGTCCCCGCGCGCACCGCGACCCGTCACGTCCTGGTCACGGCGAGCACCGTGTGGCGGGAGTACCCGCCGACGGACCTGCAGTAAGGCTCAGCGAGCGGGGTCGGCCGCGAGGATCGCCTCGGGGCCTTGCGTCCCGGCGGTGGGCGAGATGCTGAAGGCCACGGTGCCGCGATCGTTGATCGACAGGACGGGGTAGAGCCCAAAGGATCCGATCAGGCCCGCGGCCGACCGGTCACCTGCCGCCACGGCCCGCTCGATCCCGTCCGGCCCCCAGACGAACACGGCGACGGGCACGGCCCCGCCGTCGAGCGCCGCGACGAACCCCACGCGGCCGTCGCCGGCCAGCGCGGGCCAGGGGCCGAAGCTCACCAAGCGTCCCCCGCCGGGCGGGGCGCTCCCGACGGCGGCCACGACGGTGACGAGGTCACCCGCCGTGACGAAGATTCCGGCGGGGCTCCCGTCGCCGTTGATGCGACCGTGGAACGCGATCTGGCCGGCGTCGTTGAGGCTCAGGCGCTCGCCGAATCCCGCGAAGCTGCCGCCGAGGGGCGTCTCGTCACCCGCCAGCACGAGCGTTCGCGCCCGGCCGCTGGCCTCGACGAGGAAAAGGCCGCCCACCGCGCGACCGCCCTCGACCACCGCGCCGAAGGCCACCGCGCCGCGGTTGTTGAGGCTCGGCGGGCCGAAGCCGGCGAAGGAGCCGCCCGCAGGAGACGGCTCGCCCTCTATGGCGACCTTCCGGAGGCGGCCGTCCGTCGACAGATAGATCGCGTCGACCGTGTCGCGGCCACGCTGGACGGTCGCGAGAAACGCCACGTCGCCGCGCGCGTTGAGCGCGGGCGCGCCGAGGCCAGCCACAGTGCCGGAGGGGACTCCGGGCGCAGGCTGGCCCGACAGGACGACGGCGCGCGGCACTCCGCCGGCCGAGCCCACGAAGATCCCGTCGACACTCCTCCCCCCCGCGAGCGAGGCGTGGAAGGCGACGTCGCCGCGATCGTTGAGGGCAGGGATCGGCTCCTTTCCGAATCCTGTGATCGTCCCCGGGCGTCCGACGCGGTCGCCCTCGGCGGCGATCTTGACGGTTCCGGTTCCTCTGGCCAGGAAGAGCCCCTCGGGCGCGGCGGCCCGGGCCAGAGTCGCGAAGAATGCCACCTCCCCGCGCCCGTTCACGGGCGTGACGACCGGGACCGGCTCGAGGCGGAAGCGATCGAACGAGCCGCCGGCCGGCGATGGCGCGCCGGCCAGCGCCACGACGCGAAGCCGATACTCGGCGGCGGTGGCGACGGAGCTGACCAGCAGGGCGCAGACGACGATCGCGGCACGCGTAAACATCACCCGGACTGAAGTCCGGGGCTTTTGAGGAGCCCAGGAACTTGGACAGTCGAGTGTCCGCGCCTCACGACGCGGAGTTGCCGTTTCACAGGCCAGCTGACAGCGCGGAAGCCTCCACGGCCAGCATCCCCGAGGTTTCCTCGGCTGAGGAGCACGCGTGCCGCGTTGAGATCGGCGTGGGCCTCGTGCCCGCAGGCCACGCAGCGGAACCGATCGCCCTGGCGGCTCGCGGCGTCCACGACGTCGCACGCCGAACAGGTCTGGCTGGAGTACGGGGCCGGCACCTCCACCAGCCGGCCGCCCGTCGCCTCCAGCTTGTAGCGGAGCATCGTGCAGAACGACGCCCACCCGGCCCCAGAGAGGTGGCGGCCGAGCCCGCCGCGCAGCATCCCGGCCACGTTGAG
>QHRX01000229.1 GCA_003221455.1 Candidatus Rokuibacteriota bacterium
AGGCTCCTTGCTTTGGTCCTGATTCTTACTCTGACGGCGCCGATCTCCGTCTGGAGCGCCGTCGCGCCGCTCGGCACTGCCCGAGGCTTTGGGCCGGCCAGACTCTCCGTCGACGCCAGCAAGAGCTGGCTCCCGATCGGGGCGCGCTCCTTTCCGATCCTGGATGGCGCCGAGCTCAGGAGCGCGGGCGGCGGCGCCGTCATCGACCTGACCGACGGAGGCCGACTCGACGTCTTCCCGTTCAGCGCGATTCGCTTCGAGACCTCTGGCCCGGCCGCGAGGATTTCGCTCCGGTTCGGCCGCGTGCGCTTCCGCTTGGTGGAGCAGAGCCGGGTCGAGATCCTGACGCCGTCGGCGGGACTCGAGCCCGTGCTCCCGGGGCTCTTAGTCGGCGAGGTCTTCGTGAGCCGGTCCGGATTGACTGGGCTGAAGATGACCGCGGGACAGCTCCGGGTCACCCCGGTTGGCGCCCCGGGGCAGGTGCTCCTGGCGGGGCGGGAGCCGGTGTTCCTCCCCAAGCCGCCCGCGGTCCGGGGTTTTTACTTCACCTCTGACACCCCCGTGGCGGTTCCGCGGGATGCCCGGGCGATCTTTGGGCCGAGCGGGCGCAGCGTCGGATACCTCACCGGCGGCGACGCCTTCGTCATGCAGCCGGGCTTCACCGCCAATCTGACGCGACCGTTCCCGAGCCAGCTCGTGCGGTTTGCGATGGCCAAGATTCCTCCGGTCGAGGTCGCGAACGACGCGATGCCCCTCTTCGACCTCGGCGGCCACTCGGTCGGCTACGTCTCCGGGCCCATGTTCTACGCCCAGAACTCTGGACGACCGTCGGCGCCGCCGTCGCCGACCCAGGCGCGGCCGCCGGTGACCCAAGCCCAGCCGCAGGACGCGCTGGCCGGGGAGGAGGAGGCCCTCGAGGGGACGGCGTTCGGGATGTCCGAGACGACAGTCACCGCTCTTTCGGCCGTCGGCCTCGGCGGTGTGATCGCCGGCGGCGTTGGACTGGGAGTATCGTCTGGCGGCGGTGGTCACTCGTCGCCTCCGCCGGCAACACCGGTCGGTCCGTGACACGGCCGTGGACACACATTCGTTTCGGCCTTAGCGCCGCCGTCCTCGCCCTCGCGCTGGCTTCCTGCGCCGGGGGTCAGGGTCGTTCGACGGCAACGCCGGTTCCCGTCGGCCACGCCACCGCCGCGGCGGAACTGGACGGCGCGTCAGCCGCCCCCACGGCTGGGGTCTCGAGCACTGCCGCCGCTGATCTCAACCGGAAGCTTCTCAGCCACCTGACGCCTCCCACTGAGGATTCCGACCTCCCGCTCGGCCCTGGCGACCTTATCGAGATATCGGTCTTCGACGTCCCCGAGTTCTCGAAGCTCAAAGTTCGCATCCCCGCCGGCGGCAGCGTGGCGCTTCCGCTGATCGGCGCCATCCGAGCCGCGGGGCTCACCCCGTCCGAACTCGAGAAGGAAGTACGAACCCGCCTCCAGCAGGACTACATGAACGACCCCCAGGTCGCCGTCTTTGTCAGCGAACAGAAGAGCCAACGAATCTCGGTGATCGGCGCCGTCCGGACCGGCGGCGTGTACACCCTCACGGGGCGCTACCGGCTGGCCGACGCCTTGGGGATGGCAGGCGGACTCACTGAGGACGCAGGCCACACCGTCTACGTGATCCGCCGGGCGCGCTCCGAGGCGGCCGCCTCCGCCCGCTCCGACGAGGTCACGACGAACGGCGCCGGAGCCGCCGGGGGAACGGCGGAATTCCACGCGCCGGGAAGTGGGACACAGGAGGTCATGACCGCGATCGATCTCGAGGCCCTCGCCGACGGGAAGGAGGAGCTGAACCTTCCGCTCCAGTCGGGCGACGTGATCAACCTTCCGCGCGCGGGTTCGTATTACGTGGGCGGCGCGGTCGAAAAACCCGGCTCCTTCCTGCTGAAGTCGCGCACGACCGTCGAGCAAGCGATCGTCGCCGCCGGCGGTGTGAAGGAGGTCGCCGACTGGGACGACGTGCGCCTCTATCGTCTGGGTGCGGGCGGAAAGCGCGAGGTCTTCACGTACAGTCTCAACGACTTCGAAGGCGGCAAATCGGCTCCCGAAGTCCGGCAGGGTGACGTCGTCGTCGTTGGAAAGTCGGCGGTCAAGGCGTTCGCCTACGGGGTCCGGGACTTCCTCAAATTCGGCGTGTACTCGAGCGTTCCCATCCCGTGAGTGACGACGTCGACCCTCGGCGCGATCTTCGCTCGCTCCCCTCCGGGGAGGACGGCCCTCAGCTCGTCCAGAGCCACGCGCCCACGATCATCGCGCCCGTCGAGCCCGCGCGCGCCTATCCCTACGTGGTCGACGACGCCGCGCCGCACTTCTGGGACTACTGGCGGGTCCTCGCCCGTCACCGCTGGACCGTCGTCTCCTTCTTTCTGGTGACGGTCACCGTGGCGATGATCTGGACCTTCACGACCAAGCCCATCTATACCGGGACGGCGACGCTCCGGATCGAGAGCGAAGAGCCGAGGGTCCTCAAGTTCGAGGAAGTCGTGAAGGACGCCGACTCCCGGCAGGACTACTACCAGACCCAGTACAAGATCCTGCAGAGCCGGACGCTCGCCGACCGGGTGATCGGCCTGCTCCAGCTCGACCAGCACGCGGAGTTTGCCCAGCCGGAGGGCGGCCTCGTCGCCTCGCTTGAGGCGTGGGGGAAGCGTGAGCTCGTGCGTTGGATCCCCGTTCCTCCGCCCCCCGCC
The DNA here is from genome assembly GCA_003221455.1 of Candidatus Rokuibacteriota bacterium. Lineage (GTDB taxonomy): Bacteria > Methylomirabilota > Methylomirabilia > Rokubacteriales > CSP1-6 > AR9. The sequence continues at coordinate 2,741 of QHRX01000229.1, forward strand.
CCCGAAGGCGCCGAAGACCTGGTGCTCGAATCTCCCTTAGCGGAGGCGTTTCAGGAGCATCTCTCCGTCGAGCCAGTGAGGAACTCCCGGCTCGTGAAGGTCTCCTTCGACAGTCATTATCCCGACCTGGCCGCGCGGGTCGCGAACACCATAGCCGACGCGTTCATCGCCCAGCAGCTCGACCAGAAGGTCGAAGGGACGCGCTACGCCACGCAGTTCCTGGCGAACCAACTCGACGAGACGCGGGACAAGCTGCGAGAGGCGGAGGAGCAACTCAACAAATTCCTCGCCGCGAACGACATCCTCTTGGTCAGCGCCGACAAGAACGGCCAGCCCCAGGATCTGCTCACCCAGCAGCTCAGCTTGGTCTCGGAGGCGTACCTCAAGGCTCGCGCCGATCGGATCGCAAAGGGAAGTCTTCTCGCGCCGGCGAGCGGCCCGGACCTCGACTCGCTGCCCGTCGTTCTGCAGAGCCGTCTGATCGTTCAGCTCAAGCAGGATCTGGCCACCCAGGAGGCCGAGTACAAGAAGCTCGGCCAGGTCTTCAAGCCCCACTATCCCCGGATGCAGCAGCTCGCCCAGAAGATCGCCGAGGGCCGCCGCCAGCTCCAGGCCGAGCTCGGGCGGACGGTGGCGTCTCTCCAGGCCGACTACCAGGCGGCAGCTCGGACCGAGCAGGAGATGGAGTCCGCCCTCGTCCGGCACCGGGGCTTGGCGCGGCGCCTGTCCGCTCGCACGGCGGAGTATAACCTCCTCCGGCGCGAGGTCGACACGAGCCGGGATCTCTATACGGCTCTCCTCGCCCGACTGCGCGAAACGCAGATCTCGTCCGCCCTCCTGACCTCGAACATCTACGTCGTGGATCGCGCGGAGGTCCCGAACCATCCGTCGAAGCCGAAAAAGGCGCTCAACCTGCTGCTGGCGTGCGTGGTCGGCCTCTTAGGGGGCGTGGGGGCGGCCTTTTTCTTCGAGTACCTCGACACGAGCATCAAGGACGCGAAGGAGGTCGAGGCCGTTCTCCGCGTGCCGACGCTCGGCCTCGTGCCGTCCCGCAGGGCCCTCGAGCGGCGGGCGCGGCGTCGGCGGGAGTTCGTCCACGGGGATGACCTGCCGTTCGCGCTCGTCTGCCACGCGGACATGTCGTCGGTCTTTTCCGAGGCCTTCCGAAATCTCCGGACGAGCCTCCTCTATTCCGCGCCCGACCACCCTCCCAGGACGCTGTTGGTCACCTCTCTCCACCCGGAGGACGGCAAGACGTCGCTCGTCACCAACCTCGCCATCACGCTGGCTCAGCTCGGGGCCGGCGAGGTGCTCCTCATCGACGCGGATATGCGGCGCCCGAGCCTCCACGAGATCCTCGGGGTCGCGCAGGCGCCTGGTCTCTCTACGTTCCTCACCGGTCAGGCCGCCCTGACCGACGTCATCAAGCCGACCGGCATTCCGCACCTGTCGTCCATTCCGTCCGGGCGGATTCCGCTCAATCCGGCCGAGCTCCTCGCCTCGACCCGCCTCCGTCAGGCGCTCACCACGCTCGAAGTGGGCTTCGCGTACGTCGTGTTCGACACCGGCCCCCTCTTCGGGATCAGCGACGCGATGGTCCTGGCGGCCCAGGTCGAGGGCGTCGTCCTTGTGCTCCGCCACGGGCGGGCGACACGCGACGCCGCCCAGCGGGCGGTCCGCAGCCTGCTGTCGGTTCGGGCCAGGCTCCTCGGCGTGGTCCTGAACGACGTCGACCTGAGCGGGCAGGGCTCCTACGGGTACTACGGCTACTACGGATACGGCGCCCGCTCCGCGGAGGGGGCCGCGAAGGAAGTCAGCAGTCAGGGCTCGCGAGCGTAGCCGGCGCGGTAGAGATTGGGTCCCGCCTCAGACCGACTCCTGCTGATACGTCTCGAGCCGCGAGGGAGCCGGGTCCTCGTCGCCGTCCTGACGATGGCCCTCACCGCATGGCTCGCTCGAGGCATCGTCAGACCGGCCGTCGCCGAGTATCTCGGCCGGCGCGCGACGACCGCCGTCGAGCTCGAGCGCGCCCTCGCGTGGGATCCGTGGAACCCCACTCTCCACGTCCTCCTCGGGCGGGCGTACGAGACGCCGCTCGGGGCGGTGGCGCACGAAAAGGCGCGCGTCCAGTTCGAGGCCGCGCTTCGCCTGCGCCCACGAAGCACGGTGCCCCGGGTCGAGCTCGCCTTGCTCGCGAACGACCAAGGCGCTCGTGGTCGCGCCCGCCAGTTCCTGGACGCCGCGCTTCGCGCCGACCCGCACAATGTCAACCTCCGCTGGGAAGCGGCGCTCCTGGCCCTCCGCTGGCAGGAACGCGACCTCGCGCTGGAGCATCTCCGGTACGTGCTCGCGGTGGACCCAGGCCAGCGCGACGCCGCGTTTCTTCTCGCGCGCGCGCTCCTTCGTCCAGACGAGGATCCGGCGACCCTGCTCCCGCGTGAGGCGGCGGGCCTGACCAATGTGCTGACCGCGGCGGTCGACCAGGGGGATCTGGCTCTCGCGGACGTGGCGTGGGCGGCCCGCCTCAACCTCGAGCCCGCGATCCCCGAGTCCACGCGACGCAAATACCTGGATCGCTTGATCGAAGAAGGAGAGGGCGCCATGGCCCGGCAGGTCTGGCTGACGCTCGTCCCCGAGGGACAGCCGGCCGGTGGAGACAACGCCATCTGGAACGGGGGGTTCGAGGCCGGCCGCCTGCTCGGCTGGGGGCTCGACTGGCGCGTGCGGCCGACCTGGGGCGTGGACGTGACCCTCGACCCGGTGATCGCGGCTCAAGGAACGCACTCGCTTCGGCTGACGTTTAACAGCTTCCCCACGCTCGACTTCGCCGGCGTCTTGCAGTTCGTCCCGGTCGAACCCGGGCGCGAGTACCGCCTCCGGGCGCTGGCCAAAGCGCACCTCTTCACGACGAGCTCGGGGCTGAAGCTTGAGGTCGTCTCCCCGGGGGATGACGCGGTGCTCGCTGAAACGCGCACGATCTCGGGGACCACGGCCGACTGGGTCCCGCTCGAGACGCGCGTCCAGATCCCCGCGGGCACGAGCCTGGTCCTCGTGCGCCTCCGACGGGAGAAGGCCGCTGGGCCGGAGGGCAATCTCGGCGGCAAGGTCTGGGTGGACGAGGTGAGCCTGCGATGAGCGCGGCGTGGCCCGAACGCCTCATCGAGGCGGGGACCCTCTTCCTCCTCGTCTTCGCCCCGCTCGCCTTCGGCACGGTCGAGCCCTGGTCTGAAGCGATCGCCGAGCTGGTCGTGCTGGCCATGGCGGCGACCTACGTGCTCGGCACGCTGCGGCACTGGGAGTTCCGGTTGGAGCTTCCGCCCGGCTGGCTCCCGGCGCTGCTCTTTCTCGCGCTGGTGTTCGTTCGAACCGTGCCGTTCCTCGGCGCGGCTCGGTCGCTCGACCCCCAGGCGACGTGGCGGGAGGGCGTCAAGCTCCTGACCGTGGCCGCGTTCTTTCTCGTTTGCTACAACACCTATCGGACAGCCGCCCAGGCTCGCCGGGCGCTCTGGACGATGGTCGTCATGGGGGCCCTGATCTCCATCTTCGGCATCGTCCAGCGCGTGACCTGGAATGGCCGGCTCTACTGGATCGGGCCGCCCGCGCCGCTCAACTCCGCCCCCTTCGGCCCCTACGTCAACCGCGCGCACTTCGCCGGGCTGATGGTCATTGTCGTGCCGGTCGCCCTCGCCGTCGTCCTCGCCGCCAAAGGGGGCGCTCAGCCGCGCCCGTGGGTCCCGCGCTGGGCCGACCGCCTCAAAGACTGGAGCACCGAGAGCGATGCCACTCGCCTGATCCCCTTCCTCATTCTCGTGATGGGCGGGGCGGCCCTGGTCAGCGGGTCACGCGGCGGCCTTCTGGCGCTCGCCGCAGCGCTCCTCCTGATGGGTGGCGGGCTGTGGGCCCAGGGACAACGGGGCCGCTGGCGCGCGAGGCGCGTCGCGCTCGCGGCCGTCCTGATCTTCCTCGCCGGCGCCTGGATCAGCAGCGACATTCTCTACGGCACCATCGAGCGGCTCGCCGAGGAGGTCGGGCGGCCGGCCGAGAGCGCGCGCCTGCTGATCTGGAGGGACGCGCTCACGCTGTGGCGCGAGGCGCCCGCGCTCGGGACCGGTCTCGGGACCTTCGCCGTGGCGTACCCGCACGTGCGCACCTTCCCGGCCCCCGTATCCTTCACCCATGCCGAGAGCGACTGGGTCGAGCTCCTGACCGACACCGGCGTGGTCGGCCTTGGGCTAGCCTTCGCCGCCATCGCCAGGCTCGGACTCGCGTGTCTGCGCCGCTTCGCGCACGCGGAGAATCGATGGGCCCGTGCCCTGACGCTCGCCGGCCTCGTCGCCATCGTGGGCACGGCCGTCCAGGGGATCGCGAACTACAATCTCCCCGTCATGTCGAACCTCCTCTACCTGGCCTCGATTGCGGCGTTGAGCCGGTCAGCGTCGGCGAGTTCCCGACGGTGACTGCGGGGCCGACCCTCGACGCGGCGGCTCGGGTGTCACGCCGGTTCTTGGCTGCCCGGCCGGCCTCTCAAGCGGCGCCCGGGCGACGCGCTCGGCGTTCGGTGACGCGGCCCGCTGGGGCCACTCGCCACGCCTCCCATTCCGGTCGAGCGAGGGACAACCGAGTGGTTGCCATCCTCTATCGGACGAACTGACGCAGGAGGGACCGGCCACCGGTGACGGGGGATGAACGGCTCGTCGTCGCACCGCCCAACGTCGTGACGCGGTCCCACGGAGTTCATCCGGTGACGGCCTGAGCCGCACACGGATGGCGAGGCCTTCGAGTGCGCTGGACTCTTGTCGGACGTTTTCGGGATGAGACGGGCCACGCCGTGGCCCCCGGCGACCTGCTCCGGCACGCGCCCCGCGCCTTCGCAGAGGCGGTGGCCCGGGTGACAGTCGGTTGGGCACCGGCCGCGCCGTTGATCGGATATTCGGCGCGCCGGGTCATCGAGCGCGAGGTCTTGACGGCCGGATGCCGAATCGTCGAGTTCGGCTCTGGGCGCTCGACGCCGTGGTTCGCGGCACGGTGCGGGTGGCTCTTGAGCGTCGAGGATGACCCGGTGTGGTACGCTCGAGTCGAGCGTTGGCTGGGGTCGGGTGCCGAGCACGTCCGACACGAACTGCGGGCGGGGCCTCGGGCCTACACCGATCTCAGCGACGTTCGCGACGGTTCGGTGGACTTCGCGCTCGTTGATGGCCGGTGGCGTGACTCCTGCGTCGCCGCCGTGGTTCCGAAGATCCGGCCCGGGGGAGCGGTCTACCTTGATAACAGCGACACGGAGGCTGCGGCCGCCAGGCTGCAAGCCGCCGCGACGCGGGTGCGCCGGTTTACCGACTTCGCGCCGACACATTTCTTCGTGGAGCAGGGGATGCTCGCGTGGTTCTAGAGGTCGAGGTCGGCCCGGGGCGCGGTCGAGAGTGAGCGTGTGGAACGCGTAAGAAGACCCTACGCGACCGCCCGATCGGCGACGGCCTTGACCGTTCTCTCGGGGTTGAGCCCCGCGGCGGGCGTGGTGGTGGAGATGGCACTGGCCTGGCGGTTCGGCGCCTCCGCGACGGTCGATGCGTTCCGCATTAGCGTCCTTGTCGTTCTCGTCGGCCAGCAGCTCTTCGTCCTTCTGCCGAACGTCATCGTTCCCGTCTTCGCCGCCTACAGAGCCAAGCGAGCGGAGAGCGAGGCGTGGGAGGCGGCGCTCTCGGCGGCGAATCTCCTCGTCGTTCCGCCGGCAGTGCTGGCGTTGATCGTCTTCGTCAGACCGGAGCCGGTTGTGCATCTCCTCGGCCCGGGTCTCGATCGCGAGGGCGCACGATCGGCCGTCTTTTTCGTCCGCTGGTTCATGGTGGCGTGTGTTCCCCTGGTGTGGAGCGGCATCATCGCCGGCGTGCTCGCCGCCTACGACATCTTTTGGCTTCCGGCGGCGTCCCAACTCCTCGGGAATATGGTGCTCGTCGGCATGATCGTGCTGTTTGGCCGCGACTGGGGAGGGACGAGCTTGGTCGTCGGCGTCTTGATCGCCTCCTGCGCGAGCTGGGCGCTCTTTCTCGCCAGGCTCGCGGCCCTGATGCATGACGTGGGGGTCCGCCCCACGGGATGGTTCAGCGCTCGCCATCCGGGTGTTGGCCAGGCACTTCGCCTTGGACTCCCCGTGCTCGGAGCCGTCCTGATTGGCCAGTGGACCGCCGCCGTCATTAATCGTGTGCTCTCGCACCTCGAGGTGGGCACGCTGGCGACCTTCGGGTACGCCTGGAAGATGGGGCAGATGGTCTCCCTCTTCCCGGGGGCCTTGGCGGCCGTGTTGTTGCCTCGGTTTGCCGAGAGCTGGCATTCGTCTCGAGAGGGCGAGTTCCGTGAGACGTGTACGAAGGCGCTGCGGATGGCGCTCTTTCTTGCCCTCCCGACGACGTGCGTCTTCTTCGTCTTGCGGCGTCCGATTGTCATGTTGCTCTTCGAACGAGGCGAGTTTGCGGCGGAAGCGGGGGAAGCGGTGGCGCGGCTCTTTGGGCTCTTGCTGTTGGGAGCGCCCGGTCTCGTGGCGTTTGTGTACATCCAAAAGATGTTCTATGCGGTGCAGGCCATGTGGGTCCCGTTCTGGACGCAGCTCGGCGTCGCCGTGCTGTGGACGGTTCTGGCCCCGGCCGTCGCGGCCAGATTCGCCGCCGATGGAGTCGCGCTGATGTGCGCAGCGCTCACATGGATAAGCTGCGGCGCGCTCCTGGTCCTTCTTCACCGGATGTATGCGTCGCTCTCCATGAAGGAACTCGCCGTGTTTAGCGCCAAGGTCGGGCCGCTGGCCGTGATCTCGGCGTCGCTGGGCGGCCAGGGCGCCAACGTCATCCAGCGGTTCAGCGGATCGGGGACCTGGTCGCTGACCGTCACGGTCGCCGCGGGTGTGGGTCTGGCGAGTGTGATCTTTTACGGGGTGGCCGTGCGGTGGGGGTTTCCAGAGGCCCTTGAGAGTCAGCGCTACCTGCACTGGCAGCGGAGTGCGATGCGGAGTCGACTCCAGAGTGCGCTCCATCGATAGAGCCTGCCCGACAGAACGCGGCCGTCGGCTTCGGGACGGCGTCAGCGTGGGCGACCCGGCCGACCGCCCGCTTCGGCGACGGCGCCGGCGGCCGAGGTGGCAGGACGGCTCAGTCGACCCGTCACAGGGGTCTCTGATCGTCGGCAGCGCGGAATCGGCCATCGGGTCTGGCACGGCCTCGCCGCGCCGTCGGACCGAGGGACGTCCCTTGGGGCCTGGTCACGCCTCGGCACCTTCGTGCGGTCACGTCTCGACGGGTCGAGCGCACTGAGTCATGGCGGATCGTCCTCGACTGGCTAGGCCTGTCACCGGCGCCGGAGGCGTCTCTGGTGTGGCGCTGACGGTCGGGGCTGCACTCGGGCTCGGAATCGGGACGGCGCTCGGCTGGGGCGTGGTCGCTCTGGCGGCGGTTGGTCTGGCGTGGCTCTATTGGTTCATCGGCGTTCGCTGGCAGCGCGGCTTCTATGGACTCCTGATCTATTTACCCTTTGCCGGTGTGGTGACCCTCGCGCTCTACCCGTGGCCCGCCCCGCTCCTGTTCAAGGATGTCTTGTTCGTGGTTCCGGCCTACGTCGGGTTCTTGGTGGCCCTCGCGAGAGGCCCACACGCGCTCCGCGGTCTGCCGAGGGTCCCGAGCTCCCTGCTCGTCGCGCTCGGCGTCCTCGCCCTCGTTCAGATGGTCAATCCGGGCGTGGAGAACCTCCTCATGGCCCTGATCGGGCTGAAGGTGTGGACCCTGTACCTTCCGCTCTTCGTCTCCGTGTGCCATCGGCATCATCGAAGTCGTCCTGGTCCAGGTGAGCGGGTACGAGGCGACGATGGAGGCGCTCTACGGGGAGGCGGCCGCCAATGCCACCCAACGATTTGCGGCGTTCGACATCGAGGGCGGGGTGCTCGCCAGAATTCCCTCCACATTTACGTTCGGGACACAGTACTTTGGCTACACCATCGCGATGATCGCACCCTGCTACGCGGTCTGGCGCCGCGACTCGTCGTGGCGGTGGCGGCAATTGGGAGGGGTGGCGTTGACGGCGGTGAGCATCGCGTCGCTTCTGTCCGGCGCCCGCGCGGCGTTTGTCTTCGTCCCGCTCCTGTTGGCGCTGACATTCGGACTCGAGCGTGGGTTTGCCGGGCTGGCGCGGAGTGGAGTCTACGCGGTCGGAATCATCGGTCTTGCGTTGGCGGTGCTGGGTATCGGTGGAGGGGCCTTGTACTCGCACGTGTCAGAGCTGGCGGGAGGCTATGCGACGGACATTGCCTATGGCGGACTCGTGCAAGCCATCACCTCCGCCCCCCTCGGGACCGGGACCGGCACGAACACGGGGCCCGCGCGCTACGCGTTCGCAGATCCGCAGGCCTTTACGGCCATCGAGAACTATTACGCCAAGGTCGTGTACGAGCTCGGGCTCGAGGGCCTCGTGGTCGTCGTCGGCCTCTGGGCGTCATTGATCGTCATCGGCGGCCGGATTCATCGACGGTTGCGCGGTCGTCCGTTGCGATCCTGCTCGGCAGCCCTGCTGGCGTTCGTGATCCTCATCGCGGTGACGAACGTGAAAGGCTGGCTGGTTGATCTCGATCCACTCAATGTCTATGTGTGGGTGTTCGCCGGCGTGCTGATGAAGCTTGGGGTCTTCGAAGCCCGGTCCTCGCCGGCGGAGGTCGGCTAGGGTGACGAGGCCGGGTCGAGAGCGCGCCCGGCGTGGAGCCGGCCGTCGGCCGTGGATGTCCAGACGTCTTGGGCCTGGCGGGGGGCGGTGGGGCGCGGCCGGGTCATCGCCGGCCGGTCACGGGGCGTGACGGTCGGCAGACCGTCCCTCCACATCGGCTGGGGAAGGTGGCGCGTCGATCAGTGCGATAAGCCGCGTGGGCGTGGACGTCGGGTGCGTCCGGTGAGCTCCCACCGGTAAGATGCCCGGAGCGGTCATTCGCGTCGCGCATCTCGTCTCGCATCCAATCCAGTACTTCGTGCCGCTCTACCGCGAGCTGTCGTCGCGACCGGAGATCGACCTGAGGGTCTACTTCTACTCCGACGCGACCGTCCGTGAGTTCTATGATGGCGGATTTGGCCGGCGGATACGCTGGGACATTCCGCTGCTGGAGGGCTATCAGTCGCGGATCTGCCGGAGCGCGACGCGGACGGACATCACCGGGGCGTTCCTCCGGTGCCCGAACGCCGACATCGTGTGGGAGGTGGCGTCGGGACGCTACGACGTGGTCTGGGTGCACGGGTACGCGTACTCGACCGCCTGGCTGGCGGCCCTCTCGGCTCGCGCCAAGGGGGCCAGCGTCCTCGTCCGCGAAGAGCAGACGCTCCTCGAACGGCGACCCTGGTATACGCGGGCCCTCAAGCGGGTCGCCTTGCGCGCACTCTTCAGCCAAGCGTGGGGGCTCTACATCGGGGAGGAGAACCGGCGCTATTTCGAGCATTACGGGATGCCCCCGGGGCGCCTGTTTGCCACGCGCTACTGTGTCGACAACCGTTTCTTCCAGGGGCAAGCGGCACGGCTCGCACCGAGGCGGCGCGAGGTCCGAGCCGCTCTCGGCATCACCGACGACACGCCCGTCGTCCTCTTCTGCGGCAAGCTCATCGACAAGAAGCAACCGCTCCGTCTCCTCGAGGCCTTCGAGCGGGTGCGGAGGCGTCGTCGCTGCTGGCTCTTGATGGTCGGCGACGGGGCGCTGCGACCGGCGGCGCAAGACCTCGTCGCGCGGCGCGGGATTCCCTCTGTGGTGATGCCGGGGTTTTTGAATCAGACCGAGCTGTCGGCGGCCTACAGCGCCGCCGACATTTTCGTGTTGCCGTCCGCGTGGCATGAAACCTGGGGCCTGGTCGTCAACGAGGCGATGAATTTCGCGCTGCCGATCATCGTGTCGGACAAGGTCGGGTGTGCCGAGGATCTCGTCCGCCCCCGATGGAACGGCTTTGTGGTCTCCCACCGGGATGTGGACGCCCTCGCCGATGCCATCGAGACCCTGGTCGCTGACGAGCCTCTGCGACGCGATTTCGGGACGCGGAGCAGAGAGCTGGTCGGGGAGTACAGTGTCGAAGCCTGCGCCGACGGCATCATCGCCGCCTGTCTCGCGGCGAGAGGGGCGACGCAGACGTGACGGGTCCTTGTCTGGTCGGTGGAGCGTGGACATGGCGCGGGACCACCCGGAGGGTGGCCGTCCTGGACGACTCCGACCTGCTGAGCCCGATCTCGCGGGGGGCAGACGGGCGGCGGCTGTCAACGCGTGACCCAGGCGCGGTGGTCGACCGACCGGTCGGCGTCGTGCGAGCCCGACGGCAGTCCAACGGGCGTCGGCGTTGGTGAAGCGACGCCAGGAGGCCTAGCGGGGTGCGTCCGGCCCCGACGCGCGGAGTCGACGTGGCCCTCCTGCCCACCCTGCGCTTTCATGCCGGGACGAGCATGCGGCTCTACGCGTCGGACCTGCTGGAATCCCTCGACGGAATTCCCGGCATTGAGCCCGCCCTGTTGACTCCCCCGTTCGAGTCCTTGCCCAGCGTGGGGTGGGTACGAAGCCGGTGGATTCGGTACGTGAGCTACCCGGCGTGGGCGAAACGGCAAGGGGCAGATCTCTACCATATCGTTGACCATGGCAATGCGCAGCTCATGCTGCGGGTGCCCGGCGCGCGCACCGTGGTGACCTGTCACGACTTGTATCCGGTGGCCGTCGCCTTCGGTCGCCTGCGGTTCCCCGGCGCTCCGGCGAGATCGGCGGTGCTTCCAACGAGCGTGCGCCTCACACTCCTGAGGAAGGCGGGCGCGGTGGTGACGGATTCGAAACATACGCTCGAGGAATGCCGTCGCTACCTGGGTGTTCCAGCGTCACGCCTGCACCTCGCCTACCAGGGCGTCTCAGCGACATTTCGCGCGGCGGGCGAGGACGAGGCGCTGAGGGTCCTTCAATCGCGCGTGGGGGTGCAGCCGGGAGACCTCGTCGTACTGCATGTGGGAAGTAACGAAGCGCGGAAGAACCTCTCGACCGTGGTTCGCGTGGTGGCCCGGGTGCGGGAGCAGGTCAAGCGGCGCGTGGTCCTGTTGAAGGTCGGATCGCGGTTCGGACCGGCAGAGTTCAAAATCATCAGAGCGTTGGATGTCCAGAGCTCGGTCCGGGACGTCGGCGAGGTCTCTGGGGACGACCTCAGGCGTGCCTACCGAGTCGCGAGCGTTCTTCTGTATCCCTCCTTTCATGAGGGGTTTGGTCGGCCGGTTGCGGAAGCCATGGCGTCGGGCCTCCCCGTCGTGGCCTCGACCGGGGGGGCCATTCCTGAAATCACTGGCGGCGCCGCGGCGCTGTACGACCCCCTCGACGTCGAGGGCATGGCGAAGCGGATCGTCGAACTCGCGGTGTCGCCGACGCTGCGGGAGGAGATGGCGCAAGCCGGCCAAGAGGCGAGTCGGCGATTCACGTGGCGCGAGCACGGCCAGGCGGTTGCGGGCGTGTACGAGACGTTACGATCGGGGTGAATGCGAGTCGCCACCGATGCGAATCCTTCACGTGATCGCGACCTTAGCCCCTCGGTACGGCGGACCACCGAAGGATTGTTTCGAGCTGTGTCGCGAGCTGGCGAGACGCGGGGACGAGGTCGCGATCTATACGACGAATATCGACGGCGACGGTGACCTCCAGGTGCCCCTCGCGGAGGTCGAGGGCGTCGAGATTCGCTACTTTCCGGGGCGATGGCTTCGCGCCTACGCCTTCTCGCTGCCGCTCGCTCGGGCCCTACGTGTCGCGATTCCGCGCTACGACATCGTCCATATTCATGCCTTGTATCTGTTCTCTTCGCTGGTCGCCGCCCACTACTGCCAGCGCTTCGGCGTGCCGTACCTGGTGAAGCCGCATGGGGTTCTCGATCCGTACTTGTACCGGCGGCACCGGGGCCGGAAGTGGATCTATGAGATGTTGGTCGAACGACGGAACCTGCGCCGGGCCGCGGCGATTCACTTCACGACCGTGGAGGAGCGGGAACTGACCCG
>QHRX01000316.1 GCA_003221455.1 Candidatus Rokuibacteriota bacterium
GGACGCCGCCGTCTACCTCGACGAGGTCGGCAAGTGCGTGGCCCGGGAGGTGGTCTCCGTCCAGCCTCAGGTCTCGGGACGCATCACCGCCATCCACTTCGCCGACGGCGCCGACGTGAAGACCGGCGACCCGCTGTTCACCATCGATCCGCGCCCCTACCGGGCCCAGCTCGACGCGGCGGTGGCCACCCTCGCCCAGTCGAGGGCGGCGCTCGATCTGGCCAAGATTCAGTTTGTCCGGGCCGGGAACCTCCGCCAGACGAAGGCCATCGCCCAGCAGGACTACGACACCCGGAAGAACGCCGTCGATGTGTCCGCGGCGCAGGTCGAGCAGGGCCAGGCCGCGGTCGAGACCGCCCGGCTCAACCTCGACTACACCTCCATCCGCTCGCCGATCAACGGCCGGGCGGGGCATCGGCTCGTCGACCTCGGCAACGTCGTGACCGCGAACAGCGGCTCGCTGCTCATGATTCAGCGGCTCGACCCGATCTACGCCGACTTCACCGTCGCCGAGAATGACCTCACGACCGTGCAGCGGCACCTGGCGGCGGGAACGCTGAAGGTCGAGGTGCGTCTGCCCGATGAGCCGGACCGGCCGGTCGTGGGCCAGCTCACGTTTCTCGACAACGCGGTCCAGGACGCCACCGGCACCGTGATGCTCCGGGCCACGGTCGCCAACAGCGAGCGTCGGCTCTGGCCGGGGCGCTTCGTCAAGGTTCGGCTGGTCTTGAGCACGGTGGCGGGGGCGGTGCTCGTGCCCGCGGCCGCGCCGCAGATGTCGGCCAAGGGCCCGTTCGTCTACGTCGTCAAGGACGACTCCACCGCCGAGCTGAGGCCCGTCAGGCTCGGGCAGCGACAGGGCGAGTTCGTCGTCGTCGCCGAGGGTCTCCGGGCGGGCGAGCGGGTGGTCATCAACGGCCAGCTCGGGGTGACCCCGGGGGGCAAGGTCCGCATCGAGGAGCCGCGCGCCGAGCGGGGCACCCACGCCGGCGGCCAATCGTGAATCTCTCGGAACCCTTCATCCGGCGGCCGGTCATGACGGCGGTCCTCACCGTCTCGGTCGTCCTCTTCGGCGTGCTCAGTTATCGGCGGCTCCCCGTCAACGACCTGCCGGCGGTGGACTATCCCGTCATCCAGGTGCAGGCGGATTATCCAGGGGCGAGCCCCGACACGATGGCCAACAACATCGCGACCCCGCTCGAGCGGCAGTTCATGCAGATCAACGGGCTCGAGCTCGTCACCTCCCAGAGCATCCAGGGCCACGTGAGCCTCACGCTCCAATTCGCGCTGGACAAGAGCATCGACGCCGCCGCCACGGACGTGCAGACCGCCATTTCGCAGGCGACGGGCGCCCTGCCGGTCGACCTCCCGGCGCCGCCGACCTACTCCAAGACGAACCCCAACGACCAGCCGATCCTGTACATCGCCCTCACCAGCGACTCGGTCACGGCGGGTCAGCTCTACGATTACGGCAGCACCCAGGTCGGTCAGCGGATCAGCATCCTCCCCGGCGTGAGCCGCGTCATCGTGTACGGGACGAAGTCCGCCGTCCGCATCAAGGTCGACCCGTCCGCGATGTGGGCGCGCGGCATCTCCGTCGACGACCTCACCGCGGCGATCAAGAACGGGACCGCCTACACCGGCGCGGGCCAGTTCGACGGGGCGACCGGCACGGCGCTGCTCCGCCCCCACGGCCAGCTCGAAGGGGCCCAGGGGTACGGCGACCTCATCGTCGGCAGCCGTGACGGGGCCGCCGTCTACGTGCGCGACGTGGCCACGGTGCGAGATTCCGTCCAGGATGAGCGGATGACCATGCGGTTCTGGGTCCGGGGATATCCGCCGCCGTCGGCCACCGTCGTCGTGGCGGTCAACCGCCGCGCCGGCGCCAACGCCGTGGAGGTGGCCAAGAGCGTCCGGGACCTGCTGCCGCTGATCAGCGCCGAGCTCCCCGGATCCGTGCGCATCACCCCGATCTACGATCGCTCGCGGACGATCGTCACCTCGGTCGCCGACGTCGAGCAGACGCTCGTCATCGCCTTTGTCCTGGTCGTGGTCGTGATCTTCCTCTTCCTCGGGCGCGCGGCGGACACCCTGATCCCGGCCGTGGCCCTGCCGTTGTCGCTCCT
>QHRX01000317.1 GCA_003221455.1 Candidatus Rokuibacteriota bacterium
GGGCAGGATCGACTTCACGTCGACGATGACGCCGCTTCCCCCACCACGCTTTACCAGATTAACATAGCTGGCGGCGTCACGGACCCGGAACGCGGCGTGGGCGACGGCAATCACGACCCCGTCGTAGCGGGAGTCCCCCTCGAAGGGACTGGCGACCGCCGTGACCCCCGCCTCGGCGACGCGCTCGGGGTCGGCGACCGGATCGTGGACCACCGCGTCCACGCCGTAGCTCTCCAGCTCTCGGACGAGGTCGAGAACCCGCGTGTTCCGGACGTCGCGGACGTTCTCCTTGAAGGCAAACCCGAGGACGAGGACCCGGGCGCCCCGCACCGGCCGGCCTCCCCGAATCAGGAGCTTCACCGTCTCCTGCGCGATGTAGGAGCCCATCGTGTCGTTGATCCGGCGCCCGGCCAGGATGACCTCGGGATAGTAGCCGAGCTCCTCCGCCCTGAAGGTCAGGTAGTAGGGATCCACCGGAATGCAGTGCCCGCCCACCAGGCCCGGCTGGAAGGGTAGGAAGTTCCACTTCGTGCCGGCCGCGCGCAACACCTGGCCGGTGTCGATGCCCATGCGGTGGAAGAGGATCGCGAGTTCGTTCATGAGCGCGATGTTCAGATCGCGCTGGACATTCTCGATGACCTTGGCGGCCTCGGCGGTCCGGATGTCGGGCGCGCGGTGGACGCCGGCGCCGACCACGAGCGCGTAGAGCTGGGCCACCGCCTCGAGGGCATCCGCGTCCTGGCCGGCGACGATCTTGACGACCCGCTCCAGCGAGTGTTCCGGGTCGCCCGGATTGACACGCTCCGGCGAGTAGCCGACCTTGAAGTCGACCCCGGCGCGCAGGCCCGACGACTCCTCCAAGAGCGGCACGCAGACGCCCTCGGTCGTGTCGGGGTACACCGTACTCTCGTAGACCACGACGACGCCCGGGGACATGTGGCCTCCGACCAGGCGGGTCGCCTCGACTAGATGGCTCAGATCGGGCCGTTTGTGGCCGTCGACCGGAGTCGGCACCGCGACGATGATCGCCGAGGCCGCGCGGAGGCGGCTCGGCTCGGTCGTCAGCTCGAGCCGGCTCGCGCGAAGGCTCTTTTCCGAGTGCTCGCCGTTCCAGTCGCACCCGTCGCCAAGCTCCTTGACGCGCTTGGGGTCGACGTCGAAGCCGATCGTCTGTACCCGGCGCCCGAAGGCGATCGCCAGCGGCAGGCCCACGTAGCCGAGGCCCACCACCGCGACGCGGTGATCCGTCGCGGGTCCTGGTCCCGGGCGCGTGCTCACGACCGGACGCCGGCCAGGCGCTGCCGCCAGTAGCCGAGGAGATCGCGCAGGGTTCGCTCGAAGGGAATCTCCGGCGCCCAGCCGACCGCCTTCCGGGCCTTCGCCGCGTCGCCGACCAAGACGGGAACGTCCGAGGGACGGAGCCGCGCCGGGTCCTCCTTGACCGCGATCGAACGAACCCGGGATTCCCCGAGCAGGAAGTCGAGGATTTCCTGGATCGCCCAGGCGCGGCCCGAGGCAAGGTTATAGACCTCGCCGGGCTCGCCCTGCTGCAGCAAGAGCCAGTAGCCGCGGATGATGTCTCGGACGTCGGTGTAGTCGCGGCGGGCGGCGAGGTTACCGACGTGGATCACGGGCTCACGACGTCCTGCCTCGATCTCGGCGATCTGTCGCGCGAAGTTCGAGGTGGCGAAGACATCTCCTCGACGGGGCCCCTCGTGGTTAAAACCCCGCGTTCGCACGATGGGCAGGCGATAGCTCATGAAGTACTGATACCCCATGAGATCCTGCGCCACCTTGCTGACCGCATACGGCGACAACGGCCGGAGCGGGTTCGTTTCTTTGATCGGGAGCTCGTCCTCGAAGGCGAGCCCA
>QHRX01000230.1 GCA_003221455.1 Candidatus Rokuibacteriota bacterium
GCACTCGTTCCGCATGAGGGCGCCCGGGAGGAGCCCCGCCTCGCACAGGATCTGGAAGCCGTTGCACGACCCGAGCACGACCCCGCCGCGGGCGACGAACTCGGGCAGGGCTTCGACCACCGGCGACCGGCCGGCGATCGCCCCCGCGCGCAGGTAGTCGCCGTACGAAAAGCCGCCGGGCAGGACGATGCAGTCGAACTCGGCCAGGTTACGGTCGCGATGCCAGACGTACTTGACCGGCTGCTGGAGCACTTCGCCGATGACGTAGTGGAAGTCGCAGTCACTCCACGTGCCCGGGAACACGACCACGCCAAATCTCATGGGGCGGACGGTCTCCTCTCACCCTGCGGATTCACGCGACTCGCCACGCACCCATATCTTAAACGCGGGCGCCGCGTCAAGGCAAGGGACACTCGATGCTGAAGTCCTCGGTGACCGGGTTGGCGAGGAGCTTCCGGCACATTTCCTCGACCCGCGCGGCCGCCGCCGTCGGATCCGCCGCGTCGAGGTCGAGCTCGACCACCTTGCCGACCCGGAGCTCCCTGAGCTCCGCGTAGCCCAGGCCCGCGAGGGCGCGCAGGACCGCGCTGCCCTGGACGTCCAGGATGCCGCGCTTGAGCCGGATGAGCACGCGGGCCTTCACCGCCCCGGGCCCCCGGCGCCGACCAGGCGCCGGTACACCTCCTGGTAGGCCTCCTCGACCGCCCCGAGGTCGCGCCGGAAGCGATCCTTGTCCAGGCGCTCGCGGGTGCGGGCGTCCCAGAGCCGACAGGTGTCCGGGGAGATCTCGTCCCCCAGCACGAGCCGCCGGCCCGCGCGGCCGAACTCGAGCTTGAAGTCGACGAGCCGGAGCCGGCGCCGGGCCAGGTGCGGGCGGAGCACCCCGTTCACGCGGAGGGCGGTTCGCCGGATCCACCGCAGTTCCGGGGGGGTCGCCAGCCCCAGGAGGCGGACGTGGTCGTCGTTGATCATCGGGTCGCCGAGCTCGTCCGACTTGTAGTAGAACTCGACCACCGGGGGCACGACCGGGCCCCCCTCCTCGACGCCGGTCCGCGTGGCGAGGCTGCCCGCGATCACGTTGCGCACGATCACCTCGATCCGGATGATGTCGAGCCGCCGGCAGAGCATCTCGCGCTCGGAGAGGGTCGCCACGTAGTGGGTGGGCACGCCCCGGCGCCCGAGGAGCTCGAACAGCCGGGCCGAGACGCGGTTGTTGACGACGCCCTTGCCGGCGATGGTCCCGCGCTTCTGGGCGTTGAAGGCGGTCGCGTCGTCCTTGAAGAACTGGACGATCAGCTTCGGACTGTCGGTCGCGTAGACGATCTTGGCCTTCCCCTCGTAGAGCTTGCCGCGGATCTCGACGGTCATGGTCCCCCCCGCGGCCTACGGGACGAGCCCGAGCCGCTTGTAGACGGCGTCGACATTGCGCAGGTACCAGGCGGCGTCGAAGCAGCTCCCGAGCGCGGCCGGGCTCAGGGTGGCGGTCACGTCGGGGTCGGCGGCGAGGAACTCGTGGAACGAGCGCCGCTCGCGCCAGGCCCGCATGGCGTTGCGCTGCACGAGCTCGTAGGCGCGCTGCCGGGGGAGCCCCCGCTCGGTGAGCGCCAGGAGCACCCGCTGCGAGAAGATGAGCCCGTGCGTCCGGTCGAGGTTCTCGCGCATGCGGGCCGGGTAGACCTGGAGCCCGGCGAGGATCCGGTCCATCTGGTGGAGCATGTAGTCCACGAGACTGGTCGAGTCCGGGAGGATCACCCGCTCCACGGAGGAGTGGCTGATGTCGCGCTCGTGCCAGAGGGCGACGTCCTCCAGCGCGGCCAGCGCGTTCGCCCGCACGAGGCGCGCCAGGCCGCACACCTGCTCCGCGCCGACCGGGTTGCGCTTGTGCGGCATCGCGCTCGAGCCCGTCTGGCCCTCCGCGAAGGGCTCCTCCGCCTCGAGGACCTCGGTGCGCTGGAGATTCCGGATCTCGAGGGCGATCTTCTCGAGCGAGGCCGCGAGGAGCGCGAGCGCGCCCACGAACTCGGCGTGCCGGTCGCGCTGGACGACCTGGGTGGAGACCGGCTCCGGGACGAGCCCGAGCTCGCGGCAGACCTCCTCCTCGACGTCGGGGTCGACGTGAGCGAAGGTCCCCACCGCGCCCGAGATCTTCCCGACCCGCACGGCCTCCTTGGCCCGCCGCAGGCGCTCGAGGTTTCGGCCCGCCTCGGCGTGCCAGAGGGCCGCCTTGAGCCCGAAGGTGGTCGGCTCGGCGTGGACGCCGTGGGTGCGGCCGACCATCAGCGTCTCCTTGTGGGCGAGGGCGAGCCGGCGGAGCGTTTCGCGGAGGCGCTCGAGGCCCTGGAGCACGAGGTCGGCGGCCCGCTGGAGCTGGAGCGCGAGCGCGGTGTCGACGACGTCCGACGACGTCAGCCCCAGGTGGACGAACCGGGAGTCCGCGCCGATGGCCTCCTCGAGCTGGGCGAGGAAGGCGACGACGTCGTGGCGCGTGGTGGCCTCGATCTCGTCGATCCGCCGGGCGTCGATCCGCGCCGCGCGGCGGATGCGCTCGACCGCGTCGCTTGGGATCCGGCCTCGCCGCGCGTACACCTCGCAGACGGCCAGCTCCACCTGGAGCCAGCCGGCGTACCTCGCCGCCGGGCTCCAGAGGGCGGCCATCTCGTCGCGCGTGTACCGGGCGATCATGCGGCCGCCCTCAAAATACCCGCGGCCGACGGCGGGGACAAGTCAGATCTGCCGGCCTAGTAGTGGCGGAGGAGCTCGCGCGGCAGGTTCCGGCGGCCGAGCGGACCGAGCGTCACCAGCGTGAGGCGGGCCTCGTCGAGGAGGTCCGAGACCAGGGCCTGCAGCTCCTCGACGCGCACGCCGTCGATGGCCTGGAGCATCGAGTCGATCGTGAAGAAGGAGCCGAAGTGCATTTCCTGCTTGGCGAGACGGTTCATGCGGCTCGAGGTCGATTCGAGCGACAGCATCAGGCTCCCCTTGAGATGGGCTTTGGCGTGCGCGAGCTCCCGGGGCGTGACGCCGTCCTTCTTGACCGCGCGGAGCTCCTTCAGCACGACCTTCACGAGCTTCGAGAAGTTCGGCGGGTCGGTCGCCGCGTAGATGTAGAGGACGCCCGTGTCGCGGTAGGCCTGCGTCCCCGAGTAGATCGAGTAGACGAGCCCCTGGCGCTCGCGAACCTCCTGGAAGAGGCGGGACGACATGCTGCCGCCGATGATGTCGTTGAGCAGGTAGAGGGCGTAGCGCTCCGGCGCGGTGTGATCCAGGCCGGGGAAGCCGACGACGAGGTGCACCTGCTCGAGCGACTTCGTCACGATGTCGATGCCCGCGTGGAGGGCCGGGCGGGAGTCCTCGCGGCGGGCCGCCGGCCGGTCGAAGCCGTCGAAGCACGCGGCGAAGAGGTCGACGACCCGGTCGTGGGTCACGTTGCCGGCGACCGCGACGGTGATGCGGGCGGGCACGTACTCGTCCTCGAAATGGCGGCGCACCGTCTCCGCGCCGTAGCCGCTGACGGCGGCGCGCGTCCCGAGGATCGGCCGGGCGAGCGGATGCCCCTCCCACATCCGCACCGCGAAGAGGTCATGGATCAGGTCGTCGGGCGTGTCCTCCACCATCTTAATCTCCTGGAGGACGACCGACTTCTCGCGCTCGAGCTCGGCGGGGTCGAAGAGGGGGTTGCGGAGAATGTCGGCCAGCAGCTCCACGGCGAGCGCCAGGTGCTCGTCGAGCACCTGGACGTAGAAGCACGTGTGCTCCTTGGTCGTGAAGGCGTCCGTCTGCCCCCCCACCGAGTCCATGACGCGGGCGATCTCCTGGGCGCTGCGGGTGGCCGTGCCCTTGAAGACCAGGTGCTCGATGAGGTGGGAGATGCCCCCGCGCTCCGCCGCCTCGTTGCGAGACCCCGTGTCGACCCAGATGCCGACCGCGACCGAGCGGACCTGTTCCATCCGCTCGGTGACGACGCGGATCCCGTTGGGCAGCACGCTCTTCCGGTAGTCTTCCATCTCGTGTCCGGCCCCGGGGCGGCCGGCCTCTCTCACTCGGGTCTCGCCTCGCCGCGGCGGCGCCGGAGCGCCCGCTCCGTTCGCTCCCCTGCCCCCGGCCCGAGCGGCGACCCTCGAGCCGGCCGGGCGACCCCTACTCGCGCGGCGGGTTGGCCGCGGCGGGGTTCCTCAACTTCTCCTTGTCCGCCAGCGCCGGCTGCTCGCGGAGCGCCATCTTCCGGCTCAGCCGGATCTTGCCGTTCTGGTCGATCTCGATGACCTTCACGAGCACCTCGTCGCCCTCGCTCAGCACGTCGCTGACCGCGCGGATACGGCTCTCGGCAATCTGGGAGATGTGGAGCAGCCCCTCCGTGTTGGGAATCACCTCGACGAACGCGCCGAACTCGACGATCTTCTTCACCCTGCCGACGTAGATGCGGTCGAGCTCGACCTCGCGACAGATGTCCTGGACGATGGCGAGCGCGCGCTGCACCGAGGTGTTGTCCGGCGAGAAGATCGTCACCCGCCCGTCGTCCTCGACGTCGATCTTGGTGCCGGTCTCCTCCTGGATCCCCCGGATCACCTTGCCGCCGGGGCCGATGATCTCGCGGATCTTCTCGGTGCGGATCTTGATCGTCACGAAGCGGGGCGCGTACGGGCTCAGCTCGGTCCGCGGCTTCTCGATCGTCTCGCGCATCTTGGCCAGCACGGCGAGCCGCGCCTCGCGGGCGTTGGCGAGCGCCGCGCGCATGATCTCGACCGAGACGCCGGCGATCTTGATGTCCATCTGGAGGGCGGTGATGCCCTTCTCGGTCCCGGCGACCTTGAAGTCCATGTCGCCGTAGTGATCCTCGGTGCCCATGATGTCGGTCAGGATGCCGACACGGTCCCCCTCCTTGACGAGGCCCATGGCGATGCCGGCCACCGGCGCCCGGAGGGGCACGCCCGCGTCCATGAGGGCCAGCGACGCGCCGCAGACGGTCGCCATCGACGACGAGCCGTTGGACTCGAGAATGTCGGAGACGATCCGGATCGTGTACGGGAACTGCTCCTTCGGCGGCACGACCGGCAGCAGGGCCCGCTCGGCGAGCGCGCCGTGGCCGATCTCCCGCCGCCCCGGGGAGCCGAAGCGCCGCACCTCCCCCACCGAGAAGGAGGGGAAGTTGTAGTGGAGCATGAAGGAGCGATACGACTCGCCCTCGAGCGCCTCGATCTTCTGCTCGTCGTTCTTGGTGCCGAGCGTGGCGGCCACCAGGGCCTGCGTCTCGCCGCGCGTGAACAGGGCCGAGCCGTGGGCGCGCGGCAGGTAGCCGACCTCCGCCCAGATCGGGCGGATCTCGCCCACCTTCCGCCCGTCGACGCGGACGCCCTGCTCGACGATCAGGCGTCGCACCTCGGCCTTCTCGACCCGCTCGAACGCCTCGCGGACCTTGGCCCGCTGGGCCTCGTCGGCGCCGAGCGCGTGGACGACCTCTTCGAACGCCCGGGTCAGGGCCTCGGCGCGGGCCTGCTTGTCGTGGGTGCCGAGTGCCGCGAGGACCCGCGGCGCCGCGAGCTCGCGGACGCGGGTCTCGAGCGCGGGGTCGCGCCCGGCGTTCTGATCGAACGGCCAGCGCGGCTTGGCTGCCTTGGCGGCCAGCTCCTTCTGGAGGCGGGCCAGCCGCCGGCAGTGCTCGTGACCGAAGGCGATCGCCTCGAGCATCGTCTCCTCGCCGACCTCGCTGGCGCCCGACTCGACCATCAGCACGGCCTCCTCGGTGGCGGCGATCACGAGGTCGAGGCTCGACAGGGACTGCTCGGACGTCGTCGGGTTCACGATGAGCCGGCCGTCGACCCGGCCGACGCGCACCGCACCGACCGGCCCCTGGAAGGGGATGCCCGACAGGCAGAGCGCCGCCGAGGCGCCGTTCAGCGCGAGCACGTCCGGGTCGTTGTCCCGGTCGGCCGAGATCGCGAGGCAGATCACCTGCACCTCGTTGGCGAAGCCCTTCGGGAACAGCGGCCGGATGGGGCGGTCGATCAGGCGGGAGGTCAACACTTCCTTCTCGACCGGTCGGCCCTCGCGCTTGAAGTACCCGCCGGGGATCCGGCCGCCCGCGTAGGCGCGCTCTCGGTACTCGACCGTCAAGGGAAAGAAGTCTTGCTCCTCCTTGGCGGTCTTGGCCGCGACGCACGCGGCGAGCACGAAGGTGCCGCCGTGACGAACGACGACGGCGCCGTCCGCCTGCTTGGCCACCCGTCCGGTTTCGAGGGAGAATGGCTGGCCGTTGACGTCGGTGCGCACAGTGTGAGTCATACGCGTGCTCTGCCTCCTGCGTCGGGTACGTCCTGGCGGGGTGCGCGGCTCGGCCGACCGGCGGCCGCCGTCACCGACGGATACCGAGTTTTTCGGTGACGGCGCGGTACCGCTCGGGGTCCTTCTTGCGCAGGTATTCGATCAACCCGCGGCGCTTCCCGATCAGCATGAGAAGGCCTCGGCGGGAGTGATGGTCCTTCGCGTGGGTCTTGAAGTGCTCCGTGAGGCCGTTGATCCGTTCTGTCAGGAGGGCGATCTGAACCTCTGGCGACCCCGTGTCTGCCTCGTGCGTCCGAAACTGCTCGATCAGGCTCTTCTTCCGGTCGACGGCCAGAGCCATTCCGGTCTCCTTCCGGGGGACGGTTCGTCCGCCCCAATCGCCGCGCCCCGAGCAGAAGCCCTCTGCCCACCGGGCGGGTTCGAATCTCATGTCCCCTGTTAAATTACGGATTTACGGTAGCACGGCGTCAGCCGGAAGTAAAGGTCTGTCAGAGAAGTCCGACGGCGGTCTCGACGTCGGCGCGCACCTGCTTGACCAGCGCGTCGAGGTCCGGGAACTTGCGTTCCTCGCGGATTCGCTCGGCGAGGGCGAGGCTGATCGGTCGGTCGTAGAGATCTCCTGAGAAATCAATGAGATAGGCCTCGACCCAGTACTGGTCTTCGCCGAAGGTCGGCCGGTACCCGACATTCACGACGCACTTGTGGCCACCCTCGCCCGATTGACCGCCCGTCTCCTCCAGACCGATCCGGGCGTAGCCTGCGTAGACGCCGGTCGCCAAGAGCAGCGGGCGGTCGGGCCTGACGTTGGCGGTGGGAAACCCGAGTCGGCGTCCGCGACCGGCGCCACGGACGACGACCCCGCGCACGGTCCAGGGCCGGCCGAGCAGGCGCCGGGCGAGGGCGACGTCGCCCGCCCGCAGGGCCTCGCGGACGGCCGAGGAGGACACGGGCGTGCCGCCGACCTCGAGCGGGGGGATGACATGGGTGCGGAAGCCCAACCGGGGCCCGAGCGACTGGAGGAGCCGGGCGTCGCCGCGCGCGCCGCGGCCGAAGGTGTGGTTGAAGCCCACCACGATCTCGCGCGCCCGCAGCGTGCCGACGAGGACCTCCTCGACGAACGCCTCGGGCTCGACCTGCGACAACTCGAGCGTGAACGGGATGACGACCGTCACGTCGATTCCGCGCGCGGCGATCAGTTCGAGGCGCTCCGCGAGCGTCGCGATCGGCTCGGGGGCCTGCCCGGGCCGGAGCACCTGGAGCGGATGGGGGTCGAAGGTGCACGCGACCCCGCTGGCGCCGAGCGCGTGCGCGCGCGCGACCGCGAGGTCGAGGATCGTCTGGTGAGCCAGGTGGATCCCGTCGAAGGCGCCGAGGGCGACGACGCTCGGCGGCAGGTCAGGCGGGGAGGGCTGGAGTCCCCGGACGATCCGCATGGAGTATCCGCTCGGGCCTGACCCGACCCCCCGGCACGAGACGCCCGATTCCGAGGAACCTCCGCCCGGCGCCGTACACGCGCGCGAGACCGTCGGGGCCCTCCTCCTCCACCGGCACGCTCCTGCCCTGGAGCCACGCGTCCGCCGCCGCCTCGTCCAGTACGACCGGCGGCAGCGCCGCCACGGCCGCGTCCGGCGCCAGCACGGCCGGCCAGAGCCGGCTCGCGACCCCCGCCTCCACGAGCGCCCAGCCGACCGCGTCCTCGACCCGGAACGGGCCGACGCGCGTCCGGACCAGGCGGTCGACGGCGCCTCCGACGCCGAGGGCGCGCCCGAGGTCGGCGGCAAGCGTCCGCACGTAGGTCCCCTTGCCGCAGACGATCCGGAGCGTCACGTGCGGCAGCGCGAGCGCCTCGACCCTGATCGAGTGCACGACCACCTCCCGGGCCGCGCGCTCCACCTCGACCCCCGCCCGCGCCAACTCGTAGAGACGCCGCCCCGCGTGGTGGACCGCGGAGTACATCGGCGGGACCTGCGCGATGACCCCGGTGAGCGGCGCGCAGGCGCGCTCGATGTCCTCGCGGGAGAGCGCGGGCACCCGGGCCTCCGCGAGGACCGTGCCCGTCAGGTCTTGGGTATCGGTCGCGATGCCGAGGCGGATCACCGCGAGGTACTCCTTGTCATGATCCATCAGATAGGGGGCGAGCTTCGTCGCCTCGCCGATCAGGATCGGTAGCACCCCGGTCGCGGCCGGGTCGAGCGTCCCCCCGTGACCGACCTTCGGCGCTGGCAAGAGCCGCCTGAGCCTCGACACGACCTGGAACGAGGTCACGCCGGCTCCCTTGTCGACGACGAGGACGCCCGAGCGGCAGGGCTTCACCGGGGCAGCGCCTGCCGGATGGCGGCCAGGACCTGGGCCTCCGCGGCCTCGAGGGTGCCGCCGAGCACGCACCCCGCGGCGTTGGCGTGGCCGCCGCCGCCGAACCGCGCGGCGATTCGGTTGACGTCCACCGCTCCCTTGGCGCGGAGGCTCACCTTGACGGACCCCGTCCCCTGCTCGCGCAGGAGCGCGGCGACCTTCACCGTCCCGATCGAGCGCGGGTAGTTCACCAGGTCCTCCGCCTCCACGAAGGCCTCGCGGACGAACCCCGCGGGCAGGGCGAGCCACGCGATCCGCCCGTCCTCGCTCACCCGGACCCGCGCGAGGACGCGGCCGAGCTCGGCGAGCGCGTCCGGGGTCCGACGCTCGTAGAGCTGGGTCGAGACGAACGCCGGCTCCGCCCCCGCGGCCACGAGGTCCGCGGCGATCCGGAAGGTCGCGGGCGTCACGTTCGAGTACCGGAACGAGCCCGTGTCCATGTGGATCGCGGTGAAGAGGTTGGTGGCGATCCCCGGCTTCACCGGCAGGTCGAGCGCGACGATCAGCGCGTAGACCATCTCGCCCGTGGCCGCCGCGGTCGGATCCACCCAGTTCACGCTGCCGTAGCGGTGATTGTCCGGGTGGTGGTCGACGTTGACGATGACCGGGGCCGCCCGGCGGGCGCCGTCGATCAGCCCCTCGGTCCGGCCCGGGTCCGGGCAGTCGGTCAGGACCGCGAGGTCGAAGCGGCCGTCGACCTGCTCGAGCCGCCGGTAGCGCTCGGCGCCGGGCAGAAAGGCGAGCGACTCCGGTACGGGGTGGGGCCCGCCGTACAGGACCGCCCACCCCGCGTCCTCGAGGGCCATCCCGAGCGCCAGGAGGGTGCCGAGCACGTCGCCGTCGGGATGGACGTGGCCGAGCATCAGCGCCCGCCCGGGCGGGCGCCCGAACGCCGCCAGCACCTCCGCGGGGACGCGGGGGCGCGGGCCGGTCGCGGCGGGATTCATTCGGGCCTCGCCCCGCGGCGACCGCGTCCCGTCCCCGGCGGGCTCGGCCTTCCGCGGGCGGCCCTAGTCATGCTTGAGCTGACGCAGCAGGGCCTGGATGTGGGCCGCGCGCTCCATCGAGCGGTCGGCGCGGAACTCGAGGGTCGGCGTCATGCGCAGGTCGAGGTGACCGCGGAGCCAGCTCCGGATGAACCCCTTGGCGGAGGCGAGCGCGGCGAGCGACGCCGTCCACTGCTCCTCGCTGCCCAGGACCGAGACGAAGATCTTGGCCAGCCGCAGGTCGCTCGTGGTCTCGACCTCGGTCACGGTCACGAACCCCAGGCGGGGATCCTTGATTTCCCGCTGCAGCAAGAGCGAGACCTCCTCCTTGATGAGCTGGTTGATCCGGTCGAGGCGTTTGGCCTGCATTACCGGAGCTCCACCGACCGGTCGATCACGTAGCCCTCGAGGTTCGCCTCCATGAAGTCCATCACCTTGTCGACCACCTCGTTGGCGTGCCGCGAGTCGTGCGAGACGCACGCGACGGCGAGGGTGGCGCGCTGCCAGGAGTCGTGATGGTCCACCTCGGCGATCGAGACATCGAAACGGCCCCGCACCTTGTCCTTCAACCCCTTGATGATGTGACGCTTGCCCTTGAGCGAGCCGACCTCGGGGAGGTGGAGCTCGAGGAGG
>QHRX01000231.1 GCA_003221455.1 Candidatus Rokuibacteriota bacterium
CCGCTCGTCGCTCACTGCCACCTTGGCCTCGGCAAACTCCATCGACGTATCGGCAAGCCGCAGCAAGCCCAGGAGCACCTGAGAACCGCGACGACGATGTACCGCGAGATGGACATGCCGTTCTGGCTCGAGAAGGCGGAGACGGAAATGAAGGAATTGGCATGAGAGCCGTGGTTCCTAATCGCGTCGTGGTTCAGCCCACCCAGGGTCTGGACGAGGAAGAGCGCTCTCTCCACTCATCTCGACGACCCCACTCCCTCGTGTCCATCGACTGGCTCCGAATCTGGACCAGTCCAAGCCGGTTTCGGCGACACGCACATCGGCAGGTGCAGAATGCCCGGCGACATCCGCATTTTGTCGATGGACAGGACCGAGATCCCAGGCCGGGACCACTCGATGGCTTGACCTTCTCGCGGGCTCCGACTAGGCTGATCCGACTATTCGTCGCCAGTTCACTGGCTCAACGGGCTCGCGGCCCGGACGGATCGACAGACTCTCACGTTCGGCGGACTACCGAGTCAGCACACTCTAACGGAGTCTCTGGTGAATGTTCAGCCAGGCGTCATCGACTCGCCGCAAGAACACTTGGACCTCGTGTGCCTCAACGCCACCCCGAAGCGCAGTGCGACGCTCCGAAGTGCGCTTCAGCGCCTCTCCGAAGAAGCAACGCGCCTCATGGACCAACACCTGGCGTCCGGACTGACCGTGACCATCGGGTTTGGCACCGCGTTCGTGGACACGTGTTCGGCCACGCGGCGGCCCAAGGCACTGCGCGCCATGCCGCGCTTCAAGGGCGACGAGTACGACCCCGCGGAGGCGCAGGCAGACCTGGTCATGCAGATCTGCAGTAACCTGAAGTTCGCCAATCACATCGCAGGCAAGACACTTCTCGGTGGGCTGGGTGGGGTGTTCGAAGCCAAAGCGCACCATCAAGGCTTTATCTTCCCGGGCACTCGCGGTGTGCTGGGTTTTATCGATGGCACGGCGAACCCGGCCAGCGAGGACCGGCCCAATGTGGTGCTCATCGGCGACGCGGACCCCTCTTTCAGGGACGGGTCGTACATGGCCTTCCGCAAGATCCGCGAGGACGTGCCCGCCTGGGACAAGCTCTCGCTCAAGGCACAGGAAGACGCCGTGGGCCGTCGCAAGGTCGACAGTGCGGAGTATCCCGACGCACCGACGACAAGCCACAAGAAGAAGAGCGACGTGAAACTGGCCGGACGCGAGATGAAGATCTATCGTCGCTCGTATCCCTTCTGGTCGCTCTTCGAGTCGGGCCTGCTGTTTATCTGCTACCAGGCGGACCTGGGCCAGTACGAGGCCATTAAGAAGAGCATGATTGGAGTCGCCAGGGGTGGTCACGATCGGCTTGAGGATTTCTATCACACCGTGGAGGGCGGATATTACTTCATGCCACCTCGACCCAAGAACAGGGGCGAGTTTATTGGCGATTTTCTGTTCCGGTAGATGAACGATCGTAAGGAGCCCCATTGATCGACCTCAACGCTGACGGGCGTGCGGGGCTCGGCGATTGCAGGCACACGCCGCGGGAATGGCGACGCGCCCACCCGACCTCGCGACTGGGGTCATCGAGATCGCGCCCGCGCCGGCCTTCCAGCACAGGTCCCGGACACCCTGCCCTCGCCGAGCGCGTGCGCTCCCGCCGCGGGCCCGGCCGGCCAACCGCGCTTGGCGGGAGCCGGCCTCAGGAGCCCGCCGCTCTCCCCGTTTAGGAGTTCCTCGAAGCGAGTGCGGGGTGCTCGATATCGAGCGTCGTCACACGACGGAGTTCGCGGCGGTACTTCGTGTCGTCAAAAGGCCGCGCACGATGCATGGTGGCGCGGTTGTCCCAAATCACGAGGTCTCCGACGCGCCAAGAGTGGCGGTAGACGAACTCCGGTTGCGTAGCGTGTTCCATCAGGTCACGCAGGAGGAGTCGCCCCTCGGGGACCGGCCAGTCGATGACCCTCGACGCGTGCGATGCGAGGTAGAGCGACCGACGATGGGAGCGCGGGATCAGGCGGACGAGCGGATGGACCGCGCCCGTCAAGGACTCTTGCTCCTCCGGGGAGAACTCGAAACCGAGCGTCTGGCGGGAGTGAGCGATCGAGTGGTGGACGCGTAGACCCTCGAGCTGCGCCTTCGTCTCCGGGGGAAGCGCGTCGTACGCGGCGCGCATGTCGGCGAACTCCGTGTCCGCCTCGACGGGGGGGACGACCTTCGCCGAGAGCATTGAGTATCGTCCCGGCGGATCCTGGAACGACGCGTCGGTGTGCCACAAGCGATTGCCGAGCCCGTACATGCGACGGCGATCGCCGCCCTTCAGGATCTCACCGTCCTCGTCGAGGTTCGAGATGTCGCCGAGCGCCTCGTTCCCCAGGCGGCTCTTCCGCAGGACGCTGATGCCCGTCTTCGAGTGCAGGCGGCCGTCGAGTTCCTGGGCGAACGCGAGCTGTTCGTCGTCGGCGAACGGCTGATCGCGGAAGACGAGCACGGCGTATTCGTCCACCCCGCTTCGAATCTGGGCGAGGGTCTCACGATCGTGAACCTGGCGAAGATCGACCTTGCTCACCTCGGCGACGAAATGCGGGTGAAGCCTTCGGAATGTCAGAGCCACGGCCACACCTTCCTCCTCAAGTTAGCGCGAACGCCGTGGCCGAGGCCGCCTCCGTGCGTACGCCCCGCGGGATTCCGCATCCCATGCAGTCGGTCGTTAAGCCTAGGATGACCCCAGGCGGGGAGTCAAGCGTGGTCACGCTGGTCGCCAGCTCGAGTATGTCGTGTCAGTGGGCTCCTGTTCCTCGGCCAATCAGGGTCGGAGTCAGGCGGCTCTCGGCCAGCTGGCCGGAAGAAGTACCGAGCGTCCCGAAGGAGGCGCCCCCTCTTTCACCCTCCAGCTTGCCGAAAGTCAGCTTGCCGAAAGTCAGTTGACACGGAGCCTCTTTGAGCAGATCCTCGGGTGCACCGAGCGACTCACGTGGCATCCGACCCGATTGGGCGGACGGCCCACGGGCGAGGTCGGTACTCAGGGGCGGTATCTCGGGGGAGGAGCGGGCACCAATCCCGAGAGAGACCCCTGTCCTCGACGAGGGGGTGGAGAGCGTGCGGCGCGCTTAGAGCATTGTGGGCAGCAGAAATGGCCCCAATGCCAACTGCCGGTTCAGACTCACGAGCGGCGCGACGATCCCCCATCCCGAAACACTCGACCGCCGTAACCCACGAACTGAATGGAGGCGAACATGGCTGTACGCATAGGCGACGAGGCGCCGGATTTCACTGCTGAAACCACGGAAGGGAAGATCCGTTTCCATGAGTGGATTGGCGACAAGTGGGCGATCCTGTTCTCACATCCCAAGGACTTCACGCCCGTGTGTACCACCGAGCTCGGCTACATGGCCGGTCTCAAGCCCGAGTTCGACAAGCGGAATACCAAGATCATGGGGCTCAGCGTCGATCCCGTGGGCGACCACAAGTCCTGGGTCAAGGACATCCAGGAGACGCAAGGGCACGCCGTCAACTATCCGCTGATCGGCGACGCAGACCTGACCGTCGCGAAGCTCTACGACATGATCCACCCCAACGCAACCGGCGGCAAACGCACCGCCGCGGACAACGCCACGGTGCGCTCGGTGTTTGTCATCGGGCCCGACAAGAAGGTGAAGGCGATGCTCGTGTATCCGATGAGCACCGGCCGCAACTTCGACGAGGTGATGCGCCTGCTCGATTCCTGCCAGTTGACCGCCAGGCATACGGTGGCCACGCCCGTGAACTGGAAGCCGGGACAGGACGTCATCATTCCGACGTCCGTGTCCGACGAGGACGCGAAGAAGAAGTACCCGCAGGGCTTCAAGACGCTGAAGCCCTATCTGCGCACGGTCGCGCAGCCGAGGTAAGGCCTCGCTAGCCGCGCAGGAGGGCGACCCGCGGCGCCCTCCTGCGCGGCATCCCCGCGACCGACGACATGTCCTTCCTGGACTCGCGGCTTCGGCAAGCCGGCACCGCTCGCATTCTTCTGACCGCGCTGGCGTCGAGTCCGCTGCATCACCCACGATCAGGAGACTGCCGCTCGGCTTCATGGGCCGATCCAGGTAAGACTGTTCGTCAGGGTCGCATGATAATCTTCGGAGCAACGCATGTTCGTCGAAGACAGTGCCGAGGATCTCGGCGCGTCTGCCCGCCGCAGAACCGGCGAGGAGGTGCGTATGCGACTCGCGAGTGGACGCCGTCCATGCCACTCGCCGGGCTGGAATTCCCGCTACCAGCGGTCGGCGTGCTGGCGCCGGTGATGGAGCGACCGCACGACAGAGGAGAGCGAGGCGATGGATCCTACAACCCGGAGGGCACTCGTCGAGCAGTACAGGAACGGCTATCGGGCGGTGATCGAGGCCCTCCACGGCGTCACCGAGACGGACCTCGATAGCCGTCCCGCGCCCACGGAATGGTCTCCGCGCCAGGTTGTCCACCATCTTGCCGATAGTGAGATGACGTCAGCGATCCGGTTGCGTCGCCTCCTCGCCGAGGACGGCCCCATGATTCACGGTTACGATGAAGGCGCGTTTGCCCGACGGCTCCACTACGAGCGTCCCATTCAGGCCTCGCTCGAGGCATTTCGCGCGGCCCGACAAGTAACGGCGGAGCTCCTTGAGCGGCTCGGCGAGGCCGACTGGCTCCGCGAAGGCACCCACAGCGAGAGCGGGCGGTACACCGTGGAGACTTGGCTAGAGATCTATGCCAGGCACGCTCACGACCACGCCGAACAAATCCGGCGTGCGCGGGAGACAGCCGGCACTCGCCGATCGCAGCCGGGGGGGACCACCTAGACCTGCCGGCGGGTGACGTCGCGTACCGGTCGACGCGCGAGTCCATCGGAGGCCTCCCAGAAGTTGACGCCGAGGCCGGCTCCCACCGGGAGTCAGGCTCCCCCCGTGAGAGGATCGCTCAGACCGGACGCGGCGGCTCCGGGGAGGCCCGGGCGCGCAGCGCGTCCCGTCAGGAGATGCGCCGGTAGAGCACGTGCCGGCGGTTTCTGGTGTAGGGCCGAACCTCGCCCGCCCAGCGTCCCGCGTCGACGGTCTTCGCCCAGGCCTGGTTGGTGAGGACGCCCGGGCTTTCGAGCTCATAGAGTGCGTTGTACCGTGGTTCTGCATCGACGACGATCGTCCGACGTTCGCCGCCAATAATCATCGTCAGCTCCTCCCGCTTGAAGCGCGCGACGGAGATGACGCCGGGCACGGCCAGCAGGAGCGGGACGTGCTCGTTGTCGTAGACTTCGTTGAAGAGACCCTCTCGGGAAGGTTCGACGTCCATCGCGGCCGAGAACAGGTACGGGCTCTGGATCGCCATCGTCGGGTCGCTCCTCTTGGCCCTGATAGGGTCGCATCGGTGCTTCTCGTAGCCCGCGGGGAGCCGTCGTCGCGTCTCCTCGACGGCCATCCCGGCCCCTCGGCTCGCCGGCGATCTCGTGCAGCTCGCGGTCGGCGGTCACGATCCGAGGAACGGGGTGTTAGTCGGCACGCCTCCCTGACCGCCGCCGAGCCTCGGCTCGCTCTGAGTCGTCAGCGCCGATCACGCAGCCTGACCAGGCCCCACGCGGGCGGCCGAGGTCGACGCGGGGCCGCCCGTTCTCGAGAGGCCGCCGACGCGCCCCGCGTCCCTCCAAGAGACGCGCGTCTACGATCAGTGGAAATGCATGCCCCCGTCGACGACCAGCACCTGCCCGGTGACGCTGTCGGCCTGGCAGAAGGTCACGACCTGCCGGGCGATGTCGCCCATGTCCGAGGTGCGCCGGAGGACCACACTCTGCCGCGCGCCCTCGACCACGGCCGGCGGGAGCCGCTGGGCCATGCGCGTACCCTCGATGAGGCCGGGCGCCACGCAGTTGACGGTGATGTCGGGAGCGAGCGCCACCGCGAGACAGCGCGTGAGGTGGACGAGCGCCGCCTTGCTCGACGCATACGCGATGGAGCTGCCGCCTGGCCTCAGCCCCGCCACGGAGGCGATGTTGACAATGCGGCCGCCGCCTTGCTTGCGCATGTGGGTGGCGGCGGCCCGGGCGAGCTGGAAGGGGCCGCGCACATTTGTGTTGAAGACGCGGTCCCAGATCTCGGTCGTGAGCTTGTCCAGTTCTGGAAAGGGGATGCCGATGTTCCAGGCGGCGTTGTTGACGAGGACGTCGAGGCGCCCGATCTCTTGGGCTGCCGACCCGACGGCCCGGTCGATGACCGTAGGGTCCGACTGGTCGAGCTGCACCATGCAGGCGCGGCGCCCGAGGCCCTCCACGGCCCGGCAGGTCTTCGCGGCGCCGTCGCGGTTACCGACATAGCCCACGGCGATGTCACAGCCCGCCTCGGCCAGCGCCCGGCTGATGGCCGTCCCGAGATCGCCCGAGCCTCCCGTCACCAGGGCCCCATGTCCACGAAGGTCCATGGCGGTCTCAGATCGCCCCTGTGACCACGATCGGCCAACCGTCGCGCATGGCCGAGACACTAGGCGAGCGCGGCGGAGTCGTCAAGGCCGCTCAGCGTCGCCCTGACGACATTCCGCTAGCGGAGCGGGTATCATGCATGCGGCAGGCGACGCCGCATACACATGGCCCGGCACCAACGGCGCTCGCCGGGCCGGAGGACGCACTGAACCTCGCACTCTGGCTCCGGACTCTTCAGGAGGAGTGACATGCGTTTCGGCCTGTTCACGAGCATGGGCGCCCAGACCTGGTCGGGTGTGCTGGATCTCTGGCGACACGTCGAGGCCACCGGGTGGGACATCGGCTGCGTGACCGACCACTTCATGCCGAATACGAGGGAGCGCGAGGGCGCCATGCTCGAGTCGTGGAGCACGCTCAGCGCCCTGGCCGCCCTCGTGCCCCGCATCCGCGTCGGCACCATCGTGCTGGGCAACACGTACCGCCATCCGGCGGTGGTCGCGAAGATGGCCGCCCAGGTCGACATCATCTCGGGCGGCCGGCTCCTCCTCGGGCTCGGCGCCGGCTGGCAGGAAAACGAGCACGAGGCCTACGGCATCCCCTTCTACACGGTGCGCGAGCGCCTGGAGCGGCTGGACGAGGCGTGCCAGGTGATGAAGTCGCTCTGGACCCAGCGCCGCAGCGACTTCAAAGGGCGCTACTATCAACTCTCAGACGCCCCCCTCGATCCCAAGCCGGTGCAGACGCCCCATCCCGAGCTGATGATCGGCGGCGGCGGCGAGCGCGTCACCCTGCGCGTTGTGGCCAAGCACGCCGACCACTGGAACGTCTGGGGCGGCGTGCAGGTCCTGGCGCGGAAAGGGGCCATCCTCGACGAGCACTGCGCCGCCGTCGGCCGCGATCCGAAGAACATCACCCGCTCGGCCAACATGGTGCTTCTGATTACCGACAACAAGGATGAGATCGAGCGACTCGCCGAGAACATCGCTGTGCGCCTGGGCCGCCACGCCGTCGACGCGCGCGACACCTGCCTGGCCGGGTCCCCAGACCAGATTCGCGAGCAGCTCCACCGGCTGCAGGCGGTCGGGGTGGAGACACTGTTCATCCCGAGCCTGTTCCGACCCCTCGCGGAGCTGCGCCGCGACCTGGATCGGTTCATCGCCGAGATCGCCCCGGCGTTCCGGTAGGAAGCGCACGGTCGGGGCAACCGGTTGCGTGACCGCCGGCCGCGGTCTCGTGGGGGACCAAAGGCGCGCCTCCGCCTCGAGATCATCCGCACGGAGACGAGATCCTCACGGGGAAGAGGGACCGATGATCGGTCGCGATCGGCAGACAGGTCGGGGCTCCTCAGGCGAGCGGAGCCGCGGCTCCCTGGAGGTGCGCCGTGAGCGCCAATCGTGCCGTCGTCGTTGATCCCGAAGCGCCGGGCCGGCTCGTCGTCAGGGCGGTGGCGGAGCCTGTCCCGGACCGAGGCGAGGCGGTGGTGCGGGTCCGCGCGATCTCGCTCAACCGGGGCGAGGTGCGGCGCGCGAGCATGGCCGTGGCCGGCTGGCGTCCGGGCTGGGACCTCGCCGGCGAGGTCGAGCGCGCTGCCGCGGACGGCTCGGGCCCGCGCGTCGGGGCGCGCGTGGTCGGGCTCTTGCCAGAAGGGGCGTGGGCGGAGCGCGTGGCGGTGCCGACGCACACCCTCGCCGAGCTGCCCGACAAGGTGACGCTCTCCGAGGCCGCGACCCTCCCGGTGGCCGGCCTCACCGCGCTCCATGCGCTCGCCAAGGGCGGGTCGCTCCTCGCGCGCCGCGTCCTCGTCACGGGCGCGACGGGCGGTGTCGGCGACTTCGCGGTGCAGCTCGCGCGGCTCGCCGGTGCCCACGTGACGGCAAGCGCCCGGCGCGCCGACCAGGTGCCGGCACTGCGCCAGCTCGGCGCGGACGAGGTCGTGGTGGGCGACGAGATCTCGCCGACGCCCAAGTACGACCTGGTCATCGAATCCGTGGGCGGGCGCACGCTCGGCACGGCGCTGGCCGCCCTCGAGCGCGGCGGCGTGTGCGTCACGTTCGGCGTTTCCGCCGCCGCCGAGGTCACGTTCGACGCGCGGCAGTTCTTCGTCGCCGGCCGGACGACGTTGTACGGCTTCTACATCTTCACGGAGCTCGGGAGCGAGCCGGCGTCGGTGGGCCTCCGGCGGCTCGCCGATCTGGTGGAGGCCGGGCGGCTCGCGCCCCACATCAGCCTGGAACGGCCGTGGGGAGAAGTCGGCCAGGTCGCGCAGCAGCTGTTGGCGCGGCGCTTCCCGGGCAAGGCCGTGCTGACGCTCGACTGAGTACGGCGACCGGTCCCGAACCGCCCGAGAGGGGAGCGCCCGCGGTCCCTACCGGTTCTCACGTAGCCGGCGAAATGCGCCTTCAGGTGCTCCGCCGCGCTCCCCGCGAGGCGTCGCGCGCGCGGATCACGAGGGAGTCAGGAGACGGTGTCCCCGGCCGCCCGGAGGGATGCGAGCTGGGCGCGGCCCCAGGCGATGTCCGTCTCGCGTGCCGGGGCGACCGCCACCTCGGGGACATCGGGCGCCGTCAGGCCGTCCCCCGCCACCGTCGTGCGATGCATCACCCGGCGATACTTGTTTTCGTCCCAGGGCCGACCACGGTGCAGCACGCAGCGGTTATCCCACATCACCAGGTCACCGGGCTGCCAGCGATGCGTGTACACGAGTTCGGGCCGGGTCGCCAGCTCGAGGAGCTCGCGCAGGAGCGTGCGGGCTTCGTCGGTCTGCATGCCGAGGATCTCGCAGGCGTGCGATCCGACGTAGAACGACTTCCGGCCGTGCGCGGGGTTGGCCCGGACGAGCGCCTGCGCGACGGGAGGAACCTGGGCCGCGTGGTCGAGTGGCAAGAGCCCATCGCCCACCAGGCCTCGGGAGTAGGCGAAGCTGTGGACGGCCACGCGGCCCTCGAGGAACCGCTTCATGGCGTCGGGCAGGCGCTCGTACGAGACTCGCATGCTGGCGAACTGAGTCTCGCCGCCCTCGGGGGGGACTTCGCGCGCCGAGAGCAGCGAGGCCAGCGCCGGCACCCGCTTGAAGGAGCTGTCGCTGTGCCACATCTGGTTGCCGGCATTGAAGAGGTTGCGCGTGTCCCCGTGCGGAATCAGGCGGTCCTCGGCGTCGACGTTCGCCAGGCTGGAGATCTCCGGAGGGTTGCGCGCTTGCGAGACGATCGTGCGGATCGTCGTCTCGAGCGGCCCGAAACGCCGGCTGAAGGCGATCTGCTCCTCGTCGCTGATCGGCTGCCGGCGGAAGAGGAGCACCGAATGCTCGTCGAAGGCCTCGACGACCTCGGCGAAGGTCGCCTCGTCGACGCGCCTGACGTCGATGCCGAGGATCTCGACGCCGAACAGCGGATGGAGCGGATTCGTCCCGATCGCCAAGATGCCTCCTGCCCGAGGCGGTGGCCGCGACGCCGATGATAGAGACAGCCCGTCGCGTCCGCAATGGGTGGCTCGGCGCCGATCAGGGAGGGGGTCGGCCACGGGAGTCCGCGCTCCGGGCGCGGTCGCCGGCGCCGCCGGGCGTCCGGGCCACGACCGGCGGCCGCCTGACTGGCGGCGCCGGCGCCCGGGAGGGTAAGATACGGGTCGAACGCTCCAGGCGAGGTCGACACCGTGCGGGTCCGGCAGTTCGGCTGCCCGGCGTGCGGCGGGCTGTCGGGAACGGGTGTGCCGAGGGCAGGCCCCCGTGCTTCGAGACGTCGGGCTGGAGGTGGAGTAGGCCGCGCTTCTGGGCCAGCAGGCGGCCAGGGACGCTCGGGGGTATCGCCGATCGTCCCTGGCCGGGGCCGGGCTAACCCGAGGGGGCTCTCATGGACTACGGCGTCGTCATGTTTTCGACCGAGTACTCGATTGCCCCCGACGAGCTCGCCCGGGCGCTCGAGGAGCGCGGCTTCGAGTCGGTGTGGTTCCCGGAGCACACGCACATCCCCGCGAGCCGGCGCAGCGCCTGGCCGGGCGGGGGCGCCCTCCCGAGAGACTACTGGTCGTCCTACGACCCCTTCGTCGCGCTCATGGCGGCGGCCGCGGCGACCAGGCGCCTGAAGCTCGGCACCGGCATCTGCCTCGTCGTCGAGCGCGACCCGATCACCACGGCCAAGGAGGTCGCCACCCTCGACCGGCTGTCGGGCGGTCGCTTCCTCTTCGGCATCGGCGGCGGCTGGAACGCCGAGGAGATGGAGAACCACGGCACGGAGTGGAAGACGCGCTGGCGACTGCTCCGCGAGCGCGTGCTCGCCATGAAGGAGATCTGGACCAAGCGCGAGGCCGAGTTTCACGGCGAGTTTGTCCGCTTCGACAAGATCTGGGCCGATCCGAAGCCGCTGCAGAAGCCGCACCCGCCCATCATCATTGGCGGCGACGGGGCGACCACGTTCGACCGCGTCGTGGAGTTCGGCGACGGCTGGATGCCGATCCTGCGGCCGAACAGGAACCCGGTGGAGCGCATCCCCGCGCTGCGCGAGCGGCTCAGGAAGGCGGGCCGCGATCCGAAATCGGCGCCGGTGTCCATCTTCTTCGCGCCGCCGAAGAAGCCGGCGCTGGAGGCGCTCGAGGCGGCCGGTGTCGACCGGGCGATCTTCGGCGTGCCGTCCGAGCCCCGCGACGCCGTACTGCCGCGGCTCGATGCCTACGCGGCGGTGATGGGGTCCTGACGGGGGCGTCAAGATGGCCCGGAAGTCGACGCGGTGGCCCGACCGGCGCGGCCGGCGGGGTGGAGAAAGTGGAGCCGCGCGCTCCCTCGGCGCTGAGCTGGCCGGGACGCTGCACGCGGGGGGGCGCCTGGGCGAATCGCATCGGCTCGAGTAGAGCGGGAGTGGATCACTCGCATGGCCAACCGCAAATACCGTCAGCAAGGTTACCGGGACCAGGGCGCCCAATCGCGCCCACCGCAGCCGCCGCCCGCCGACGCTCCGCGGAGCGGCGGGATGCTCGCCCAGCATAGCGTCTCCCGCTGTGGGGAGTGCGGCGCGGTCCTGCCGATCGCGACCGCTTCGCTCGAGCAGTGCCCGAACTGCCGGGCCCCTCTCCACGCCTGCCGCCAGTGCACCCACTTCGACACGCTCCGGCGGTTCGAGTGCGCGCAGCCCATCCCCGAGCGGCTGGCGGACAAGAATGCGCGCAATGACTGCGGGTGGTTCTCGCTCCGCGTGACGGTCGAGCGGGACGCCTCGCCCGACTCGACACGCCCCGGCGACATCCGCCGCGGGTTCGACAATCTCTTCAAGAAGTAGGCGGGGCGACTGGCGCTGCGCGCCACGGGACCCCTCGGTCCGCCGCCTGGGGCGGGGCCCCAGACCCGGACCCAGGACCGGAAGGGGAGGTCCTCTCGCGAAATCGAGAGGTCCTGCTGACGCGGTCGTGCGCCGAGACGCGACGCCGCGTCCTACCGCGACCGCCGGCGTGGGTGCGCTCGTCAACGCCGCGACGCGATCCGGGACAGGAGGACAGCCAAATGGATGTCTTCCTCACGGGCAGAGAAGGCCGCCGAGGTACGGAAGAGGACTCCGCGCCATGTATACGACCGGACTCCGCTGGAGCGAGCTGCCTCGGCCGACGCGTGATCCCGTGACGGTCCTCAGCCGATTCGCGCCTGCCGTGTTTCACGACGAAACAGGCCGTTTCGCTCCGAAACACGCGACGCCCATTCATGGCGGGAAAAGCAGCGCCAACGCGCTGGCACGGGATTTGACATGTCCGGGTAGAATCGCCTAAGGAGACGTGCGACCTGCCCATGTCGTCGGCACTGACCTTTGCCTCCGTGCTCACGCTGACGTTCCAGTTTCTGATCTTCGCCTATGTCTACTCCTCTCATCGCGAGCGCTTTTTCTACTATCTGCTCCTGGCCTGGGGCCTGATGAGCGTGTCGAAGGGCCTGCACCTCGCCCGGACTTTTCTGCCGGAGTGGGACGTCCTGAGCGCGCTGCTCAATGCGTCATTCCTCGTGGCGACCCTCCTCGTCCTGGCCAGTGGCCTCGCTCTTCGCTCCGACTACCGGATCAGCAAGCGTGCCCTCGTGATCAGCGGGCTCGGCGCGCTGGTGGCCGCCGGCTTCGGCGACCTGTCGGACGCGAGCGTGACCGCGCGCAGCACGGCCGGGTTTGTGACCGGCGGGATACTGATCCTGGGCGGGCTCCAGTTCTGGCCGCGGCGGGGACAACCGCGCTACCGCGGAACCCGCTTCCTCGCCGGAGCGCTCGCGCTCTGGGGAGTGCACCGGATCGTGTCGCCGTTCTTCAACCCCGCGCCCGAGACCGGCGGCTACCTCACGATCCACGCGACATTCATGTTCTGCTACTTCCTCGCCACGTTCGCCATCATCATCATGGTGTTGGATCGGGCCCGGAGCGAAACGGCGGCGCTCAAAGAGTTCAACGAGCGGCTCGTGGACGGCCTCGGCGAGGGTCTCTGGCTGGTCGACGGCGATTTCCGAATCCGACACGCCAACCGCTGGATGCACGGGCAGTTCGGCCCGATCGGCGACCGCCGCTGCTACGAGGTGCTCACCGCCGACGGGCAGCGATGCCCCGGCTGCCCGCTCGAGCGCCGGCACGAGATGGGGGACGCGGAGCGGATCGAGGTGACCGGCGCCGATGGCCGGCGCTTCTCGCTGAGCTGTTCGTCCGTGCGCAAGCCGGACGGCCAGATCGTTCTTCTCGAGCTCGTCGCCGACGTGACCGAGCGGGAGCGGCTGCACGCGCGGCTCACCGAGGCCGAACGTCTGGCGGCGGTGGGCGAGCTGGCGGCCGGCGTTGCCCACGAGATTCGGAACCCGCTGGCGGCCATCGTCAACGCGACGACGCTCCTCGGAGCGGAGGAGACGCTCACGCGCGACGAACGCGCCCATACGCTGGGCGCCGTGAAAAAGGAGGCGCGACGTCTCAACCAGATCCTCTCGGACTTCCTCGTCTTTGCCCGACCCCGTGAGCCCAAGCGGCTCCAGATGGACATTCGCGAGGTCGTCGATCATGTTGCGGCCCTGATCCGGGAGGATCCCGGCCGGGCCCAGCGGGTAGCTCTGGATGTGTGCGTGGAGTCGGCGGTCCCGCCGTTCGCGTTCGACGCCGACCAGATGACCCAGGTGCTCTGGAATATCGCGCTGAACGGCGTCGAGGCGATCGAGGGGCGCGGCCGCCTCGGCATCACGGTCGGCCTCCGGGGGTCCCAAGTAGCGATCGCCATCACCGACACCGGCAGTGGGATGCGGGAGGAGGCGCGGCGGCGGATCTTCGAGCCCTTCTTCTCCGGGAAGCACGGGGGTACCGGCCTCGGGCTCACCATCGCCGACCGTCTTCCTCCCGCTGAGCGGCGGAGGAGAGCACGATGGCCGCGATCCTCGTCGTCGATGACGAGTCCTCGGCCCGGACCACCCTGGCGCTCCTGCTAAAGAAGCGGGGCCATCGGGTGACGGACGCCGACGGCGTCCGGGCCGCGGTCAAGGCGCTGGCGGAGGAGGCCTTCGAGGTCATCGTGACGGACCTCCGCATGCCGGACGGCGACGGACTGGACGTCCTGCGGGCCGCCAAGGCTCACTGTCCCGAAGCCGACGTCATCCTGCTCACCGCGTTTGCAGGGTGGGAATCGGCGAAGGAGGCGATCCAGCTGGGGGCCTTCGACTACTTCGAGAAGGGGCGAGAGCCTGACGAGCTGCTCCATCGGATCGACAAGGCGCTGGCGGAGAAGGCGCTGCAGCGAGAGAACGCGAACCTTCGCGCACAGGTTCGCGACCGGTACGGGTTGCCCGGGGTGATCGCGGGGTCGGCGCCGATGGTACAGGTGCTCGAGCTCGTCCGGCGCGTCGCGCCCACGGGGGCGACCGTGCTCATCCACGGCGAGTCGGGGACGGGCAAAGAGGTCATCGCCAAGGCCATCCACCATGCCAGCGACCGGGCGCGCGGGCCCTTCGTCGCCGTCAACTGCGGCGCGCTGCCCGAACCGCTGCTCGAGTCGGAGATCTTCGGGCACGTCAAGGGCGCCTTCACGGGCGCCAGTGCGAACAAGAAGGG
This sequence comes from Candidatus Rokuibacteriota bacterium, assembly GCA_003221455.1. Taxonomy (GTDB): domain Bacteria; phylum Methylomirabilota; class Methylomirabilia; order Rokubacteriales; family CSP1-6; genus AR9. The sequence goes on from QHRX01000231.1 coordinate 14,464, forward strand.
GCTCTTCGAGGAGGCCGCGGGCGGGACGTTGCTGCTCGACGAGATCGGCGAGATGACGCCGACCCTCCAGGTCAAGCTCCTGCGCGCCCTCCAGAGCGGCGAGGTCCGTCCCGTCGGCTCCACCCAGGCGATCACCGTCGACGTCCGGGTCGTCGCCGCCACCAACCGCGATCTCGAGCACATGATCCGCGAGGGCGGGTTCCGCGAGGATCTCTTCTACCGCCTCAACGTGATCCCGGTCGAGCTCCCTCCTCTGCGCGAGCGCCGGGAGGATATTCCGCGCCTGGCCGAGCATTTCCTCGGCAGGTTCGCCCAACGGCAGGGCCGCGCCCTGCGCCTGAGCCCGGCCGCGATGGAACGGCTGCTCCGGTATCCCTGGCCGGGCAACGTCCGCGAACTCGAGAACGTCATGGAGCGCACCGCCATTCTCGCGCAGGTGGAGACCATTGAGCCCGACGACCTGCCTCCCCACGTGACCGCGGGGCTCGCCCTCGGTCCCGCGCCGAACCTTGGGGGCCAACAGACCTTGGCCGACGCCGAGCGGATCCAAATCATCCAGACCCTTGAACGCTGCGGCCGGAATCATTCGCGGGCGGCGGAAGCCCTGGGCATCGGGCGCACGACGCTCTGGCGAAAGCTCAGGCAGTACGGGCTCGACAAATAGCCGCCGAGACGCGTCGCGTTTGGGCCGGCGGCGGCGCTCCTGTCACGAGGCCCACGCGACGCGCCCGCCGGCCATGATGCGGCTCCGGGCGCCCACCCTTCGTGCCGTCCCCCATAGATGTGAGCCGCTCGTGCGGACCGGCTCCGTGAGACCGAGAGGAGACTGCGCGCCCAGGTTTGCCGGCATCACTCTCGCCTGATCTCAGACGGCGCCCAACGGTGCCCGCCCGGACCCCGGGGAAAGATCGACGCCCGGACCTTGTCGGACCAGTTTCGAAAGGGAACTCGCTGTTCCGAGCTGGAACACCGGGTGTCCCTCCCGCTTGATAAGAGGCCGTGGAAGCTGGATCGCGTCCTGGCATCGAACGTGAATCGGACTGACAGCGGGGACGAAGAATGACATTCCCGCGACGGAACGGTGCATGGACGAGATGAAGCAGCCCCTCTCGGGCACCAGGGAGCGACTGATGATGACAGCGCGAATCGATCCCGACGCGGAGCTTGTCCAATCCCTCCGGGACGCAGAGCCCAGGGCCGCCGACCAGCTCGTCGACGCGTACGGTGAGCGGATCTACCGGCTTGCGGTTCAGATTACGGGCCTGCGCGAAGACGCCGAGGAAGTCGCGCAGGACGCGCTCTGGACCGCCGTCCGGAAGATCGACATGTTCAAGGGCGACGCGGCGTTCGGGAGCTGGCTCTACCGGATCACCGCGAACGCCGCGTACCAGAAGCTGCGCGCTCGCAAGGGCCGGCAGCACGAGCTCCCGTGGGAGCAGCTCCTGCCCGCGCTCGACGAGGCGGGACGGCACTTCGAGCCGATGGACGACTGGTCGCCGCGGGTGGACGAGCACGCGCTGCAGGGGGAGCTCCGGGAGGTGCTCACGACGGCGATCGAGGGCCTGCCGCCCGACTACCGGACGGCCTTCGTCATGCACGACATGGAGGGGCTGTCGAACCCGGAGATCACGGAGACGCTCGGGATCAGCCTCCCCGCCGTCAAGTCGCGCGTGCACCGGTCCCGCCTCTTCCTGCGGCAACACCTGGCCGACTACATGACCCGGGCGTCGGAGCAATCGCGATCGTGACCAATCGGTGAAGGCCGGTGGGGAACTCCTGCCGGTGCTTCAACGGAAGCCGCCTGAGCCGCTCTAGCCACAGATTTCCGGCGCTGAGCCGAATCACGATCCCACGCGTGCCCAACAAAGTGGCACCAACCGTTCTAGTCTAGGCGACGCACGACGCGCGGCGGCGCGATGGCCGCCGCGTTCACGTCTCCCTCCGACCTCAGCGTCACCCGACGGCGGGACGGCACTCACTCGCGGCCGAGCGCATGCTCGGCACGGCGAATCGGTTGCTCGGGCGGCGGCATCTGGAAGAGAGATGGAACCGGCTGGAGACGTGGGGCGACAGCTTCGCAGCAATTTCTTGCCGCCGGTCATCCAGGAGAGCGCAGAGGGTCGGTCGATCGTGACGACGTCGTGACGACTGTTCCTCGAGCGCCCCACGGTCATTCGACGCGGAGGGTGAGGTATTGGCATGACGTCCCACGCTGAGTTGGCGCTGTTCGTCTTGGTCTGTGCGAACCAGGCGGGGGTTCCCGTTCCGGGCGGCATATCCCTGGTCGGCGCGGGCGCACTGGCAGGCAGCGGCATCCTGAGTTTCCCGTTGGTTGTTGCGGTCGGAGTCGGGGGCACCCTCGTTGCGGATCTCGTCTGGTTCAGCCTGGGCCGGTGGCGCGGCGCCCAGGCCCTCGGCGTCCTCGGCCGGATCTCGCGACGGGCCCGGACGTACGTCCTCCGTGCTCAAGGCTTCCTGATGGCTCACCGCCTGCGGTTCCTGTTGAGTGCCCGGTTCTTGCCCGAAATGAATCCCGTGGCGGCGGGCCTGGCCGGCGCGACCGGCGTGAGGGTCGTGCCGTACTTCGCGTCTGCTGCGGGAAGCGCGCTGATCTGGGCAGGGATCTGGGCCGGTCTGGGATACCTGCTCAGTGGCGCGTTAGCGCGAATTGCGGCGCACGCCGGCTTCTCGCTCCTTGTCGCGATCGCAGGCGCGCTCGTCGGGTACGCCACATTCGCGTATGCGCGAGGCACCGCGTCCTCCCAACGCGTCGACGGGGCCGCGACCGGGGTCGAGGAGCTGACAGTGAGGCTGGACCGTGGTGACCGGAACCACGGCCTCGGCGGTATCGAGGGCGGAACCATCGCGCGACGACCATCGGCAACGCCGGCATCGCTCCTGGCGGCGCTCGCCTCGCTGCAGCGACGGTGTCACGACCGCCGGGGTCCCGATGAGTTCGGCCGCGGCGCTCGGCTCGACCGTCTCGCCCTCGCGCCCGCGCCCGAGGGGCGGGATGCGGCTGACTTCCGGGGTCTGGGTGGAGGGGACGGTCCGCTCGGCGTCGATGATGATCGGAAGGTGGAGCAGCCCTTGTTCGTCCTGCCCCTCCACCATGGGGGGTAATTCTCGGACGCCTTAACCGCCTCGCAGGGTGTTCTGACCGCCTCCCGCCCGGAACCGACCTCCGCGCCCCGATGTCGTCCCAGGCGACGAGCACCCGTTCGACGCACTCCACGAGAGTCCCGGGAGATTGGTCGTCGTCGCCCGCTGAGGATGCTGAGACGCGTCATTCGGACCCGCGCGCGCGCGATTCGACGGACCGCCTCAGCCGTCCAGGAGGTCGTCGAGCCGTTTCGCGCCTGAATCGCGTATCCTCCACCGCGGCGGCGTGACGCGACGCCGCGCAGGAGGGGACGATGGCCGTGCCAGTCGGGCTCAACGTGTGGTCGCGCCTGGTCGAGGCGACCTTTCCCTATCTCGATTCCACCGCCGCGCCGTTCGAGTCGCTCTGGTTCCCTGACCATGTCCAGTACACCGGCCACAAGGTCGCGGAGGGCTGGAGCCTGCTGGCCTGGGCCATGGCGCGTTATCCCGAAAAGCTCTGTGGCCACGAGGTGCTCTGCAACAGCTTTCGCAACCCCGCGCACCTCGCGAAGATGGCCGCCACCCTGCAGGCGCTCTCCGGCGGCCGTCTGGTCCTCGGCATCGGCGCCGGGTGGAACGAGGAGGAGTACCGGGCGTACGGCTGGCCGTTCCCATCGACCAGGGTCCGTATCGCCCAGCTGGCGGAAGCCCTCGAGCTGATCCGCGCGATGTGGACGCAGGCGCCCGCGCACTACAAGGGGGAGTACTACCAGGTCGACGGCGCGTACTGCGAGCCTCGGCCGCAGCCGCGTCCACCGATCATGGTGGGTGGGCACGGCGAACGCTACTTGCTCCGCGTGGTGGCCCGGCACGCCGACTGGTGGAACTATCCGTTCCGCGCCCTCGAACCATACGCGCAGAAGCAGGAGGCGCTCAAGAGTCACTGTCGCGACGTGGGGCGCGACTACGATGAGATCCATCAGGTTGTCCGGGTCGGCGTCCTCATCGGCGAGAACGGGCGGGAAGTCGAGCGGATCAAGGCGAGGCCGGACACACGGCCGCTGGCGGACATTCCGTTGATCGGGACACCAGACCAGGTTACCGAGACACTGCTCGCCATCGTGGCGCGGGGCGCCCGCCGCCTGACGGTCAACTTTGCCGACGTGCCGCGTCCTGAGGGGACCTGGCTCTTCGCCGCGACCGTGTTGCCGCGCCTGCGAGAGGCATAACGTCCCGCCGCGGGCGGGCCCGAGGCTGGGACGTCGATCACGCGGTCTCAGCCGGACACGTGAAACCGTCTGGGGTCCCATCGCGCTGTTCGGGAAGCGCGGTCCGCCGGCGGTCCGCGTCGTTGCGCCTCATATCGAGGCTGATATGGCTCGTCCACAGGACGCGCATGAAGGATGCGCAGCGTCGAGGACCGCGCGACGGGTCAGTGGTCCCCGGAGTCCGCCGGACGGCGGCGCGGCGACGCTGGCCGAGCCCCAAGACAGGACCCGCTCCTCCCCAGAGCCTACGAGGCCGCTCTCAGTGCGTGTCGAAGAGGAAGGGGAGGTGAAAGCAACGTCGGCCCACCGATCGGCCAACGGGGTATTCGTGTTTCTTGGTCATGACCCTCGGTCGATGGACCGCCTGCTGTCGCCTTCCCCCTTCAGACGGCGGGCTGGGCCGGCACGGACTCGGCGAGCTGGCCGCCGAATCGGACCTTGTCCAGAAAGGCGCTGACGGCGGGGTTTGAATAGACACCGAAGGCATCGACCAACGTCCCGCGGGTCCCGTTCACGGCCTCGATCGCATACACGATCGCCATGTCATCGGGGTCCGACTCACCTTCGAAACGGTGGTACTCTCGGATTGCCACTTCGTTCGGGCCAAACACCTGTCCGCTCCCGAGAGCTCGTAGCAAACCGCCGGCTACGCCGAAGTGTTGGGTGAAGCCCCGGCGCGCGAGATCCTCTACGGTAGCGGAAAGCGTCCTCATCACCACCTCATCTCCTGCCCCGTGCCACGTTCATCGTGTCTCACGAATGTCGTCGGGGGATCCGACCGCACCCCGCTGCCCTCGTGCGTGGCCACGCCGTTCCGTCGCGGGGAAACAGCGGGCGCCCCACGGAAATCGAAGGAGTCGAGAGCGAATCCGCTGCGGCGCCGAGCGGGCGCCGAGCGTGGGTTACCCAGGCGCCCGAAGGTGCGGATCGGCCGTCCCGCTGCTCAATCGCCTGCGTGCGCTCGGCACGTCAGGGCTTGAGCCGGTGGTCAACCGGCGGATAGCTCCCCGCCGGGAACTGTATCACCCGACCCTCAGGCGTCAATCCAGTCAATGGCGGCACATACGATTCCCCATCGGGGAGCCGGTGCTCCCAGTGCGCCGGAATGTGGACCTGGCTCGGTATCCCCGGAACCGTGACGAAGCGGTCGGGGACCCACGTCGACTCTGGACGAGCTATCGCCGCCGGCGGCGCGGTCGGGATCGGCCGCATCGACGAGTCGCGGAGCTGATCGATGGCGCGGGACGTCGGCGACCTCAGGGGCGAGGGAAGCTGCGCTCCGGCGATGGCAATGCCGACCAGCAGAACCAGGCAGACGGCAAGCGGGGCACAAAGAGCTCGCGAAGATCGAACCCAGAACGAGGCGCGGCTCACGGTCATGGCATCCTCCTGCTACTTTCGATGCCGGCAGACGCCGCGGGGATGTGTGGCGGCGGCAACGGGTCGGCGGTAGAGTCTAGCAGGAGGAGGACAGCGATACACCCGGTGCGGAGGGCCGTGAGCAAGTCCGCCACGCTGTCGAGGCGCGAGGCGCTCCGGTGGCTGTCTCGCGCCGCCGTCGGGCTCGGGGTCGCCGGATGCGGGTCGATCTTCGCGGACGACCGGTCCCGGTTCGGGTGGGAAGCGGCGGCCACGATCCCGCCCGGACCCTACCGCGCGCAGATCTGGCAGCCTCCGGGACAGTATACGGCGCCCATCTTCGTGCTGGTACTCGTGAAGCCCGGCCTGGCCCCTGCCCGCATCATCGAGCCGTACGCCGTCGCGGACCTCGGCGAGGTGTCGCCGGCCACCGTCGTCGCCAACCTCCACGCCCGCTATCCCGGACTCCTCCCGAACGGGGTGGAGGTCGAACCCTTGGTCGCGGGCAGGGAAGAGATCGGATACGTCATCCGGACGCAGAACATCGACGCCTACGCCTACCTCGATCGGTCGCTCGGCCAGTATTCCGTCAAACTGAGCGGCGTCGGGAAGTATCGGCGGAAGGGCGGCGGCGCTGGGCGCTGAGCCGGCACCCACGACGGGACGTACCAAGAGCCCCCGGAGGTGCCGCGGCGCTTGGACGAGGGTCGGGCTCCGTCTGGTCCTCGGCGTGGTCGGGGTTCTCGTCTCTGTGGTCGGCTGTCTCGGTCCGCAGGCGCATTGGAGCAAATCGGGCATGACCGGGGCGGAACGCCGACGCGACTCGAACGACTGCCTCAACGAGGCCAGCTACACGAAGACCGTCACGATCCCGCATCAGTGGGGGGAAGTGCGAACGCGCGAGGTCGACTACGATTTCTACCGAAGGTGCATGAAGACCAAGGGCTATCGGGAGGGCGACGCATGACACGATCGGAGCCCCCGCCCGCGGGCCTTCGCTCACCAGAGGTTCGGATCGGAGGACGTGCCCGAGGCGTGACCGGACCAGCGACTCAGGACCACGGAGGTCGCGATACCCGGCACGGCGTGACGCTCGTCAGGATCGCGTGATCTTCCGATCCTCGGCGCCCCGCTGAGCCGGGTCGCGGTCTCTGGAGACAAGCCCTCCTCGCGGCCGACCGGCCGCCGAGTCCAGTCCGACGCCAGAGAGAACTTGACGCGGGCCCCGCCGCCCGACGGGGCGGGGGAAGTGTCCCCCCGCCCGCCACGGGCAGCTACGGCGCCTGGACGCTGTGGATCGACGTGCCGTCCGGGTCGGCCCACGCCACGCCGACGCCGCTGAGCGCTACGAGCGCCAGAAACAGCGCGATTCCCAACCGCTTCATTGCCTCACCCCCTCCAGCGTTTGGGACGGACGTGGGGGAGGGAGAGATGCGCACGGGGTTCTCTCGTTCTTGCGAAAAAAACGGCGCGCCCGAAACGTCGCGACCCGATCGGTCGTCTCAACGGTGAGATGAGAGGAGCCGCCGAACGCACGGGTAGCAGGGCCACAGCGGGGGACGTAGAGCAGCCCGCGGCCGGCGGCGCAAAGGAGCCAAGACCATGACTCGTTTGTGGCGTCATCACGGGAGCGCGTCGTTCCTCTGCACCCTCGCCCTCGCGGGCGTGGTCGGCGCTGGTCAGGCGACCGCGCAGTCCACGGGCGATAGCATACGGGAGGGTGGTGGCGGCCGGCCCAACGCGGCGAACGGTGCCGCGGCCGCGGCATGCATGCCGCCGGGAATTCCGGCGCTCGACGAACTGGTGACCGTCGGCAATCAGGCGCTGTTTGCGCCCGTCGAGGGGGGCGACACGTCCGTGATGGTCAACGCCATCGGACTCGTCACGAGGGACCACCTCGCCCGGAACCGCACGGGCGAGCTGTCGCTTGACTTCATCGTCTATTACGTCCAGGGCAAGCTCGCCGCGGTGGACGATCACCCCGGCGACCCGACGGCGCCGGACCTCGTGGACACCGGCATGGTGACGGCGGCAGGCGCGATGCGCGCGCAGGGGACCCCGTCGTGCCAGTGGGCGCGGCTGGCGGCCCCCTCGGACGCGGCGGGCGTGGCGACGTCGGGCACGCGGATCTGACGAGGTGGGGGCGCTCGCCGCTGACCCGCGTGGAGAGGCGCGCGGAGCGCCGAGCCGCGGGGCGCCGAGAGGGACGAGGCCGATGGAAGACACGATGATACCCGGAACCGCAATGGTCAGCTCCCGTGTCGCGCTCGGCACGTGGGCGATCGGCGGGTGGATGTGGGGCGGCAGCGATCCGGCCGACGCCATCAAGACGATCCGGACGGCGCTCGACCTCGGCATCACCCTGATCGACACCGCGCCGGCTTACGGATTCGGCAGATCCGAGGAGCTCGTCGGGCGCGCCATCGCAGAGCATGGCGGACGCGAGCGCGTGCTCATCGCCACCAAGGCCGGGCTCGAGTGGCGTGACGGCCAAGTCTACCGCAACGCGTCAGCACGGCGCATCCGAGCCGAGATCGAGGACTCGCTGCGGCGGTTGCGGACGACCTACGTCGACATCTACCAGGTGCACTGGCCCGATCCACTCGTACCGCTGGAGGAGAGCGCCGAGGCGCTGCGCCGGCTCTTCGAGCAGGGGACGATCCGCGCGATCGGGGTGAGCAACTTCTCACCCGAGCAGATGGAGGCGTTCAGTACCGTCGCGCCGCTCCACGTCGTGCAGCCGCCCTACAACCTGTTCGAGCGACAGATCGAGAAGGATGTGCTCCCCTACGCAGAGGAACATGAGCTCGCCGTGCTCGCGTACGGTGCGCTGTGCCGAGGCCTGCTGTCCGGGCGGATGCGTACGGACACGGGGTTCGACGGTGACGATCTCCGCCAGACCGACCCCAAGTTCCGCCCGCCGCACTACGCGCAGTACCTGACCGCGGTGGGGGCGCTCGACCGGTTGGCCCGCGAGCGCTATGGCAAGAGCGTCCTGGCCTTGGCTGTCCGCTGGATCCTGGATCAGGGACCGACGATCGCGCTCTGGGGCGCTCGCAGGCCTGATCAGCTGGCGCCGGTCGAGGACGCGCTCGGCTGGCGCCTCGATCGTGAAACGCATCGCGTCATTGACCGCATCCTGGCGGAGACCATCAGCGACCCGGTGGGGCCGGAATTCATGGCGCCACCGCCCCGCGCGGAGCGCCCACCTGGTCGGCGACGCCGCCGGGGGACACCCGCCGTGGCCGCCCGCGCGCCGCGCTAGAGAGCTCCGCCCGGGCAAATCCGGGCCACGGCGACCCCCGGCGGCGCCCGATGCACCCCTCGACCCTCATGGTGCATGCGGGCCTTCGTGTCTCCGCGACCGCTGGCGCTCCGTGGCCGGGGCCGTGCCGAACCTGCTCGATGGGGAGCCCGGGCTCGATCCGCTCCTGCCATCCGGCCGCGTCGTCGTTCACGGTAGCGTAGCCACGCGCAACCCGAGGCGCCTGGGACGGATACGAGCAGTACGGCCACGCACGACGAGACGGCGACGACCGCAGGCGCGAAGAGCGTCATCTCGGGACGCTCTGCCCTCTCCTGATTCTGAGTCTCCCGAATCGGGGACGGTGGCGATTCCGCTGTGGACCGCTCGAGGAGCGCCCCCGGGTGTTGGTCGCGCGTTCGTGCGGGAACTGCGTGCCGGCCGTCAGTCCGGTTCTCCACCCGCCTCTACGGGTCGACTGTCTCGCGCCTCACCCTGACGCGCTGCGCTTCGGGGAGGGTGGTGGTATACGTCACATGATGCGAGGGCTCATGACCGATCTGCTCGCGGCCCGCTTGCAGATGGCCGTCTCGCTGGCCTTCCACATCGTCTTCGCGGTGGTGGGCATCGGCATGCCCGTCCTGATGATCCTGGCCGAGCGCCGCTGGCACCAGACCGGTGACCGGATGTTCTTGGAGTTGGCCCACCGGTGGGCCAAGGGCACCGCGATCCTCTTCGCGGTGGGCGCCGTCTCCGGCACCGTGCTGAGCTTCGAACTCGGCCTGCTCTGGCCTCGCTTCATGGAACGTGCCGGGGCCATCATCGGCATGCCGTTCTCACTGGAGGGGTTCGCCTTCTTCACCGAAGCGATCTTCCTCGGCGTCTACCTCTACGGCTGGAATCGCGTCTCTCCGCGTGCCCATCTCGCGGCCGGCGGGCTCGTGGCGGTGAGCGGCGGGCTGTCGGGCATCTTCGTGGTGATCGCCAATGCCTGGATGAACGCGCCGACCGGCTTCGACCTCGTGGACGGCCGGCCGGTCAACATCGACCCGATCGCGGCCATGCTCAACCCGGCCGCGTTCGCCCAGACCCTGCATATGACGCTGGCGGCCTACGCGGCCACAGGCTTCATCGTGGCCGGCATCCACGCGCTCCACCTACTGCCCGACCCCCGCAGCGCGTTCCATCGTCGGGCGCTGGCGGTGGCACTGCTGGTAGGCGCGCCGGCCGCCCTGGTCCAGCCCCTGTCGGGCGACCTGTGCGGTCGCGTCGTGGCGCGCCGGCAGCCGGCCAAGCTGGCGGCCATGGAGGGGCAGTTCCGGACCGAGGTGGGCGCGCCGCTGAGGATCGGCGGATGGCCGGACGAGCGGGCGGGCGAGACCCATTACGCCATCGAGATCCCGAAGGGCCTCTCTCTGCTCGCCTTTCATGACCCCGGTGCGACCGTCAAGGGCCTCGACGCCTTCCCGCGGCGGGACTGGCCGCCGGTGGCCGTGGTCCACGTCGCGTTCCAGGTCATGGTGGGACTCGGCAGCGTCATGGCGCTGGTCGGGGCCTGGGCGCTGGCGCTGATGGCGTGCGGGCGCGACCTGACCACCCACCGCTGGCTGCTCCGCGCACTCGTGGTCGCCGCGCCGATGGGCTTCCTCTGCACCGAGGCGGGCTGGATAGTCACGGAGGTGGGCCGGCAGCCGTGGGTGATCTACGAGGTTCTCCGGACGGCCGACGCGGTGACGCCCATGCCCGGACTCGTCGTTCCCTTCACGATCTTCACGCTGCTCTACTGCTTCCTCGGCCTCATCGTCGCCTGGCTGCTCTACCGGCACGTCCTGAAGAGCCCGGCGGCCGCGGCGGAAGAGATGCCTGTGGGCGCGCGGTCCCGGGAGGGCGTGTGACCCACTCCCTCACGCTCCCCGACGTGCTGGCGGGACTGATCGTGGTGGCGCTGAACGGCTATGTGCTGCTCGGGGGCGCCGACTTCGGCGGCGGCGTCTGGGATCTCCTGGCCTCGGGGCCTCGGCGCGACCGCCAGCGCGCCCTCATCGCCGAGGCGATCGGGCCGATCTGGGAGGCCAACCACGTCTGGCTCATCATCGTCATCGTTCTGCTGTTCACCTGCTTCCCGCCGGCGTTCGCCGAACTGTCGATCACGCTGCACATCCCCCTGACCCTCATGCTGATCGGCATCGTCCTGCGCGGCTCGGCGTTCACGTTCCGGGCCTACCACGACGGGGACGGTGCGACGCAGCTTCGCTGGGGGCGCGTCTTCGCCATCGCCAGCTCTGTGACGCCGGTGCTCCTCGGCGTGTGTGTGGGTGCCCTGGCCTCGGGCGCCGTGCCGCGCGAGGGGAAAACAGGGTTCACCGCGGTGTTCGTCGCGCCGTGGCTCACGCCGTTCTGCCTTGGCGCAGGCGCGTTGACGCTGGCGCTCTTTGCCTTTCTGGCGGCGGTGTACCTCACGGTGGAAGCGCGAGAGGTCGCGCTGCAGGAGGACTTCCGGCGACGAGCGCTGGGTGCGGCCCTCGCGGTGTTTGCCGCGGCCGCGGGCACGCTGGCAGCAGCCCTGCGGGGCGCGCCACTGACCGCCCGCGGTCTGACCGCCATGCCCTGGGCGCTTCCTCTGCACGTGGCGACCGGTACGGCGGCGGTCGCCGCCATCGGCGCCCTGTGGGCGCGGCGGTACGGCCTGGCGCGCCTGACCGCCGGGGCCCAGGTGTCGCTGATCGTATGGGGCTGGGCACTGGCACTGTACCCGTACATCGTCCCCCCCACGCTCACGATCGCCGGCGCGGCGGCGCCGGAGGTGACGCTGACCCTGGTGCTCTGGGCGGTGGCCGGGGGGGCTCTCGCGCTCTTCCCCTCGCTCGTCTACCTGTTCCGGATCTTCAAGCGGAGCTGATCGTCGCCTCCCGCGCTGGCGGGGAATCGGAGCCGGCATGACCGCCGGCGCATCCCACGGACCGCCGTCACACGGGCACACTGACAGTCGACGACAGTAACGATGTCGCGATCAACGACGGGGATTCCGTTGCCCGCCGTGCCGCTCCGCCCGTCGTGCCGCCTGTACCGCGTTGGCGTCGCCCCAGAACACTGAGGCAGGGCTGCGCCCCTCGCACGCTCGCGGTCGTCATAAGGGCGGATCAGAGGACGGGAAGCACAGATGACGAAGCTCAGCGTTGGGTTTCTTGTCGCGGTCGCGGTGCTGGCTCTGGGCATCGCGCCGGCCGGCGCGGGGGGGGTCGTCCACATCTACTGGCACGGTCACTGGGGCCCCCACGTGTTCATCGGTCCAGGCCCGTTCTGGTACCCCTATCCGTATTTCGTGCCGCCCGTGGTCGTCCGGCCGGCGTCTCCGGCTCAGATCTCCGCGCAGCCACGGGCGCCAGTGCAGTCGGACTGGTCTTACTGCGGGAAGGCCAAGGGTTCCTCCACGAATGTCTCGCGGTGCCCCGACGGCTGGACGCAGGTCGCCCCGGTGACGAGATCACCGACTCCGTAGCGAGAGGGCCGGCCACGGTGCGCGCCGTGCGCTAGAGGCGTCCAGGATCTCGGCCCGGTCTGTCGCGTTCCTGCGGAAGAGACTCGCGCGCCGGGATGCCCGCGGCCCTATCGGGCTCTCACCATCGCACTGACGGTCGCGGCGCGCATCATGCGGGTCAGCGGGACCGCCAGGCGGAGACCGTCGCTCCCATCTCGCCGAGCGCGAGGGCACGATCCTCTTCCGGGGCGGGGTCCCCAAACTCCCATTGGCGAATCTATCGACGCCGGGTACCATCGGGGCGTCTCAGCGTGAGCGAGAGCCGGAGTAACCCTAGAACCCGCATCGAGGAGGGAAAACCGGTGGCCATCAAACTGCCGCAGTCCGCGAAGAAAGTTCTGCAGGACAAGGCCTACGGGCATGTCGTCACGTTCAACGCCGACGGAAAACCGCAGCTGACGATGGTCTGGCTGGACGCCGACGGCGACGAGGTGCTGTTCAACACCGCCGAGGGGCGGCTCAAGCCGAAGAACCTGCGGCGCGATCCTCGGGTCATGATCTCCGTGCAAGACCGCAACGATCCGCAGGCCTACATGCTGCTCCACGGAAAGGCCAGCGTGACCGAGGCCGGGGCGGACCAGCACATCGACAAGCTGGCGAAGCGCTTCCTCGGTGTCGACAAGTACCCGTTCCGCCAGCCCGGGGAGAAGCGATTGCTCGTGCGGACCAAGGTCGATCGGATCGGCGGCTATGGGCCCAAGATGCAGCCCTGGACCTGAGCGTCTCAGGGGACTCGGGCGGCGGTTGAGCTCATCGCCAGGCGGACGAGCCGATGGGCCGCCTGAGTGAGGGCTCGACGACCGAAGGGGCGGTGGGGGGCGGGCCGGCCTTCGTGTTCGACCTCGACGGCACGTTGGTGGACAGTGTCTACCAACACGTCCTCGCGTGGCGGGAGGCGTTGGAGGAGGCGGGCATCACGCTGGCGGTGTGGCGCATCCACCGCCGGATTGGGATGAGCGGGGGGCTCTTCGTGAATGCCCTCGCGCGAGAGACCGGGCGCCGAGTCACGGCCGAGGAAGCCGCCCTCCTGCAACGCCGCCACGCCGACGCCTACGCGCGCCAGGTGTCGCAGGTTCGGCCCCTCCCGGGGGCGCGGGACCTTCTGGCCCACCTGTCCCGGCTCCGGGTGCCGTGGGCCATCGCCACGAGCGGACGGCTGGAGAGCGCCCGCCCGACGATCGAGATGCTCGGGGTGGGCGCGGACGTGCCGGTAATCACGCGGGACCAGGTGCAGCGCGCCAAGCCCGATCCAGACCTGTTCCTGACGGCCGCCGAGCGTCTCGGAGTGCCGATCGCCGCGTCCGTCGTCGTCGGCGACAGCGTCTGGGATCTCCTCGCCGCCCACCGCGCCCGGGCCCTCGGCGTCGGTCTCCTGTCGGGCGGCTACGGCCAAGATGAGCTCGAGCGTGCCGGCGCCTACCGGGTCTACCAGGATCCCGCGGACCTGCTGGCGCACTTGGACGAGGTGGGAGTCCGGGCCGGAGAGTGACCGCCGGCGAGCATCAATGGACCCGGGTACTCCGTCGCCGACGATTGTCTCGGCTCGCGCCGTGAGGCCCCGTCATTGGCGCCCGTCCGCCTCCGCGCCCGGCCCGAGCGGGGTGCCCGGTGACGGCCCTCGGCTGTCGGGGGGAGTCCGATCGAGGGCGGGATCCGGGTCGACGCGGGCGGCGCGCGGCAGGGTGGGGAGCCCGCGCGCCCGGACCTGGGGGAAGATCGAGAGCCGTGGAGACGCCGGTCAGTCGCGAACCCGAGGCCGCCGGCTCCGGCTCTCAAGCACCGCCTGCACCTTGGTCAGGAGCGCGTCCCGCGCGAAGGGTTTCGGGAGGAAATCCCCGCCCGCGTCCCGGATGTCGTCCGGCGCGATCTCGGTCTCCATGTGACCGGACATGTGGAGCACCCTCGCCTCCGGGCGCAGCGAGGTGACCCGTCGGCCCAGCTCGATACCGGTCATGCCTGGCATCACCACATCCGTCAGCAGAAGGTCGATTGGCTCCTGACATTCCTCGCAGAGCCGCACAGCTTCGGGCCCGTCGGCGGCTTCCAGGACGGAGTAGCCGTGTTCGACCAAGAGGTCCCGCGCGACTTCGCGGACAGCCTCGTCATCGTCCACGACGAGGATGGTCGCGGGCCGGTGCGGCGCGGCCGGGCTCCCGGATCCGGCCGCAGGACGCGAGTCGACCGCCTCTTCGACTCGCGGCAGATAGATCGTGAACGTGCTCCCACGCCCGGGGACGCTCTCGACCGCAATGTAACCGCCGCTCTGCTTGACGATCCCGTACACCGTGGACAGGCCCAACCCGCTCCCCTTGCCAGGGCCCTTCGTCGTGAAGAACGGCTCGAACGCTCGTGCCTGCGTGTCCGCGTCCATGCCGATGCCGGTATCGCTCACCGTCAGCCTCACGTAGGGCCCGGGTCGCAGGCCCGGGTGCTGCCGGGTAAACGTGTCGTCCAGCTCGACGCTGGTGGTCCGCAGCGTGAGCCGTCCGCCCTCCGGCATCGCGTCGCGGGCGTTCACCGCGAGGTTCGCGAGCACCTGCTCGATCTGGACCACATCGGCCTTCACGTGTCCGGGCGCGGGATCGGTCGGAGTCTGTAGCTCGATCTGCTCGCCGATCATCCGGCGAAGCATCGTCGACATCTCGGCGACGACGGCGCTGAGATCGAGCGTTCTCGGCTCAAGCAGCTGCGTGCGGCTGAAGGCCAGGAGCTGCCGGACCAGCGCCGCGGCGCGGTCGGCCGTCCGCTTGATGAGGTCGAAGTCGCGCGAGTGAATCGCGTCCGGCCGGAGGCGGCGCCGGAGGAGCTCGCTGCGGCCCTTGATGACGGTCAGGAGGTTGTTGAAGTCGTGGGCGACGCCGCCCGCGAGCTGCCCGATCGCCTCCATCTTTTGCGCCTGACGAATCTGAGCCTCGAGCTGCTCCCGCTCGCTGACGTCTCGGAACGTGACGACCGACCCGATCAGCTGCCCGTCTTTGGCGCGGACCGGGGTGCAGGTGTACTCGACCGGGAAGCTCGTGCCATCCCGCCTCCAAAAGACTTCGTGCTCCCTCCGTTGCATCTTGCCCTCGCGAAATGCGGCGTAGATGGGACACTCCGTCTGCGGGTAGGGCGTGCCGTCGCGCCTCGAGTGGTGGAGCAGCGGGTGCATCGGCCGGCCGACGAGTTCCTCGGGTGGCCATCCGAGCAGGGCGGCGGCCGCCGGGTTGACGAACGTGGCGAGGCCCTCCGGATCTTGGCCGAAAATTCCC
>QHRX01000275.1 GCA_003221455.1 Candidatus Rokuibacteriota bacterium
TTCGAGCGGGGCGGGCTGATATACTCCGTCGTGGTCACTCTGATCAGTCGATCAGATCGCTCGCGCCCGCTGCTCGCCCCGTCTCCCCCTCGCCGCCGATCCCGCCCGACCGCCGCGCCGCGCGGCCACGCGTGATGGACGCGACGGGGGAGTTCCTCGGGGCTCTCCAGGCTGAGCAGGGCGCCTCCCCGAACACGCTGTCGGCCTACCGGCGCGATCTCGCGGGCTTCGGCCGATTCCTGACCCGGCGCCGCCGAGGCCTCATGGAGGCCGAGGCGGCGGACGTCGTCGCGTACGTGGCGGGCCTGCGGGGTGCCGGGCTCGCCCCCGCGAGTGTGGCCCGTCACCTGTCGGCCGTCCGGGGGTTCTATCGCTTCCTCCTTCGCGAGGGCCGGCGCGGGTCGGATCCCACGGAGCACCTGGAGGCACCGCGGCTGGCGCGGCGGCTGCCGCGGACGCTCACGCGGGAGGAGGCGGCGCGCCTGGTGGAGGCGCCGGACGTGGGACGGCCGGAAGGCGTCCGCGACCGCGCCCTCCTCGAGCTGCTCTACGCGACCGGCATGCGCGCGTCGGAGTGTCTCTCGCTCCGGCTGGAGGACGTCAACCTCTCGGCCGGGTACGTGGTGTGCACCGGCAAGGGCAGTCGGCAGCGCCTCGTGCCCGTCGGCGGCCCTGCGCTCGAGTGGACGCGCGCCTACCTGGCCTCCGCGCGCCGTCGCCTCGCGCGCCGGCGGGATGGCGGCACCCTCTTCCTCGGACCGCGCGGCGGCCCGCTGACGCGCCAGGCGCTCTGGCTCGTCGTGCGGAAGTGGGCCCGCCGGGCCGGCCTCACGCGCGCCATCTCGCCGCACACGCTCCGCCACTCCTTCGCGAGCCACCTGCTCGAGGGCGGGGCGGATCTGCGGTCCGTCCAGGCGATGCTCGGGCACGCCGACATCGCGACGACTCAGATCTACACCCACCTGCCGTCGTCCGCCGTGCTCCGGATGTACCGCCAGTTCCATCCCCGGGCCGGCTCGCGGGGGAGATCCGCGTGACGGCGCGGCGCGCCCACGCCTATCCGCAGGTCGACGTCCGGGCGGGCGACCTCACCGACGTGCGCGTGGTCCCGTGTCCCGCCGACGCCTCCGTGCTTCGGGGGCGTGCGCTCCTGGGGACGGGGAGGGGGCGGGCGCTCGTGCTCGCCGGGCAAAAGGCGCTGGTGTTCCCGGGCGACCTGGCGCGGGCGATGGCCCTCGGGCTCGAGACGCTCCGGGTGGCTGAGCTGGCGCGCCCGG
Organism: Candidatus Rokuibacteriota bacterium; assembly: GCA_003221455.1. Classification (GTDB taxonomy): domain Bacteria; phylum Methylomirabilota; class Methylomirabilia; order Rokubacteriales; family CSP1-6; genus AR9. The sequence continues at coordinate 1,278 of QHRX01000275.1, forward strand.
TCCCGGCGGTGCTCCGGGGCGACTCGGAGGTCGGCGTGCGCCGCCGGTTGCTGGCCGGCGCTCCCGCCGTGCTCGTGCTGGACCGGTTCCGGCCGATCGGCGCCGTCGGCCGGGCGGCGCTCGCCGGCGCCGCGGTCGCCGGCCCGTCCCTCGTCGTGCGACTCCGGTCCCGCTGCGCGGCCGAGGTCCTCGAGCTCTTGGCGGAGGTCGGGCGCCTGGCCGACGCGGCCGGCGCCCGGGCCTTCGCCGTGGGCGGGGTCGTCCGCGACGCCTTGATCGACGGCGCGCGGACGGCGAGGGCGGAGGGCCGTGACCTGGACGTCGTCGTCGAGGGCGACGCGATCGCCGTCGCGCGGCGCGTCGCGCGCGCGCTCGGCGGGACCCTCACCGTCCACCCCGTGTTCGGGACGGCCTCGATCGAGGGACTGCGCCCGGGCCGCCTCGACCTCGTCACGGCCCGCGCCGAGCGTTACGCGGCGCCGGGCGCCTTGCCGACGGTCCGGGCCGGGACGATCCTCGACGACCTTGCGCGGCGGGACTTCGGCGTGAACGCGATGGCCGTGGAGCTCGACTCGGGCGCCCTCCGCCTCCTCGATCCCCTCGGCGGCCGGCAGGACATGCTCCGCCGCCGCCTCCGGGTGCTGCATCCCCTGTCGTTCGTCGAGGACCCGACCCGGATCTTCCGAGCGGCCCGGTACGCCGCGCGTTTGGGCTTCTCCCTCGAGCGCGCCACGCTCCGGGCGCAGGCGCTCGCCCTTCGCCTGGCTCCGTACCCGGCGCTCTCGGGCGGGCGCATCGCCGCCGAGATCGAGCGCGTGCTTGACGACGCGGCGCCGGCGGCGGCGCTCGCGCGCCTGGGCGCGGCGGGCGCCTTCCGGCTCCTCGATCCCCGGCTCCGGTTCTCGCGCGTGACCCGCGCCCGGCTCGAGGGGCTCCCCGCGGCGCTCGGCTGGCTCCGCGAGCGCGGCCTCGCGGCGCCGCCGCTCGAGCTGGCGGCGCTCGCGATCGTAGGCGACCAGGCGGCCGAGGTCGCCGCCGCCGGATTGCGGGGCCTCGGCTTTTCCGGCGAGCCGCTCGCCCGGCTCCTCCGGGCGCGGGAGGCCGGGCCGCTCCTCGCCGAGCGGCTGGCCGCCCTGTCCGGGGCCCCCGCGAGCCGCCGGGCGGCGCTGCTGCGCGGCCGCGCGGCGATCGAGCTCGCCTGGGCGTGGCTCGGCGGGGACCGCCCGGCGCGGGCCGCCCTCGACTGGTACCTTGGCGGCGCCGCCCAGGTCCGGGGCGTGCTGCGCGGCGAGGAGCTGATCGCGCTGGGGGTGCCGCGGGGGCCGGCGGTCGGGCTCGTGCTCGGCCGGCTTCGGGACGCGCGGC
>QHRX01000013.1:0-63087 GCA_003221455.1 Candidatus Rokuibacteriota bacterium
GTAGAGGTGCGCGGTCGGATCCTTCGGCGCCAGCGCGAGCACGCGATCGAGCTGCGCCTGGGCGAGCGTGAAGCGTCCCGCGTGGATGTCGAGCAGCGCGTTGTCGCGCACGACGGTGCGCGTACGGAGCGCGAACTCCTCCGTGTTGACCTCGCCGCGGACGCCCGCGTACCTGGTCTGCACCAGAACCTCCGCGTCCTTCAGGCGCTCGTCGAGCCGCCGGGGGTTTCCGAAGAAGAACGCCTCGGGGGCGCCGCGTTCCCTCGCCTCCTTCCCCAGGAGCGCGAACACCTTGGGCGCCTCGCTGGGATCATAGCCGGCCGCCACCAGCTTCTGCAGGCCGCCCGTGTCCGCCTCCCGCTCGAGGTCCCGCCCGTAGCCGTTGATCGCGGCGAGGGCCGCGACCTTGAGGCCGAGCCCGAGCACGACCTGGGCCGTCTGGCTGAGCCCGGCGGTGCCCGCCCGGTCGCCGTGCTCGGCCCAGGGCCCCGCCGCCGCGGCGCCGATCGACTCGGCGATCGCGCGCACGCTCAGCGGGACAACCCGGTTCCGCGCGTCGCGCTGGAACTGGAGCGCGTGCCGGTTGGTGACGTGGGTGATCTCGTGCCCGAGGATCATCGCGAGCTGCGCCTCGTCCTCGACCCGCGCCAGGAGCCCGGTGTGCACGTAGACCCGGCCATTCGGCATCGCGAACGCGCTCAGCGTCGGGTCGCGCACGACGTGGAACTCGAAGCCGGGCCCGCCGGCCTGCTTCACCTCTCCCGGCGTCAGGCGGGCGCCGATCCTCGCCAGATATGCCTCGAGCAGGGGATCGCCGTAGAGCCCGGCCGCCGTCTGGAGTTTCGCCTCTTCCCGCTCGGCCTCGGCCCAGAGCCGGCGCTCGTCGGCGTCGGGCTTGAAGGGGGTGCCCGCGAAGCCGATCGGTGGCACGGTGCGATGCGCGCAGCCCGGGAGGACCGACGCGGTGATCAGCAGGGACGCCACAAATCTCTTGGGGGCCCGTGCGGTCGCTTGGTACCATCCAGCCATGCGGTTGGCCCGCCTGCTGCTCAGCGTCCTCGTGCTCGTCGTCGCCGCCGGATGCGCGACCGTGAAGTCGCAACCGCCCCACAGCGAGTTCGAGGATATCCCCGTTCCCAAGGGTCTCACCTACCAGCCCGACAAGTCCACCATCATCGAGTCGCCGAGCGTCAAGGCGGCCCGGCTCGTCTATCGCGGCCGTCTCGAGCCCGAGAGCCTGACCCGGGCCATGCGCGCGACCTTGGAGGCCAACGGCTGGAAGCACGTCAGCACGACGAGCACGTCGAACGCCGGGACCATCCAGGTCTACGAGAAGGGGGGCAACGCCCTCCAGGTCCACATCTACGAAGGCCTGACGACCTGGTTTACCTACGTCGAATTGAACGCGACGCGGGCGATCCAGCCCCCCGCGACCCCTAGCCAGTAGCCTCCCGCCCTGCGGCCGTCGATCCGTGCCGGCCGCCGTGGGCGCAGCGGGCGTCCGATCAGGGAGCTCAATATCCGCGCCGGCGATCGACCCGGTGGGCGAGCCTGCGCGCCGCCGCGTAGCGCCGGAGGTTGTCGTTGAAGACGCTCCCGATCTCGGCGGGCGTGCTCGGGCCCGCCACGTGGGGCGTGATCACGACGTTCGGGAGATCCCAGAGCGGGTGCCCGGCGGGGAGCGGTTCCTCGTCGAACACGTCGAGGATCGCCCCCGCGAGCCGTCCCTGCCGGAGCGCGGCCAGGAGCGCCTGCTCCTCGACGATCGGTCCCCGGGCGACGTTCACGAGCCACGCGCTCGGCCGGAGCGCGGCCAGCTCCCGCGCGCCGATCAGGCGCCGGGTCTGCGCGGTGAGGGGAACGGCGAGCACGGCGAAGTCGGCCTCCGCGAGCGCGCGCGTCAACCGCGCCGTGGGGTAGACGTGGTCGACGTGGGCGACGCGGCGCCCGCAGCGGCTCACGCCGGTGACGCGCATGCCGAACGCACGGGCGGCTCGGGCGAGCGCGCGCCCGGTCGTCCCGAGCCCGACGATCGCGAGCGTGCGACCCCGGAGCCGGTCGGGGACCGCCGCCAGCCAGCGGTGCTCGCGCTGCGCCTGCCGATACGCCTCCGCCTTCTGGGTGACCCACGCGCACCAGCCGAACACGTACTCGACCATCCACGGCCCGAACACGGGGGCCCGGGTGAGCACGGTGCCCTCGGGCAGCTCGGGGACGAGGAACCGGTCGACGCCGGCGCCCATCGCCTGCACCCAGCGGAGCCGCCGCGCGCGAGCCAGGAGGTGTGCGGGGAAGGCCCAGGCGTAGAGGATCTCGGCGTCCTCGATGCGGCGGGCGGCGGCCGCGGGGCTGTCGCAGCACTCCACGGCGGCTCCGCGCGGAGGCCGCACGAAGCGCGCGTACGCCCTGGCCTCCGCCGGGTCGGGATAGTAGACGAGGATCGGCCCCACCTCTACGACCGGATCAGGGCGAGGAGCGCGTCCTCGGTGGCGAAGTCGACCGGGCGGCGGTCGAGGCCTTCCTTGCGGTACCACTCCCACGTCTGGGCGAGGCCGGCGCCGAGCGTGTAGCGCGGGCGCAGCCCGAGCTCTGCGCGAAGCTTCGCCGTCGCATAGACGGCGTGGCAATCGTAGACGAGGTTCTGGCCGAACACCGGGCCCGGCGGGACGCGCGGGAGGAAGAGGGGATCGAACGACACCAGCGTGACGGGCCGGCCCACGACCTCGGCGACCAGTTCGACGAAGCCGACCTGGGTGATGACTTCCTCGCCGGTGACGTTGTAGGCCTGGCCGGCCGCGCGCGGCTCGCCGAGCATCGCCGTCATGGCGTCCGCGAGATCCTCGACGTGGCCGAACTGGCGGAGCCAGCCGCCGGCGCCGGGGACGAGCACCGGTCGCCCCCGCAGGATCCGGTCGAAGAAGAACGTCTCGTTGTTGCGGGTGTTGAGCGGGCCGTAGACGTGGGTGGGACGCACGATCGTGATCGGTAGCCCGCGGCGCCGATGGCGCTCGAGCAACGCGTCCTCCCCCTCGATCTTGTGCTTCGCGTACTCGCCCCAGTAGAGGCTTCGCGGCGTCTCCTCGCCGAGCGGGAGAGGGAGCGAGTGGTCGTACACGCGGCCGGTCGACACGAAGACCGCGTGCCGCAGCCCGGGCCCGAGGGCGTCGAGCAGGGCGGCGACGTCCTCGCCCGTCGTCGGCGCGTAGGCGACGTCGTACACGGCGTCGAACCCCTGCCCGGCGAGCGCCCGCGCCAGCGCCGTGTGCTGCGTGCGGTCCGCGACGATCGCCCGCACGCCGGCGGGGACGCGCTCGGGCCGCCGGCCGCGGTTGAGGACGGTGACCTCGTGGCCCTCCCGCTGGAGCGCGCGGACGACGTGCAGGCTGACGAACTCGGTGCCGCCGACGACGAGAACTCGCACCGGGTCGGCGCCCTAGCCGATCGACACCGCGATGCAGGTCGTCGTGCGGGTGACGCCGTCGATCGTCCCGAGCGATTCCGTGACGAGCTGGCCGATCGCGTCGAGGCTCGGTCCCTCGACGACCGCGATGAAATCGTACGGCCCGGTCACGGCGTCGAGCGCGACCACGGTGGTGGCGCCGCTCTTCAGCTTGCCGAGCATCTTCTTGATGGCCTTGGTCTTCCCCGGCGTGGTCTCGATCAGCACGTAGGCTTTCATGCGCGGCCTCCCTGCCGGACGGCCCCGGCCCCTGTGGGGCGCCGGGCGCCAGCGCTCATCGAACGCTCCCTGCGCGGAACCCTCGCCCTTCAGGGCGGGGAGGCGCGCCGATCTCCATGGTGGACTCTCCCCGGGTGGAGCTGAGCACGCGCTCCGCGAGCGGCCCTGGCGAGACCCAAGCCGTGGGCCCGCTCAGACAGCCGTCGAAACGACGGTGGGGCTGGACGGGGAGGCTACCGCGCAGCCAGGCGGGCCGACGAACCGTCGACCTGGAACCGCAAGGCCAGGCTCTCGGGCTCAAGCACGGGCTCCTTTCTCTGAAAGCCCCGGACTTCGGTCCGGGCGATGTTTGCCGGCGCCCAAGTGTACTCCAGCTGTCAGGGCCGTCACGCGCCGCGACCGGTCGTCACTTCGTGCCGAGGACCCGTCGGAGCGTCGAGGCGAACCACGCGGCGCGCTCGACCGGCCGGCCCGCCACGACGTCCATGCGCGTCCCGCGATCGTCGACGTGGTTCTGCGGGTCGAACCGGGCGATGATGGAGGTCTCGACCCGCCCGATCCTCAGGGTCAGCCGCTCCCCGACGCTGTGGTCGTCGAGCCGGGCGACGATCAGGTAGAAGCCGCCGTCATTTGTCTCGTCTTGGTAGGCGAGGCCCGTCTTGTCGCGGACCAGCGTGACCGGCTGGCGGGCGAGCGGGCGGCCCTCCCGGTCGCCGACGTACCCGAGAACGACGTACCGGTAATAGACGCGGTGCTCGGCGGGAGCGACCGTCGTGTCGGCGGCGACGAGCGCGAGCGCGATCAGGAGCGGGCGCCACACGGCGCGAGTGTAGGGAGGGCGGCGCGCGGGCGTCAAGGAAGCCAGGATCGGCTCACCTTCGGGCGGCGTTCGGTCCCCGTGGCCGCGTCGGAGTCTTCGCCGCGGTGGATCGCCGCGCCGCCGCAGCGCTGGGACGCCCGCGCATCGGCAGGACGCCGTCTCCTCGCCGGCCCCGCCCCGACCGTCCGGGAAGGGTGTCAGCGCCGGGTGGGCCCCGGATAGCCGTCCCAGGACAGCCGCGGCCCGTCCGCCGTGAAGCCGGCGTCGAGGAACGCCGGGCCGGCCTCGGTCTCTCGCGCGGGCGCCCCGTCCCAGGTGAGCACCTCGAGCCGCCGGATCGGACGGAGGGCGAGGGGGCGGTCGATGACCGACTTGAGCGCGGCGACGACACCTCCGAGGTCCGCCGCCTCCCATCCGGAGAGCCTGGCGAGCTCGCGCCCGTGGCCCTCGGCGAGCAGGACCGGGCGGCCGCCGCGCGCGACGAGCCAGTTCTGCGGGATGCGAGCGGCCATGGCGCGCGTGCCATCCAGCCGGAGGAGCGGGAACGCGACGCCCCAGAGATTCGCCGGGTCGCAGACGTTCAGCAGTACGTGCGGCTCCGCGCGGCGCCGTTCGGCCTCGAGCTCGCGGACGGCGTCCGGCAGCGCGTACTGCTCGCCCGACAGCCCCTCGACGAAGTAGCCCCGGAGCGCCTCGCCGCCGTACTCCATCCGCAGGAGCGCGTGGCGGAGTCGGCTCCAGTCGCCGCGCGCCAGCTCCCGTGCCACGACGCCGTAGCGTGCGAGCAGCAGCTGCGCCCACGCCTCGTCGCGCTGCTCCGCCGTCACCGGGTCCTCGGCGGCGAACACGCTCCAGCGTCCGCCGGCGGTGAGCGGCGCGCCGGCCGGCCGATAGCGCCGTCGGTCCCGTCGCGCCGCCGCGGGCTCGGGACCGCGCCGGATCGCCTGGAAGCTGTCCGGCGTGACGAGCCCGGCCCAGAAGAGCTCCCAGAGCGCGGCGAGGACCGCGGCGCCGTCGAGCGCGACGCCGCGCGCGATCTCCTGGACGAACGACGCCCCCCGCACCTCGAGCTGTCTCAGGATTCCCTTCTGGTGCTCGCCGAGCGGCGGCTCGGCGGTCGGTTCTCTGAGCCACCCGAGGTTGTCCCGGAGCGCGACGCCGACGCGGCCCAGGCGGCGCTCGAATGGCGTCCACACGAGGTCGCCGGAGAGGCCGAGTTGGTCGAGCCACGCGGACTCGTAGCCTTCGAGGCGCGCCGGCAGCAGCTCCTGCTCCCAGAGCTTCACCGGGTGATCCTCGCCCTGGAGGGGCTCGAGCGCCTTGAGCAGGCCGGATGGCCCGACCAGGCGGTGATCGGGATGGACGTGCTGGCGCCGCAGGACGAACGCGGCGAAACGCTCCGGCGAGGCGACGGCGCGGACGACCCGGCGCGCGTGCGCCTGCCGGCGCTGGATCTCGTCGAGGACGGCGACGTGGATGTAGAGGCCGTCGGGAAGCTGGCGGAGCGCGCCCCGGGCGAGGGCGGCGTCGAGGGCGCCGGCGACGGCGACCTCGGCCACGTCATACCGGCCGGCCAGTTCCGCGGCCGTGACGGGGCCGCGGGTACGGACGGCGCGGAGCAGGATCCGCTCGAGCGCCGGGGGGTCGGGGGCGCTCCCCCCGAACTGCCCCGGGCACGTCTCCAGCTCCCCCGAGGTGAGCCGGGCGCCGATCGCGGCGTACATCGGCACCTCGATCGTTGAGACGAGGGCGCGGCGCCCGTTGCCGAAGTCGACGGCGCGCACGCGGCCCTCGGCCCGGAGGGCGTCGAGCATCGGTCCGGGTTCACCGACCACGCGCGCGGCCACCTCGGCGGCCGTCAGCTCGCCGAGCTCCTCCAGGAGTCCGGCCAGCTCATTCGGGTCCCGCGCGCGGCGCTCGGGCGCGGTCCGCTGGAGTTCGGCGACGACGGCGGCCACGGCGTCGGGCTCGAGCCGGCCGGCCGGTGCGGGCCAGGCCTTGCGCATGACCACCGCGTCGCTCCGTCGCTCCTCGGCGTGGCCGGCGCCGAGGTACGCCCAGTCCCAGGCGAGGAGGAGGGGATAGACGAACGGCGACGGCAGCGGGGTGTCGACGTGCCGCACCTCGAGGGCGCCCGCGCGGAGCCCGCCGAGGATCTCCCTCAGGTGGGCCACGTCGAGCGCGTCGTCGAAGCACTCGCGGAGCGTCTCGGCGACGATCGGGAACTCCGGCTGGCCGCCGACCGCCTCCAAGAGCGCGTCGGCCTTGAGGCGCTGGAGCCAGGCGGGCGTCCGCTGCCCGCGCGACATGCGGGGGATGAAGAGGGCGCGCACGGCCGCGTGGCGGAAGCGGGTGGCGAAGAGCGGCGAGCCGATCAAGCCGTGGCCGAGGAGGTGGTCGAGGTCCTCGGGCGGCACCAGCAGCGGCAGGCGGCCGGGCGCCGGCGGGACCTGGCCGGGGGCGAACGAGAGGAGCACGCCGTCGTCGACGTGGCTCGCTTCCGCGACCAGCCCGAAGCGCCGCCGGAGCGCCTCGCGCAGCACGATGCCCCAGGCCCCGTTGACGCGCATGCCGAAGACCGAGTGGATCATCGCGTGCCGCCCGCCCAGCTCGTCGCCGAACGACTCCACCACGATGGTCCGGTCGTCGGGCACGCAGCCCAGCAGCTCGCGTCCCTTGGCGATCCAGGCGCGGAGCGCGCGCGCGGCCGTCGGGTGGAGGCCGCACTCGCGCGCGGCCCACGGCTCGAACCCGGGATCGTCGAGCCGCTCGGCGACGTCGCGGCGGAGCCGGCCGACCAACACGCCGAGGTCCCACGAGCGTGACGGATGCTCGCCCCTCCAGAAGGGCACCGTGGGGGACATGCCGTGCGCGTCCTCCACCAGGACGCGGTCGGCGCGCACCTTCGCGATCCGCCACGCGTGGGACCCGAGGAGGAAGACGTCGCCGGGCAGGCTCTCGGTCACGAACTCCTCGTCGAGGGTGCCGACCTTCAAATCGGTGTCGGCGACGTAGACGTCGTAGAGCCCCGAGTCCGGGATCGTGCCGCCCGAGGTCAGCGCGAGCAGGCGGCTCCCGCGGCGGGCGTGCAGGCGGTCGTTGACTCGGTCCCAGAGGATGCGGGGCGCGGCCCCCTTGACCTCGGCGGGCAGCGGCTCGGCCAGCGCGCGCACGACCGCGACGAACGCCTCCCGGCCGAGCGCCCGGTACGGCGCGGCGCGGCGACAGAGGGCGAGGAGCCCGTCGACCTCCCACGGGCCGGTCGCCACGCAGGCGACGATCTGCTGCGCGAGCACGTCGAGCGGGGCCTCGGGCATCGTCTGGCGGTCGAGCTCCTCGGCGCGGATCGCGCGGGCGACGGCGGCGGCCTCGACCAGCTCCTCGCCCCGGGTGGCGATGATCTTGCCCCGCGAGACGCGCGTCAGCAGGTGTCCGGCGCGCCCGACGCGCTGCAGGACCGCCGCGATCGTACGCGGCGACTGCGTCTGGACGACGAGGTCGATGGCGCCCACGTCGATGCCGAGCTCGAGCGAGGAGGTGGCGACGAGCGCGCGGAGCGCACCCCTCTTGAGGCGGTCCTCGGCCTCGAGCCGCGCCCGCCGCGACAGCGAGCCGTGGTGGGCGAGGACGCTGCCCTCGGGGAGCCGGTCGTCGAGGTTGCGGGCGAGGCGCTCCGCGGCGCGGCGGCTCGGCGCGAAGACGAGCGTGGTCCGGTGCGCCGCCACCCACTCGGCGACCTGCTGGAGCAGCGCGTCCCACACGGTGTCGCTCGGCGCCGTCAGGAAATCGGCGACGGGGGTGACGACCTCGAGCTCCATCGCCCGCGAGAAGCCGGCGTCCACGACCGCGCCGCCGCGCCCGGCGCCGACGAGGAAGCCGAGGGCGTCCTCCACCGGGCGGACCGTCGCCGAGCAGCCGATCCGCTGCAGGCCCTCCCCCGCGAGCGCCCCCAGCCGCTCGAGCGAGAGCGCCAGGGCCGGCAGGCGCACGCGCGCCGGCGAGGGCGGGGCGGAACCTCTCCGCCGTGAGCAGGAGGTAGAGGGACTCGGGCGTCGTGATCAGCACGTGCGGGGGCCGCCGCGTCATCGCCTGGCGCGCCGAGGCCTGCGTGTCGCCCGTGCGCACGGCCACCCGCAGCTCGGGCAGCCGGTGGCCCGCGGCGGCCGCGGCGGCGGAGATGCCGGCCAGCGGCTCGCGCAGGTTCTTCTCGATGTCGTTGTTCAGGGCCCGGAGGGGCGAGACGTAGACGACGTAGACCCTATCCTCGAGGCGGCCCTCGAGCGCCAGGCGGTACAGGTGGTCGAGGGTCCAGAGGAAGGCCGCCAGCGTCTTGCCGGATCCCGTCGGCGCGACGATCAGCGTGTGTCGACCGGCCGCGATCGACGCCCACCCCTCGCGCTGCGGGCGCGTCGGCGCCCCGAACGTCTCCTCGAACCAGCGGCGAACGAAGGGCAGAAACGGCGCGAGCGGCATGGCGCGTCAATTGTACGCCCGCGGGCGCGGTTGCCGGCGGCCCGTCCGCTCGATTACAATGCGCCACTCCCGGCATGCGCTCCTTCGCGAAGGGCTCGCTCGCGGATCTGGTCGCCCGCCTCCGGCCTGGCATGAGGGTTCTGCTCCCGCCCGGCTGCGGCGAGCCGGTGAGCCTGGTCGCCGAGCTCTGCCGCCAGGCGGACCGGCTCCAGCCCCTCACGCTCATGGGCGGAATCCACCTCGGCGACTATCCGTTCTGCCGGCCCGACCTCGCGGGGAAGATCACCTTCGTGACCTGGCACATGTCGCCGCCGCTCGCCGACGCGGCGCGGCGGGGGCAGGTCGACTTCGTCCCGGTGCGGTACTTCGACCTTCCGCGCGTCTTCAACCGCGGCGGCGCCTGGGCGCCGGACTGCGTCGTCGTCCACGCCGCGCCCCCCGACGCCCACGGCTACCTGAGCCTGGGCGTCTCCGCGAGCGTCACGCTGCCGGCCGCCCGCCAGGCCCCGCTCGTGATTGCGCAGGTCAACCCCCGGATGCCGCGCACGCTCGGCGGCGCGCTTCACCGGTCGCAGGTCGACGGCTGGGCCGAGGCCGACGAGGAGCTCCTGGTCTATCCGCCGCCCGTGCTAGGGGCGACCGAGCGCGCGATCGGGCGACGGGCGGCCGAGCTGGTCCCGGACGGCGCGACGGTGCAGATCGGGCTCGGCGCGAGTCCGCAGGCGGTCCTGGAGTTCCTCGGCGACAGGCGGGACCTGTCCCTACACTCGCTCTTGGTCGACGGCGCCGTACCGCTCTGCGAGGCGGGAGTGGTCACGAGCGCCGCGAAGCCGTTTCACCGTGGCCGCATGGACATCGGCGAGATCATGGGGACGCCACGGGTGTTCGGATTCGCCCACGAGAACCCGGCGGTCAACATGGAATCCTCGGAGTACGTCCATGACCCGGCGGTCGTGGCCCGCCTGCCGCGGTTCGTCTCGATCAACTCGGCGCTGGAGGTGGACCTGACGGGCCAGGTGACGGCGGAGAGCATCGGCGGCCGGCAGGTCGCCGGGATCGGCGGTCAGTTCGACTTCGTGCTCGGCGCCTCACGGGCGCCCGGCGGGGCGTCGATCATCGCGCTCCCGTCGACGGCCCGCGACGGCACCGTCTCGCGGATCGTCCCGCGGCTCGCCGCCGGTGCCGCCGTGACCACGCCACGCTATCTCGTCGACTGGATCGTGACGGAACACGGGGCCGCCCGGCTGACCGGGCTCAGCGAGAGGGAACGGGCCGCGGCCTTGGTCGCCGTGGCCCATCCGCGGTTTGCCGAAGAGCTCGAGCGCGGCCGTGTTACTTCCTAGCGGCGTCGATCTTCTCGAAGATCTCCTGGTCGGTCGGGAAGCGGTACGTCGTCTTGTTCGAGTAGACGGTCTTGCCGTCGATCGCGACCTCGAAGATGCCGCCGAAGCCTTCCTTGAGGCCGGCGGTGATCCCGTACTTCTGCTTGATGGCGGCCTGCAAACTGGAGGCCTGGGGGAGGTAGTTTCACTCCCCGCAGTAGATGATGAGGATGTTCATGGGTCCTCCCCCCTTATAGGGACGTCCTAGCCTTAACGATACCATGACGCCCCTCCTGATCGACACCGATCCCGGCATCGACGACGCTCTCGCGCTGCTGCTGGCGTTCGGCTCGCCCGAGTGCCGCGTGGAGGCGATCACGACCGTCGCCGGCAACGTCGAGGTGCCGCTCTGCACCCGGAACGCCCGCCGGGTCGTCGCGGTCGCGGCGCCGATCCGACCGCCGTGGATCGTCGAGGGGGCCGCCGGTCCGCTCGCGCGCCCGCTGCGGACCGCCACTCACTACCACGGCGCCGACGGTCTCGGCGACGCCCTCCCGCCGGAGGCGTCGCCGCCCGCGACGGCGCCCGGCTTGGCCGCGCGTACCCTCGTTGAGACGGCGCGCCGGGTCGGACGGATGCTGACCGTCGTGGCGATCGGGCCGCTGACGAACGTGGCCCAGGCGCTCGAGCTCGACGCCACTGCCCTCGCGGACATCGGGCGTCTCGTCGTCATGGGGGGGGCGGTCGACGTGCCGGGCAACGTGACGCCCACCGCCGAGTTCAACATGCACGTCGACCCGGAGGCCGCCGACCGGGTGGTGGCGGCCGGCCTTCCGCTTGAGCTCGTCCCGCTCGACGTCACGCAGCGCGTCATCCTCGCGCGTGCCGCCCTCGACACGGCGCTCGAGCGGGCGCCGCAGCGCCTCGCCGACTTCGTCTCGACGTTTACCCGGTTCGCCTTCCGCGTCGAGGCGGCGGCGGACCACCCGGGCCTGACGCTGCACGACCCCCTCGCCGTCGGCGTCGCGCTCTCACCGTCCTTCGTCACCTTCGAGCGGGTCCGGCTCGAGATCGGTGCCGACGGCGAGACCCGGCGGCGGCCCGGGCCGCCGAACTGTCGCGTGGCGCTGGCCGTCGAGGCGGAACGCTTCGTCCCCTGGTTCCTCGAGCGTCTATGCCGCGCGTCCTCGTCGTAGGCTCCGCCAATATCGACCTGGTCGCCCTAGTGGAGCGGCTCCCCGCGCCCGGGGAAACGGTGTCAGAGGGGACGCTGCTCGTGACCCACGGCGGCAAGGGTGCCAACCAGGCCGTCGCCGCCCGACGGCTCGGCGCCGAGGTCCGCCTGCTCGGCTGCGTGGGTGCCGACGCGTCGGGCGCCGAGATCCGCGCGGGGCTCGAGGCGGAGGGGATCGGGGTCGCCGGCCTGGCGACCGCGCCGGACGCCGCGACGGGCACGGCGCTGATCGTCGTCGACGCGCGCGGCCGGAACCAGATCGCGGTGGCGCCCGGCGCCAACCGATGCCTGCCGCCGTCGGCGGTCGAGCGGTGGGAGACCGACTTCGCGTGGGCGGATGTCGTGCTGTGCCAGCTCGAGACGCCGGTCGAGACCGTCGTGCGGGCCCTCGAGCTCGCCCGCGCGCGGGGGAAGGTCACGATCCTGAACCCGGCTCCGGTGCGCGACGTCGACCCGAGCGTCTGGCCGCTCGTCGACTATCTGACGCCCAACGAGAGCGAGGCGGCCCGTCTGGGCGGCGTCAGCGTGGCGGAGCTGGGGGAGGCCCGAGCGGTCGGGCGCCTCCTCCGCGCGCGGGGCGTCGGCGCGGTGGTCGTCACGCTCGGCGAGCGGGGCGCGCTCGCCTCGTCCGCGGCCGGCGACCTCGCGGTCCCGGCGTTTCCCGTGACCGCGGTCGACACGACCGCCGCGGGCGACGCCTTCAACGGCGCCCTCGCCGTCGGGCTCGCGGAGGGTGCGGCCCTCTGGCAGGCGCTCCGGTTGGCGACGGCCGCCGCCGCGCTCGCCTGCACCAAGCGTGGCGCTCGGCCCTCCCTTCCGCGTCGCGCCGAGGTGGACGCACTCCTTGGCCGCTCGGGGCCGGTCGGCCGCTGAGCGGCCCGTCCGCGTCGCCGGCGCGGCCGCCGGCGTGGGCCCGAGCGTGGGGATGTCCGACACCTTGTGTCTCTCTGACGCGGGCCAGCGCTCAGAGCTTGGCCGTCAGTCGACGGATCCGCTCGAGTGACGCCGCGATCCGCTCGTCGGAGAGCCGTCCGTCCTCGACCGCCCGGCGGAGCGCGGCGAGCGCGGAGACGGCGGCGGACCGGCCGTCGTCGAGCCGGTCGTCGCCGATCAGCAGCAGGTCGACGCCCGCGCGGACCGCCTGCACGACGGCCTCGGCGAAGCCGTAGTCGGCGCTGATCGCGCCCATCCGCATGTCGTCCGAGACGATGACGCCCGCCCACTGGAGCTCCTGGCGCAGGAGCCCCGTCAGCGTGGCGGGCGAGAGCGTGGCCGGGAAATCGGGGTCCTGGCGGCGATTGAAGACGTGCGCCGTCATCACGGCGTCGACGAGCCCCTCACCGAGCAGCGCGCGGTACGGGTAGAGCTCGATCGCGGCATCGGCGGTCTCGGTCACGTCGACGAAGCCCGCGTGCGAGTCGGCGTAGCTCGAGCCGTGGCCGGGGAAGTGTTTGAGCGTCGTGAGGATGTCGGCCGCCCGCAATCCCCTCAGGTAGGCGCGGGCCTGGGCCGCGACGCGGAGCGGGTTCGCGGCGAAGCTCCGCCCGTGCTCGACGATCACGGGGTTGGCCGGGTTGTAGCCAACGTCGACCACGGGCGCCAGGTTCCAGTTGACGCCGGCGTCGCGCAGCATGAAGCCGATTCGCCGCGCCTCCAGTTCGGTGAGCGCAAGATCCCCGGCCCGCCCGAGCTCCTCGTGCGAGAGGGTCGGCTCCCACCCTCCGCGCGGTGAGAGGCGCATGATCTCTCCGCCCTCGGCGTCGGTGGCGATCAGGAGCGGCCGGCCGGTGCACTCGTGCGACCGGCGCTGGAGATCGGCGGTGAGGGCCCGCAGCTGCGCCGGAGACTCGATGTTCGAGTCCGCCAAGAGGACGACGCCGCTCACGCGGATCTCGCACAGGAGCCGGTCGAGCTGCCGATTGCCCGCGACCGTCGTGCCCTCGAATGCCACGAGGAGGAGCTGCCCCAGCTCGTCGAGCATCGGATCCGGCGGGCGTCGGGGCCGTGCGACGCATCCGGGGGCGAGGAACGCCAGGAGGGCGAGGCTAGCCGCGAGCCGCCTGGACAAGTCTCCGAACGCGCGCCGGGTCGATCGGATTTCGGACGTCGCCGTCGCGCTTGAGCCAGCTGCCGACGACGAGGGCGTCGGCGACCGACAGGAGCTCGGCCGCCGTCTCCGGCGTCACCCCGCTGCCGACGAGCACGGCTACCCCCGGCACCGCGTCGCGGACGCGCTTGAGATCGCCGAGCGCGGTCGGCTCGCCGGTGGCGCGACCGGACACGATGAGCGCGTCGGCGAGGCCGCGGTGGACCAGGTCGCGCGCGTGCTGCTCGAGGTCGATGGCCCCGAGGGGCACGGCGTGCTTTCCCTGTACGTCGGCGTAGATGCGCACGTCGGCCCCGAGCAGCCGCCGATCGCGGAGCGTGTGGTAGGCGTCGGTCTGCACGATGCCTTGGTCGGCGACGACGGCGGCGGCGTGGACGTTGACGCGGATGAAGCGGGCGCCGACCGCGGTGGCGATCGCGAGGGCCGCGCGCGCGTCAGACTTCAGCACGTTGACGCCGAGCGGCACGCGGGGGACGGCCCGTCCCACGTGGTCGGCGACGACGGCCAGCGCCGCGACGGTGGCGGCCTCCACCCGCCCGGGCGCGAACGGGACGTCGCCGAAGTTCTCGAGCAAGAGCGCGTCGAACCCGTTGTCGGCGAGGGCGCCGGCGTCCGCCAGCGCGCGGTCGATGACGGCCGACATCGAGCCGGCCCAGCGCGGGCTCCCCGGCAGCGGCGAGAGGTGCACCATGCCGATCAGCGCCCGCTCGAGCTTCACCCCGTGAATTGTAACACCGCGTGCGTTCCGCTATTCTGGAGCGAGGCGGGTAGCGACTCCTCCGCGGCCCTCCGCCGCGGACGGCGCGCCGGGGAGGAGTCTCGGATGCGGGGCGAATACGGACTGACCGGGGGTCGCGGGTGATCGAGCGGATTCGACGCCTGTGGCAGCGGCGGTCTCGTTCGCGCGTGGGCCTCGCGCTCTGCGGCGGAGGCGTGATCGGCGGGATGTACGAGGTCGGGGTCCTCGCCGCGCTCGAGGAGGGGGTGTTCGAGCCGGCCCGTGGGTGCGACTTCGACGTCTACGTCGGCTGCAGCGCGGGGGCGGTGGTGGCCTCCGTCATGGCCAACGGCTTCCCCGCCTCCGAGCTCTACCAGATCCTCGACCAGGACCGGGTCGATCCGCTGAACTTCTCGCGGTCGTCCGTGTACGCGAGCAACGCCTTCCGCCGCGCCTTCATGCAGTTCGCGCGCTTCGTGTGGGCGATCGGCAAGAACGCCGCGACCGGCTCCCGCCCGTCCGTCCCCGACATCCTTGCGCGAGCCGAGCACGACTTCCCGGCGGGGTTCTTCTCGCTCGCGCAGCTCGAGGAATACATGCGGACGGCGCTCGCGGCGCGCGGCCTCGCGAACTCCTTCGCGGCGCTCAAGCGTCCCCTGCTCATCCCGGCCATCGATCTCGACTCCGCCGAGCGCGTGGTCTTCGGGCGGGGCCAGCTGGCCGAGGTGCCGGTCTCACAGGCTATCGCCGCGTCGTCGGCCATCCCGGGGTTCTTCGAGCCGTACAACATCGGCGGCCGGGAGTACATCGACGGCGGCGTCGGGTTCAGCGGCCACGCCGATCTCGCCGTCGAGGCGGGCGCCGACGTCGTGGTCATCGTGAACCCCTTGGTGCCGGCGCTGGACGACGCGGGCGAGCGCTCGCTGAGGGAGCGCGGCCTCTACTTCATCATGGAACAGGCGAACCGCATCTACAGCCGGAGCCTGCTCCAGCACAATCTGGAGACGACGGCCGCGCGTCACCCAGGGACCCAGATCTTCCTGATCCAGCCGCCGCCGCGGGGCACGCCGCTGTTCGGGCCCTCGATGGGCTTTGCCGCGAGCCACGCCGCGCTCCGCTACGGCTACACGGCCACCAAGGCGTGGCTGGCGACGCACGGCGCCGAGCTCGCGCGCCGGATCGCCCGCGTCCCGCTCTCGACCATCGCGTGAGGGCGGCCTCGGATCTTGACACCCATGGCCCAGTAGCTCATGATGACCGAGACCGTGCTGCGCACGATGCGCGTCCTCATCACCTCGGGCGACGGCGAGGAGACCGGGGGCACGGTGGGTGTCTCCGACAACATCATCGAGGCGTCGCGCGCGCTCGTGAACTCGATCGAATACAAGCTTCGGCGTGACGAGCGCCAGAGCCGGAGACCATAGTCCGATGCGCATTCTCGTGGTCGACGACGAAAAGCCGATTCTGGACCTTTGCATGAAGGTCCTGGGCCGAATCGGCTACGAGGTCGACGGGACCACCGAGGGCGAGGTTGCGCTGTCCAAGATCGCGGCGGGCCCGCTCGACCTGCTCGTCGTGGACTACAAGATGCCCGGCATCAACGGCTTCGAGGTCATCCGGCGCGCCCGCACTCTGAACCGTGGGCTCAAGATCGTCCTGATCACGGGCCACGGCACCCGGGAGGTCGTCGGCGAGGCGATCGACGGCGGCGTCAACGGGATCCTGGTCAAACCCTTTACGCCTGACGAGTTGACCCAGACGATCAACGCCGCCCTCGCGTGACGCCGGTACGTGCCCGGCCGGCACGACGGGCCAAAAAACGTCGGCCGGAATGGCACGGACGGAGCCGTGTCCCTTCGACAAATCAGTCTGTTACGAGTGGCATCCGGTGTGCACCCTTGGCCGCGGCATGAGCGGCGTGAGTCTGCCCGCGATCGGGGGAGCAGGGCCTGCGCTGAGCGCGGGCCTGCATCGCGGGATCGAGCACGCCGTGGCGGTTGGCTACGGCCTCACCTACGATGCGATCGTCTCCTCGTTCCCCCCCTACGAGGCGCTTCTCGAGGAGGTCGCGGGCTACGCCAAGCGCTCCGTCGGCCTCCGGCGGGACCCCCGGTCGGCCCACGTGCTGGACGTGGCCTCGGGCATCGGGACCCTGGCCTTCCGGCTGGCCCGCGAGGGCTACACGATCGTCGGGCTCGACGGCGTGGAGTACCTGGTCGAGATCGCCCGGGAGAAGCGGCGGGCACGGAACGTCGCCAACGTCGCCTTCCACCGGATCGACATCGGCGGCGACGAGGTGCCGTGGCGGGAGGCGTTCGACTTCGCCGTGAGCCTGCACACGCTCTACTGGCACCCGCGGCCCGCGCAGGTGCTGGCGGCCACGCGGCGGGCCCTCCGGCCCGGCGGCCACGCGCTCTTCCTGAACTACTCCCGCCCGGCGCGGGTGCTCCCGACCTTCAAGACGATCCTGGCGTCCGAGGGGTGGGGCCCGGCACTCGGCGCGCTCCGCTGGCTCCTGCCGACCGCCCTCTTCGAGGGCTGCCGCGATTTCGAGCCTCATTACATGGCGGCCGAGGAGCTTCACGACGCCCTGACGCAGGCGGGCTTCGAAATCCTGGACGCGAAACGGACGTTCCTCGGCGAGATCAGCTGTCTGGCCTGGGTGCGTCGCGTGGAATGCGCCGCGGAGATCGACCGGTGACGAGTGCAGTGAACGTCCGCTAGAGCCGGGATCCTCCGCCGCGCCGAGCAGGCCGTCGCGTGGCGGGAGACCGGCGATCGAGGTCATGCGCGGCTCGGCTCCGAAGCGTTCAGTCCGAAGGCAGGGCAGCACCGTTCGCGGCGGTCCACCACGCGGGGGGCTTGGCGCCCGCCGTGTGTCGCTTCCCCTCGGGCCTCTCGCTCTAAGTGTCCAATATCGTGAGCCGATATCGATGCGGCTATGGTAGGCTCGGATGTGGGCGGCTGACGGGGGAGGTGGGTCCGCAGTGAGTGTCGGCGCGTTCGTGGGGTCGGCCGCGGTGTCCCGGGTCCTTGCCCACGGCAAGCGGGTGCGCCTCCGCACGTTCACCCGCGCGGACATGGCGTGCCTTGCCGAGTGGGCCGATAGCGCGTTCGTCGACGCGATGGTGGGCAGCGACTTCCTCTATCAATATAAGCACCTGTATCATCGTCGCAATGATCTCTTCCTCGACCTCCTGCTCCGGGACGGTAGCCAGCTCAACGCCCTTATCATTCCCGTCAGAGGGAGCGGAGCGCCCGTCGGCTTCGTCCGGCTGTTCAACATCAATCTGCTCCACGGCTACGCCTTCCTCGAGATCGTGATCGCCGATCCCCACTCGCTGCGCCACGGCTGGGGCGTCGAGGCGGGGCGTCTGATGGTCCTCTACGCACTGGAGAGCCTCGGGATCCGCCGGATCGAGGCGAAAGCCTACGCATACAACCGTCTGAGCCAGAACGCCCTCCTTCGCAACGGCTTCAAGCTGGAGGGCGCCCTCCGACAGGCGTGCTTCTACAACCACCAGTACTGGGACATACTGGTCTACGGGCTCCTCAAGGACGAGATGGAGGAGCAGCGCAAGAAGCACCACGTCTCCCTGTTCAGCGTGGACGGAGCCGAGCTGTGACGATTCACAACCTCTTTCCCCTGGTCGCGCTCGCGCTCAACCTGACGCTGATCGCGCTCGTCCTCTACCGGGACTTCCAAAGCCGGATCAACCGCACGTTCGCGTACTTCCTGGCCGGGCTCGCGGTGTGGAACTTCGGCGTGTTCATGCTCCGGATGCCCGCGGCGGCGCCCTCGTGGGCGCTCTTCTGGGAGCGGGCCGTGTTCGTGGGGATCATCCCGGTGATTCCCCTCTACTACCACTTCGTCCTGCTCTTCCTGAACCGTACCCAGGTCTGGCGCCGCATGCTGCTGATCGCGTACGCGTTCGCGGCCCTGTTCATGGCGGTGAACCCGACCGCGCTGTTCATCAAGGGCGTGAAGCTGACCCCATGGGGCTACGCCCCCGTCGGCGGCGTCCTGTACCCGGCCTTCCTCGTCTACATGCAGGTCTTCATGCTGGCGGGCTTGACCCACCTGGCGCTGGCCTACTGGGGGATCCAGTCAAGCTTCCGTCGCAACCGCGCGAAGCTGATCCTCTGGGGGACCGTCGTCAGCCTCCTCGGCGGCTATGTGGACTTCGCGCGCGCCATCGTGCCGCGGTTCGAACGGCTCTACCCGATCGGGATCCCCGCCAACGCCTTCTTCTCGCTGATGCTCGGGGTGGCGGTGGTTCGCTACCGGCTCGTCGACGTGGGCGTCATCGCCAAGCGGGTGGCCATTTACGGCGGCCTGGTAGCGGGGATACTCCCGCTCGTCTGGGGCTTCGGCGTTTACGTCGAGAACCGCTGGAATACGACGAACGCGTTCTCGCTCCGAGAGGACGTGGTGATCGCGTTCCTGCTCGCGGTCGCGTTCACGCCGCTCAGCCGCTCGATCGAAGCCTGGCTGGACCGGGTCATGTTCCGGAAGCGCTACGGCTTCCAGGAGATCCTCTCGGACCTCCGGGGCCGGATGGGTTCCTTCCTCGACGTGAGCCGGCTGGCCGACACGCTCGTGCAAACGCTCGTGAGCCGGATCCCGCTGACGCATGGCGTCCTCTATCTCTACGCCCCCGAGCACGCGGAGTACCGCGTCCAGCGCGTGGCGTCCTCGGGGGCCGTCGAGCGGGAGTGGAACGCGCTCCCCGTGACCCACCCGCTGGTGCGCTGGCTGCGAGATCATAAGGAGGTCCTCGTCACCGAGGAAATCCAGATCCGGCGTGGCATGGCCGAGGCCCTCGCCGAGGCGGAGCCGGATCTGGCCGACATGAAGGTCGCGCTGCTGATCCCGATGGAGAGTGAAGGGGAGCTGTTGGGGATCCTGGCCCTCGGCGAGAAGCTGTCGAGCGACGTCTTCGACGCCCAGGAGCTCGAGCTGCTTGAGGTCCTGGTCGGCCAGGCGACGATCGCCCTGCAGACGAGCCGGCTCTACGAAGAGGTGAAGCACTCCAACGAGCAACTGATCGAGGCCGACCGCCAGCGGTCGAAGTTCCTGGCTCAGTTCTCGCACGAGCTGCGGACCCCGCTCAACTCGATCATCGGCTTCTCGAAGATCCTCCTCAAGAGCCCCACGAGCGACCTCACGTCGGACGACCGCAACGACATCGGGACGATCCACTCGAACGGCGTGCACCTGCTGAACCTCATCAACGACGTGCTCGACTTTTCGAAGATCGAGTCTGAGAAGGTCGAGCTGGTCCTGGAGACCGTGGCCGTGGAACCGCTGGTCGCGGAGTGCCTCCGCTCGACGGAGTCGCTGATCCGGGGTCGCAAGGTGAAACTCCACCGGTCGATCCAGCCGGGGCTGCTCCCCCTGCAGGCCGACCGCACGAAGTTCCGCCAGGTGCTGCTCAACCTGCTCTCGAACGCCGTCAAGTTCACCCCGGAGGGCGACGTGACGGTGTCCGTCGAGGCGCACGACCACGCGCTCCTGGTCAGCGTCAGCGACACGGGGATCGGGATCCGGGAGGAGGACCAGCCCAAGCTCTTCAAGGCGTTCCAGCAGCTCAACGGCCAGATGCACCTCCCGCTCGGGGGCACCGGGCTCGGGCTCGCGATTTCAAAGACGTTCGTCGAGCTGCACGGCGGTAAGATCTGGGTGGAGAGCCGGCCGGGGCGGGGCTCGACCTTTTCGTTTACGGTGCCCCTGGAACCCGTCGAGGTTCGGTGAGGAGCCAGCATGGCTGATCCGGTCAAGATCCTCCACGTGGAGGATAACCCCGACAACCGGCGCCTCGTGCGCCGGGTGCTCGTCGGGGCGGGCTACCAGGTCATCGACGCCGCAGACGGGCTCGAGGGCATCGAACTGGCTGTGCGCGAGCAGCCGGACCTGATCCTCCTGGACATCAACATGCCGCGCTTCGACGGCTACGAGGCGGCGGCGGCGATGCGGGCGTTCCCGGCCCTCCAGTCCTCGCTGATCGTCGCGCTCACCGCGTACACCAACAGCGGGGACCGCGAACGCATCCTCACCGCCGGCTGCAACGGGTACATTGCCAAGCCGATCGACGTCGACCGATTTCCCGAGCAGGTTGAGGAGTTCCTGCGGGGCAAGCGCGAGTACGTGGCGCCGGCCCAGCAGACGCAGTACCTGCGGGAGCTGAATCGCGGCCTCGTCCAAAACCTGCTGAAGAAGATCCAGGAGCTGGAGCACGTCAACCGGGGGCTCACGGCGCGCACCTCGCAGCTCGAGAGCCTTCATCACATCGGGGAGATGATCACCTCCCAGCTGAACCTGCACGCCTTGGCCGGCGAGGTGTTGCCGGGGCTGGCGAAGTCCCTCGGCTTTTCGGAGATCGAGGTGTCGCTGCTGAGCCCCGGGGTGCCCGAGCCGCCGACGCGGGCCCGGTCGTCCCGCACCGAGCCGGCAGGCGACGACGGCATCACGATCGAGGTGCCGATGGCGATCCAGGGACGGGTCACTGGGCGCATGCGGGCGCGGACGTCGATCCCCGGGCTCCCGCCGGAGGACGCCGAGCAGGTGCTGCGGATCGTGGCCAGCCAGGTGGCGGTGGCCGCCGAGAACGCCCGGCTCTACGAGGGGCTCCAGCGCCAGATGGAGGAACTCAGGAATACCGAGGCCCAGCTCGTGCAGTCGGCGAAGCTGGCGGCCATCGGCGAGCTGGCGGC
Organism: Candidatus Rokuibacteriota bacterium; assembly: GCA_003221455.1. GTDB lineage: Bacteria > Methylomirabilota > Methylomirabilia > Rokubacteriales > CSP1-6 > AR9. The sequence continues at coordinate 21,068 of QHRX01000013.1, forward strand.
GAACGTGGCGCACGAGATCAACAACCCGATGACGAGCATCCTCGGCTACGCGACGCTCCTCCACGAGGAGACGCCGGAGACCTCCCCGCGGAAGGAGACGCTCAAGCTCATCCAGAACGAGTCGCTCCGCATCCGCGAGATCGTGCGGGCGCTGCTCGACTTCTCTCGGCAGCGCGACTTCGCCAAGGAGCTCGTGGACATCCGACAGGCGGTCAAGGACACGCTCGCCCTGATCCAGCGGCACGCGGTCCTGTCGAACTGCAAGATCGTCGAGCAGTACGGCGACAAGCTGCCGCTGATCGAGATCGACGTCCCGCAGTGCAAGCAGGTCTTCCTGAACCTCGTGACGAACGCGCTCGACGCGATGCCGCACGGCGGGACCCTGACGGTGACGGTGACGGCGGCGCCGCACGACGAAGCGATCAGGATCGAATTTGCGGACACGGGCACCGGCATTCCCGACGCCAACCTCGCCCGGATCTTCGAGCCGTTCTTCACGACGAAGCCGGCGGTGAAGGGGACGGGGCTCGGCCTCTCGGTGAGCCTCGGGATCGTCCAGGCGCACGGCGGGACGATCGAGGTCGCGAGCGAGCCCGGCAAGGGCAGCCGGTTCACCGTCCTGCTGCCCCTGCCCAAGAACAAGAAGAGGTCCCCCGACCGCCGCTGACCCCAGGGCGTGACGCCGCGCCAGGGCGATCCCTCCTGGCCGAGCGGCTGGCATCGTTCCCGGCCCTCGACGCCGGGGGGCGGCAGGCGTCCTCCCGGCTGAGTCCACCAGGCGACGGCCATCTCCGAGGCCGGGCTCGTAGGCGAGCCCGGGCCGTCCACCCGTGCACCGTTCCCGCGTCGCGCCGAGGGGGACCAGGTCCCGTCCGCTCCCGGGTCCTGCCTGACCGGGGCGCCTGCGGCCGTGCACCGACGCGCTTCTGGCGGCCCTCTGTCAGCGGCGCCGCCCGGGCAGGAGCGCCTTGTAGAAGAGCAGCTCTCGGTAGCCCTGCGGCAGGTTGTCGATGTGGCCGGAGGGCGTGAAGCCGAGCGCGCCGTGCATCTGGATCGAGATCGCGTTCGTCTCCACCGTGGACGAGAAGAGGCGCGGGCTCGGCGACATCTCCTCCACCCAACGGAACAGCTCGCGGGCGACGCCCTGGCGGCGGAAGTCCGAGCGCACGCTGACGAGTGACACGAAGGTGCACTGAAACCAGTCGGTCCGGTAGGCGAGCAGCCCGACGACGGCGCCGGCCCGGTCGGCCACGAGCAGGTGGTGTCGTTCGAGATAGGAGCGGACGAAGGCGCCAGCGCGGTCGGGCCCCGTGACTTCGGCCGCCAACTCAGTCAGCGCGGCAAACTCGGCGCCGCCGGGAGGCCGGACCAGGCTCACGGCGGGTCGAGGAACGAGCGCAGCGCGCGCTGGACGAGCGGGTTGTCGCCGAGGAGGATCGTATAGTGATTGGTCCCCGGGACGACGACGAGTGCACAGCGCGGGATGGCGTGGCGCACCGCCTCGGCCTCGTCCTGCGTCATGAGACAGTCCGTCTCGCCGAGGAGGCCGTCCGGGGCGCGCAGCAGGAGGGTGGGGGCCTTCACCTGCCGGTGCCAGACCCACAGGCGCTCGCGGCCGAGGTTCGCCAGCTCCTCCTCGATCGCGTGCCGGGCCACCTTCGAGCGGACGCCGCCGCCTGGGCCGGGCTCGACGTCGTAGGTGAAGTACCGCGTCAGGTGTTCGTTCCACCGCCCTGCCAGGAAGGGAAGCCCCTGCAGCATCTGCAGGTACAGGTCGAGCGAGGGAAACTCGAGCCCGACCCGGGCGATGGCGGGGCCGAGCGAGTCGAGGACCTCCGCACGGACGTCAAAGCCCCCGTCGACCAGGACGAGTTGCGTCACGCGCTCCGGGTAGTGCACGGCGAAGTGAAGGGCGATCGCGGCGCCGAGCGAGTGCCCCACGAGCACGGCGTGGTCGAGCCCGTAGTGTCCGAGGAGCCCCGCGAGGTCGTCCGAGTGACGGGCGAGGCTATAGCCGCGCGCGGGCTTGTCGCTGTCGCCGCGCCCGCGGAGATCCCAGGCGAGGACCCGGTAGTCCGGGGACAGCACCGCGGCCAGGCTCTCCCAGCAGGTGTGGTTCGCGGTGAGCCCGTGGATCAGGACGAGCGCCGGACCCCGCCCCGGCCACTCCCGGACGGCCAGGGTGACGCCATTTACCGCGACGCGCGCCATCTCAATAGGTGCCGGGCCGGATCTCGCGGTAGAGGGCCTTGAGCCGCTCGGCCGAGAACTCGCGCGACTGGCAGAGGCTGATGATCCGACGCTCGGTCGTTTCGATCTTGGCCACCGCGTCGGGGATCCTTGGCGCCAAGTCGGGCGGAATCGTCACGACGCCGTGCTGGTCGGCGTGGACCAGATCGCCCGGGTTGACCCAGAGACCGCCTACCTTGATGGGCAGCCCGAAGTCTACCAGGTGCACGTAGGCGTGGGACACCGAGATGTGGGCGGCGACGAACTGGAACCCGAGCGTCCGCACCTCGTCGAGGTCCCGCACCGCGCCGTCGGTGATGACGCCGGCGCAGCCGAGCGCCTTGTGGATGTTGGCCTGCACCTCCCCCCACTGGGACCCCTGTCCCCGCGGCTCGTCGAGGTCGTGGACGACGACGACGCGCGGCTCGGGAATCGTCTGGATGAAGTCCCAGTAGCCGAAGGTGCTCGCGCGATGGCCATCGACGGGCGCCGGCTCCGCCCGGATCAGCGCCGTCACCGCGTGGCCCACGAGTGGACCGAGCTCGGGGAAGAGCGCCCGCAGGTCGCCCGACATGTACCCCTGGTTCCGCGGCCGGACGTTAAAGGTCTCGATGGCGTTCGCCACGCTCGGGCTCGTGATCTTTCGGAGCGCCTCAATCACAGGGGGTTCCTCCGTAGGTGTCCTTCCAGTTCCGACAGTGAGGGATCGATCGTCAGGAGCGGTTCAGCGCGTGCCGCGGCGTCTGCGGGCTGCTTCAGGCCGTGCCCGGTCACGGTGCAGACGACGAGATCCTGCGGTCGGATGCGGCCTTGGCCGGCCAGGGCGGCGGCGGCGGCCAAGGACGTGGCCGCGGCGGGCTCGCAGAAGATCCCCGCGAAGCGGGCGAGCCGTGCCTGCGCCACCAGGATCTCGGCGTCGGCGCACGCCACGGCGGCACCGCCGGTGGCCCGGAGTGCGTCGAGAGCCCGCCCGCCGAGGGACGGCGAGCCGACGGCGATCGACTCGGCCACGGTCTCCGCCGGCGTGACGGGGACCGGGTCGGGCACCCCGGCCTCCCACGCGCGGACGATCGGCGCCGCGGCCGCCGCCTGGGCGACGACCAGGCGAGGCATTCCGCGGGCCCAGCCGAGTGCGTTCAACTCCCGCCAGCCCTTCCAGGTCGCGGCCACGCCGAGTCCGCCGGCGATCGGGTGGATCATCCAGGCCGGCACCTCGCCGTCGAGCTGCTCCCACGTCTCGAATGCGTAACTCTTCTTGCCCTCGTTGCGCCACGGATTCGTCGACAGGCAGGAGTACCAGCCGAACGCCGCCAGCGCCTCTCGGCACAGCGCCGCCGTGCGGTCGAACGGCCCTCGGACGGCGACGACGCAGGCACCGTGGGCCCGCGCCTGGACGACCTTGGCGGCCGCCGTGGAGGCCGGCACCATGACGATCGCCTTGAGGCCGGCCGCGGCGGCATAGGCGGCGACGGACGCAGCGTGGTTGCCGGTCGAGGAGACGGCGACGGTCGTGGCCTTCACCTCACGGGCGTGGGACAGAGCGACCGTGACCGAGCGATCCTTGAGCGAGCCCGTCGGGAGCACCGTGTCGTTCTTGATGTAGAGACGCTCGAGTCCGATCTCTGCGCCGAGCCGCCGTGCCGGCACGAGCGGAGTGTCGCCCTCGCCGAGCGTGACGACGGCGCCCGGGTCGGCGATCGGCAGGAACTCCCGCCACCGCCAGAGCCCGCGTGGACGGCGTCGGATCTCGGGGGCGAGGCCCCGCGCGATCTGGCTCAGATCGACCTCGGCGTCGAGGACACCCCGACAACGCGGGCAGCCGACCGGCGGGGCCGCGCGATCGACGCTCTCGTCGCAGCGCGGGCAGCGGATTCGGGCGACCGTCCCCACCGCTAGGTGAGCTCGCGCCCGTGCAGCGCACGCCGGCGGCGCCCGGCGGTCGGCCGGGTCTGGCCGGGAGGGGGGGTGATCGCGAGCGCCCCGTGCCGGCGCTCCCGCCGGTTGAGCGGCCGGTCGAGTTGGATGTCGATCATGCCGTCGCCGGCGAGCGTGGCCAACTCCGCGGCTCGTTCGTGAGCGACGGGCCCGACGCCGGCGGCGCGCCGAGCGGGCCGAGGGCGGACGCTCACGGTGGAGACCGTACCGAGGACGCCCATCTGACGCGCGTATGGTACCTACTCCACCCCGTCTGACACAATCGGACCCCGGAGAGCGGTGCCGTGCGGACCCTGCCCGGACGATGCCCGCGGGCGGAGCGGCCCCGACCCGATTGCCGAGGCCGCCTTCGCGAGGGCCACGATCCAGGCACCGAGGCCACCGAGCCGTGCTGCACGTCGACAACCCTTCGGGTGTCGGGGCGTGACGCGGCCCGGGGCCGGAGTCCGTTGCCCGACCCTCGCCCCGGCCGGCACCGGGCGAAGGCGTCACTCGGTTTGGCCGAGCAGTTTCAGGAATGCCGCCTCGTCGAGGGTGGCGACCCCGAGGCGCGTGGCGTCCTCTGCTTTAGACCCGGGATTGTCGCCGACCACGACGTAGCTCGTCTTCTTCGATACCGAGCCGACGACCTGTCCGCCCCGGCGGTGGATCAGCTCCGCGGCGGCGTCACGCGACAGCGTGACGAGCGTACCAGTGAGCACGAAGGTCTTGCCCGCGAGGGGCCGCGGGCCCGACGGCACCGTCGCCTCGACCATGACCACGCCGGCGTCGCGGAGCCGCTCGATGATCTTCCGATTCTCCGGCTCGGCGAAGAACCGGGCGACCGACTGGGCGATCTGCGGGCCGATGCCGTGGATCTCGCCGATCTCCTCCTCGGTCGCGGCGGCGAGTGCGTCGATCGTGCCGAAACGGAGGGCGAGGAGCTGGGCCGCGCGCTCGCCCACGAGGCGGATGCCGAGCGCGTTCAGGAGCCGGCTCAGCCCGCGCGTGCGCGACCCGGCGATGGCGTCGGCCAGGTTCCGGGCCGACTTCGGCCCGAGTCGCTCGAGGTCGACGAGCTGGGCCACGTCGAGCGCGTAGAGGTCGGCGAAGTCGTGCACGAGCCCGCGATCGACGAGCTGGTTGACCACGCTCTCCCCCAGGTGCTCGATGTCCATCGCCCGGCGCGAGCCCCAGTGGAGCAGCCGCTCCTTCAGCTGGGCGGGGCACGCGCTGTTCGTGCAGCGCCAGTACGCCTCCCCCTGGGGGCGGAAGGCGACGCTCTGGCAGGCCGGGCACCTCGTCGGGAACTCCCAGGGCACCGCGTCGGGCGGGCGGCGGGACTCGATCACCTTCACGACGTACGGGATGACGTCGCCGGCGCGCTCGATCAGGACCGTGTCGCCGACCCGGATGTCTTTGCGGCGGACCTCGTCCTCGTTGTGGAGGCTGACGTTGCGGATGACGACACCCGCGAGCTCCACCGGCTCGAGCTGCGCGCCGGGCGTGAGCACGCCGGTCTTGCCGACGTTGACCGTGATCGCGCGCACGACCGTGGTGGCCTGGCGGGCGGCGAACTTGAACGCGATCGCCCACCGCGGGTGGTGCGCCGTCGCGCCGAGCCGGCGCTGCTGCTCGAGCGAGTTCACCTTGACGACGGCGCCGTCGGCCTCGTACGGGAGCGCGTCGCGCTCGGCCTCGAGCCGCGCGCAGTACGCGACCACCGCCTCGATGTCGGGCGCGCGCGCGGCGCGCGGGCTCGTCGGGAGCCCGCTCGCCCGGAGCGCCTCGAGCATCTCCCAGTGCGTGGTGACGAGCGCCTCGTCCCCCGTGCTCACGTGGTAGAGCAGGATGTCGAGCGGCCGGCGCGCGGTCACCTGGGGGTCCTTCTGCCGGACGGCGCCGGCGGCGGCGTTGCGCGGGTTGGCGAAGGTGGGCTCGCCGGCCTCCTCGAGCTGCCGGTTCAGCTCGTGGAACTTTTGGCGCGGCATGAACACCTCCCCGCGGACCTCGAGCTCGCGCACGGCGGCGAGCGGGGCTCCCAGCGTGCGGGGGATGCTCCGGATCGTAAGCAGGTTCCGGGTGATGTCCTCGCCGACGCGCCCGTCGCCGCGGGTGGCGCCGCGCACGAAGCGGCCCTCCTGGTAGAGGAGCGCGACCCCGAGGCCGTCGATCTTCGGCTCGCAGACGTAGTCGAACGCGGCGCCCGGGAGCGCGCGCCGGAGGCGGGCCTCGAACTCGCGGAGCTGATCGTCGGTGGTCGCGTTGTCGAGGGAGAGCATCGCGACCTTGTGCTGGACGGGGACGAACGCCTCGGCGACCTGACCGGCCACGCGCCGGGTGGGGCTGTCGGGGGTGACCAGCTCCGGGTGCCGGGCCTCGAGCTCGCGGAGCTCGTGCATGAGGGCGTCGTACTCCGCATCGGAGACCTCGGGCCGCGCCTCGACATAGTACAAGTGGTCGTGGCGGCGGATCTGCTCGCGCAGCGCGGCGATCCGCTGGGCCGGGTCGGCGTTCGCGCTCATGGCGTCACCCGGGGCTAGTTCGAGGCCGGAGCGCGGGCGCGGGCGTGCGCCTCCCGGGCGAGCGCGGCGACGCGATCGTGGTCCTCGCCCGCGGGGACGACAGCCAGGAACTTGTCCCAGGCCCGCGCCGCCCCGACGTAGTCGCGCTTGAGCTCGTAGAGCACCTGGCCCCGGTAGAGCAGCGCCGGCGGGTAATTCGGATCGATCTGGAGGACGCGGTTGAAGGTTTCGAGCGCCACGTCGGCGTGGCCGCCGAGGCCGAGGATGAGGCCGAGGTGGGTGAGGGCGTCGACGTTCCGGTGGTCGCGCTTGAGCACGGCCTGGTAGGCGGCGATCGCCTCACCGTAACGCCCCGCCTCGAGGCTCGCCCGCGCGGCCTGGAGCATGCCGGCGACCATCTCCGGCGTCACGGGTCCGCGGGGGGCGTTGGCGAGGCTCGGGGCGGCTCCCGGCGGGGTGTTCGCCGGCCGCTCCAGCGGGCGCGCGCCCGACGCCGGCATGCCGGCGCTCCCGTCCGGGGCGGCGTACCAGGCGGTGCCCAGGCCGAGCGCGACGCCGAACCCGAGCAGGGCGACGGCGCCGATGGCGATCGTGACGGGTCGGCGGGTCCACGGCACCCGCGCGCCGGCCACCTGGCGGCGGGGGGCGGGCGGCTCCGGCGGCGCGCCGAGGGCGTCGAGGGCGGCGAGGATCTCGGCCGCGCGCGTCTCGTATCGCTCCCGGAGTGCGGCGTAATCGTCGTCGGAGAGATGGCCGGCGTCGTGCTCGAACTCGAGCTCGCGCAGCGCGCGGTACGCCGCCCGCTTCTCCTCGAGCAGCTGCTCGCGGGGATCCCGGGGCAGGGGGAGGAACCGGGGGGCGCCGCCGCGGCGGAGGAGCGGCCACAGGGCGAACGCGAGCGCGGGGATCCCGATGGTCGCGGCGACGAGCAGGATTCTGGTCACGGCAGGGAGTCGAGCTCTCGGCGGATCCGCTCGCGGAGCGCCGGGTCGATCGGGGTGGCCGGCCGGGCGCGCGGCCGCGTCCACCGCCGGAGCAGGACGGCGACGACGGCGAGCCCGACCAGCACGGACACCACCGGGGCCGCCCACACGAGCAGGTTGAACCCGTGCTCCCGTGGCGACAGGAGGATCCACTCGCCATATTTGGCGACGAAGTATTGCACGACCTGCTCCGGCGCCTCGCCGGCGGCCAGCCGCTCCCGGATGATGGCGCGCATCTGCGCCGCCATCTCGGAGGGTGAGTCGAGGACGGACAGGTTCTGGCAGACCACGCAGCGGAGCTGGGCCGCCACGCGGCGCACCGTCTCCTCGTCGACCGTCGGGGCCGCGTTCGCCGGACCGGTCGCCGCCGCCGCGACCCCCGTGGCGAGCCGCGGCGCCTCGGGCGCGCGTGCCTCGACCGAGCGCCCGCCGACGAGCACGGCCAGGGCGAGCGCGAGGAGGCCGGCCCGCCTCACGCCGGCTCGCCCAAGAGCTTCTCCACTTCGCGACGGAAGAGGTCGTCGCTCACGGCGCCGGTCTGCTTGCGACGGATCCGCCCGGCGCGGTCGATGAAGAACGTCTCGGGCACTCCGTACACGCCGTAGTCGACCGAGACCTTTCCGTCCGGGTCGGGGGCGTTCGGGAAGGAGAGGCTGAAGTCCGCGATGAACTTGCGCGCCGCGTCGGGCTGGTCCTGGATCGCGACGCCGACGACCGAGACCTCGCGGCCGCGGTAGGCGCGCCACGACCGCTCGAGGGCCGGCGCCTCCTCGTAGCACGCGGGGTAGCACCACGAGGCCCAGAAGTTCAGCACGACCACGCGGCCGCGCAGGCTCTCGAGCGAGACGTCCCTGCCGTCGAAGGTGCGGAGCACGAAGGGCGCGGCGGGGCGTCCGACCAGGGGCGAGGGAATGTCGCGCGGGTTCACCCGGAACCCGTACGCGAGCAGCCCGAGAACCGGCACCACCGACAGCGGGATGAGCCAGCGCCACATGCTAGGCGGCGCGGTCGTCGGGGACGATCGCGAGCAGGGCGCCGAGCGTGAGCACGAGGCCACCAATCCAGATCCAGCTCACGAGCCGGTTCACGAGCACCTTCACCGTGGCCGCGGAGCCGTCGCGCGCGAAGTCGCCGAGCACGAGGTACAGGTCCTCGGTCAGGCCCATCCGGTAATCGACGCCCGCGATCGGGGCCTGCTCCTGCCGGTAGAACTTCTTGCTCGGGCGCATCACGATCGGCGCGCCCCCGCCGCGCGAGACCGCGAAGGTCCCGACCACGCGGGCATGGGTCGACTCCTGCGTCGCCGAGAGGCCCTCGAAGCGGAAGCGGTAGCCCGCCACCTCCACCGCCTGGCCGCGCTTGAGCGTCGCCTCGGTCTGCACCGACCAGGCCTGGGAGCCGGTGACGCCGAGGGCGACCAGGAGGATCCCGAGGTGGATCACGAAGCCGCCATAGCGGCGGTTGTGACGCAGAAGGAGGCCCGTGACCGCGCGCGCGAGGCCGGCGCCGGTCCGCAGGCGAGCGCGCGTGCCGCGGAGGACGTCGAGCGCGATGGTCGCGGCGGCGAAGAGCGCGAGGGCGAGCGTGAGCACCGCCAGCGTGGACCGCACGCCGACCAGATGGAGCACGGCGGCGGCGACGAGGCCGATCGCGACCGGGCCGAGGAAGTTGCGCTTCAGGTTGTCGATCGAGGCCCGCCGCCAGGCGATGAGCGGGCCGACGCCCATCAGGAAGATCAGCGAGAGAAAGAGCGGCACGTTCACCTGGTTGAAGAACGGCGCGCCGACGCTGACCTTGACGCCGCGGATCGCCTCGCTCAGGAGCGGAAAGACGGTGCCGAAGAAGACCGTGAACGCGGCCGCCACCAGGAAGACGTTGTTCAGGAGGAAGGCGGACTCGCGGGAGAGGATGCTGTCGAGCTCCCCCTGGGCCGTGAGCCGGTCCCAGCGCCAGGCGAGCCCGCCGAAGGCGACGAGCAGCACCAGACCGAGGAAGGCGAGGAAGAAGGCGCCGATCGAGCCCTGCGAGAAGGCGTGCACCGACGCGATCACGCCCGACCGCGTGAGGAACGTGCCAAAGATCGTGAGACCGAAGGTCAGGATCACGAGCGAGATGTTCCAGAGCTTGAGCATGCGCCGGCGCTCCTGGATCATCGCCGAGTGCAAGAGGGCGGTGCCGGTGAGCCAGGGCATGAACGCCGCATTCTCGACCGGATCCCACGCCCAGTAGCCGCCCCACCCGAGGACGTGATAGCTCCACCACCCGCCGATCAGGAGCCCGAGCGAGAGGAAGTACCACGCGACGATGGTCCACCGGCGCGTCGTCGTGATCCAGGCGTCCCCCACGCGCCCGGTCACCAGCGCCGCCATCGCGAAGGCGAACGGGACGGTGAAGCCGGTGAAGCCGAGGTAGAGCGCCACCGGGTGGGTGATCATCCCGGTGTCCTCGAGCAGCGGGTTCAGCCCCCGGCCGTCGGCGGGAACGGGAGTGAGCCGCTCGAACGGCGGGGCCGGGAGCGTCATCACCAGCAGAAAGAAGGCGATAATGCCGAGCATGACCGACAGGGCCCAGGGGTAGAGGTCACGCTCCCCGCGGTGGCGCAGCACCACGATCAGCGTATAGAGCGCGAGCATCCACGCCCACAGCAGGATCGACCCCTCGAGCGCGCCCCACACGGCGGTCACGCGGTAGTAGAACGGCGTGCTGAGCGTCGTCTGGTGGGCGACGTAGCGCACCGAGAAGTCGAACGTGAGGAACGCGTACGCGAGGAGCAGGAAGCAGGCGGTGACCAGCGCGAAGACCGCGAGCGCCGCGCGCTGGGCGGATTCGATCAGCGCCGGCCGCCCGGTCTGGGCGCCGGCGGCCGCCGCGATGGCGCCGTAGACGGCGAGCACGATACCCACCACCAGGGCCCCCTGCCCGAGCTCGGGGATCACCGTGGGGCCCGCCGCTGGAGCGCTCGGATCATCTCCTCGTACGCCGCCGACGAGGGATCCCCGTGCGGGGCCTGGTAATTCTCCGAGTGCTTGGCCATGATGAGCGTCGCCTTGAAGTATCCCTCCGGGGTCCACGAGCCCTCCACGACCGCCCCGCGCCCCTCGCCAAACAGGTCTGGTGGCGTCCCCGTGTGCCGCACCGGGACGCGCCCCTTGCCGTCGGTGAGCGCGAACTCGAGGTCGAGGCTGGCGGGGTTCCAGTGCACGGAGCCCGGCACGACCATCCCGCCCAGCCGGTAGGCCTTGCCGGCGACGGCGGCCGCCGCGAGCTCCGACGGCGTGATGAAGTACACGGCCGACTGCGTCACGCCGGTGTAGATGAGGTAGGCCAGGGCGAGCACGATGACCGCGCCCCCGACGAGGAACTTCGTGTTCTGGTTCGTGGTCACCGCACGGCCTTCATCGGGAGGTCGCCGTGCCCGGCGGGGCCGGGCGGCGGTCGTGCTTGGCGGTCGCCTCGCGCTCGAGCCGAACGAGGCGCCGCCAGTAGCCGCCCAGCACGATCGCGGCCAGCCCGTAGGCCGCGACCACGAACCCCCAGTGTTCTGGCGTCGCGGGGTGGTCCGGCGTCACGGCAGGCCCTCCTCGGAGAGCCGACCCACTCGAATGCGCTTGGCCAGGAGGTAGGCGAACAGGAGCGTGAACGCCACCCAGTTCACTCCGAGCGTGAACCGGAAGATTCCGGCAAGGGCGGCGGGAACCGGTCTGAGGAGCGTGGGCGGCTGGTGGAGCGTCCTCCACCAGAGGACCGAGAAGTGCACCAGCGGGATGTTGAGCGCCGCCACGATGCCGAGCACTGCCGCAAACTGCGCGCGGCGTTCGGCCTCGTCGATCATGCCCCGGAGCATGAGATACCAGGTCCCCCAGGTGGGCTTGCCCCAGAGCGAGCCCGAGGCGAGCGTCAGTCCGGTGAAGAGGGTCCCGATCTCCGCGGCGCTGCCGGCCCAGCGATCCCACGCCTGGCGTCGCGAGACGAGGTACCCCAGGCTGGCGACGAGCACGATGGCGAACGCGAGGTACGCGGTGAGAATCGAGGGCACGTGCAGGTACATGATCCGCTGTACGTCGCCCTGGCTGACCTCGCGCGGGGCGACCCCGAGGGCCAGGACGAGCCCGGCCAGGAGCCCGAGCGCCGCCAGCCAGCCGAGCACGCGCGTCAGCCTGCGACTACCCGTCGAGAACCACATCGAACGTGAGAACGCCGATCGTCAGGTATATGACGTTGGCCACGGCCAGAAGCTTCAGCCAGTGGGCCACGGAGCCGAGCGGCTCGCCCAGCAGCACGGCCTCCGTGGCTTTGACGGTCCCGAGCAACACGGGCACCTCGACCGGCAGCACGAGCACCGGAAAGAGGAGCTCGCGCGCGCGCACGTGCGCGGTCATCGCCGCGAAGAGCGTGCCGACGGCAGCCAGGCCGAGGGTGCCGAGCCCGACCACGAGCGCGAGGCCGGGCAGCGCGGCCACGAGGTCCAGATCGAAGAAGACCCCGAAGAGGAGGAGGAAGATCGCCTCGACCGCGAGCATCAGCAGCAGGTTGCCCGCGAGCTTGCCCACGTAGATTGCCGACTTCTCCCCGGGCGCGAGCCGGAGACCGTCCCAGCAGTCGTTGTCTCGCTCGCCGGCGAACGTCCGCCCGAGCCCGAGGAGCCCGCTCAGGATGAAGCCGAGCCAGAGCAGGCCCGGCAGTGCCGCGCTCAGGCGCTCGCGGTCGGGCCCGAGCGCGAACTGGAAGAGGAAGATCAGGAGGAGCGCGAAGAAGAAGAGCGAGTTCAGCGTCTCCTTGGCGCGCCACTCGATCGTGAGGTCCTTCCACGCCAGGATCCACGCGCGCCGGACGAACCTCACGGCGCCTCCTCCGTGTGGAGGGCGTAGAGCCGCGCCAGCTCGTCGGCGGTCACCGAGGGGCGGGGACGGTCGAGCGCGATCCGGCCGCCGCCGAGGATGGCGATCCGATCCGCGACCGAGAGCTGCCGTCCGAAGCTGTGGGTGACCATCACGATCGCGCCGCCCCCCGCCTTGAAGGCCTGCAGGTACTCCTCCAGCCACTTCTTGCCCCGCTGGTCCAGTCCCGCGAACGGCTCGTCGAGGAGCAGGACCTGCGGGCGAGCCAGCACCACTCGCGCGAGCGACAGGCGCCGCTTCATTCCGGCCGAGAAGCTCCGCACGCGCTCGCCCGCGTACGGCTCGAGCTCGACCGCCGCCAGCGCCTCGCGGAGGTCGGCGGCGAGTGCCTGTCCCCCCGAGAGGACGCGCCAGAACCGGAGGTTCTCCTCGGCCGTGAGGTCCTCGTAGATCAGCGTGCCGTGCGCGACCAGGCCGACGCGCTCGCGCACGCGCTCGGGCTCCCGCGCGCAGTCGAACCCGGCGATGACCGCGGTGCCGCGCGTCGGGCGCGCGAGCGTGGCCAGGATCCGGAGCAGGGTGGTCTTGCCGGCCCCGTTGGCGCCGAGCAGGGCCACCGCCTCCCCCGCTCGGACCGAGAGGCTCACGTCGTCCAGTACGAGGGCGGCGCCGAATGCCTTGCGGAGGCCCGTGACGTGGACGAGGGGCTCGGTGGCGTCCTTCAAAGACGGCGCAGCGGCTGCCGGCGCCCGCGGGCCCTTACAGGTGCATCGCGCGGAGGCGCCTGATGCGGTCCTCGATCGGCGGGTGCGTCGAGAAGAGCCGCATGAGCGTCTGCCCGCTGAGGGGGTTGACGATGAACAGGTGCGCGGTGGCGGGGTTCGCCGGCATCGGCTCGGCCCGCGCGGCCGTCTCGAGCTTCTCGAGCGCCTTGGCGAGCCCCGACGACCGCCCGGCCAGGCGGGCACCCGAGGCATCCGCCTGGTACTCGCGGGCGCGGGAGACGGCGAGCTGCACGAGCATGGCGGCGAACGGCGCGAGGATCGCCAGCAGCAGCATCGCCCACGGGCTCCCGCCCTCCTCGTCGTCGGATGACCGGCCGCCGCCGAAAAACGCGGCCCACTGCATCATGTGGGCGAGGTACGTGATCGCGCCCGCGAGCGTCGCGGCAATCGTCGAGATCAGCACGTCCCGGTTCCTGACGTGCGAGAGTTCGTGGGCGAGGACGCCCTCGAGCTCGTCCTCGTCGAGGATCCGCATGATGCCTTCCGTCACCGCGACGGCGGCGTGGTCCGGGCTCCGGCCGGTCGCGAACGCGTTGGGCGCGTCGGTCGGGATCAGGTAGACGGGGGGCATCGGGATCTGCGCCCGGGTGGCGAGCCGCCGGACGATCGCGTAGAGGCGGGGTGCCTTGGCCTCGGAGATCGGCCGGGCCCCATACATGGCCAGCACGATTTTGTCGGAGAACCAGTAGCTGAACATGTTCATCGCGACGGCCAGCGCGAACGCGACGACCATCCCTTGCTGCCCGCCGAGGGCGTAGCCGATGACCACGAAGAGCGCGGTCAGCACCCCGAGCAGAACGCCCGTTTTGAGCATGTTCGACATGATCCCGGTCTCCCTACGACAAGAGGGTACCATACGGCGACAGGGCGCGAGGCGGCGGGGAGCCCAAAACGGGGCCAAATGCCTTGACTTAGCCGACCCTGCTCGATATACTGGCTCCGTCGCTGAAAAATTCATTGTTCTCGGAGTGTTAGGCGGCGCCTGTCGACAATGGTCATTCGAGTATCGGAGATTCCCGACGACGGGCTCTCGATCGAGGGCGCCGACAGACTGCCCCAGCCGTTTCGCGACCACTCGTGGCGCCTCGAGGAGCTCTCGCTCCTGGTCGAGCGGGACGACCGGGACGTCGTGGTTCGGGGCCGGATCGCGGTCAGCGTGCCCCAGGTGTGCGGGCGCTGCCTCGAGCGGTTCCCGACGCGGGTCGCGCCCGAGGTCCAGGCGCGGTTCTCGCCGCGGCCCGAGCGCGGCAAGGAGCCGATCGAGCTCGGGTCCGACGACCTGGAGCTAGATTTCTACTCCGACGACTCGCTCGACCTCGCGCAGCTGGTCGAGACCGAGGCGGACCTCGCGCTCCCGATGAAGCCGCTCTGCCGCGCGGATTGCCGTGGCCTGTGCCCGACGTGCGGCGGCAACCGTAACGTGGTCGAGTGTGACTGCGCCGGCAGAGCGCCCGACCCGCGCTTCGCCGTCCTGAAGGACCTGGCCGGTCGACTGTCCGGTCAATAGGAGCGACTCACGATGCCACTCCCGAAGCGACGCCACTCCAAGACCCGCGGGCGGAAGCGCCGTACCCACTACACGCTCGCCGCGCCCTCACGGTCGGTCTGCCCGCAATGCCGTGAGACGAAGCTGCCACACCGCGTGTGCCCGCACTGCGGTTACTACAAGGGACGGGAGATCGTCGCGGTCGAAGGCGCGTGAAGATCGCCGTTGACGCGATGGGCGGCGATTACGGGCCCGCCGTAATCGTCGAGGGCGCCGTCGCCGCGGCTCGGGAGTACGGCGCCTCTCTCGTCCTCGTGGGCGACAAGGCGGCCGTCGAGCGCGAGCTGGCCCGCTGCAAGGCCGATGACCTCGCCCTCGAGGTCCGCCACGCCTCGCAGGTCGTCGGCATGGCCGAGGCACCCTCGCAGGCGCTCCGGCGAAAGCGGGATTCCTCGCTCCGGGTCGCCGCGGACCTCGTGCGAGACGGCGAAGCGGCCGCGCTCGTGTCGGCCGGCAACACCGGCGCCGCGATGGCCATCGCGATGTTCGTGGTGGGCGTGCTCCCCGGCGTCGATCGCCCCGCGATCGCGGCGGTCCTGCCGAACCTTCGCGGCTTCACCGTGCTCCTCGACGCCGGCGCCAACGTCGACCCCAAGCCGAAGCACCTCATGCAGTTCGCGGTCATGGGGCACGTCTATGCGCGGGACATTCTGGGTCACGCAAACCCGCGCGTCGGGCTCCTCTCCGTCGGCGCGGAGGAAGGCAAGGGTAACGACCTCACCAAGGAGGCCTACGACGAACTCAAGGACTCGTCGCTGAATTTCGTCGGCAACGTGGAGGGCCGCGACATCTACAACGGTCGCTGCGACGTCGTCGTCACCGACGGGTTCACGGGCAACGTCGCGCTCAAGATCTCCGAGAGCCTGGCCGAGATGCTCGGCTCGATGATCCGGGAGGAGCTGACCCGCGACGCTCGCTCGAGGCTCGGCGCCGCGCTGGCCCGGCGCGCGTTCGACCGGTTCAAGCGGCGCGTGGACTACACGGAGATGGGCGGGGCGCCGCTCCTCGGGATCAACGGCGCGGCGATCATCTGTCATGGCGCGTCCCCGGTGAAGGCGATCAAGAACGCGGTGCGCGTCGCCGGCGAGTGGGCGACCGCCGACCTGAACGAGCACGTCAAGGCCGCGCTCGAGGCGGAGGCTGCGCGGGAGGTGCGGGAGGGGGGCCGAGAATGACGCGGGCGAAGATCGTCGGGGTGGGGGCGTACGCGCCCAAGCACATCCTCACCAATGCGGAGCTCGCGAAGCTGGTCGAGACGACGGACGAGTGGATCGTGCAGCGCACGGGTATCCGGGAGCGGCACGTGGCCGACGACAGCGAGGCGACCTCGGACCTCGCCGTGCGGGCGGCCCAGCAGGCGCTCGAGCGGGCGAACCTGGGGCCGGAGGAGGTCGACTTCATCGTGGTGGGCACCACGACGCCCGACATGGTGTTTCCGACCACGGCCAATTTCGTGCAGCACAAGCTGGGAGCGCGACGGGCGGGGTCGGTGGACGTGCTAGCGGCGTGCACCGGCTCGATCTACAGCCTGTCGATCGGGAGCCAGTACATTCAGAGCGGGAAGTACCGGACGGTGCTCTGCATCGGGGCGGAGACCCTGTCGCGGATCACCGACTTCACGGACCGGGGCACCTGCGTGCTGCTGGCGGATGGGGCCGGGGCGGTGGTGCTGCAGGCGGCGGAGGACGGGGCAGGGGTGCTGGACGCGGACCTGTACTCGGACGGCAAGTACTGGGAGTACCTGTACCAGCCGGCGGGGGGCAGCCGGCACCCGGCGACGGCGGAGACGGTGGCGGGCCGGCTGCACTACGCGAAGATGAAGGGCAACGAGGTGTTCAAGGTCGCGGTGCGGATGTTCGGCGACTGCGCGGCGACGATTCTGGAGCGGAACGGGTTCCGGGCGGCCGACCTCGATCTGTTCATCCCGCACCAGGCGAATCTGCGGATCATCGAGGCGGCGGTCAAGCGGCTCGGGTTGCCGATGGAGCGGGTGCTGGTCAACGTCGACCGCTACGGCAACACGGGGGCCGCCTCGGTGTACGTGGCGCTGGAGGAGGCGTGGGCGCTCGGTCGGATCGCGCCGGGCGACCTGCTCTTGCTGGCGGCCTTCGGCGGCGGTTTTACCTGGGGCGCCGCGCTCGTGCGGTGGTAGTGCGGGCCGCGGGTGCCGGTGGGGCAGGGCCCGGACCGGTCGGCCGTGCCCCGAGCCTGGCCCGCGGGGCCCCGCTCCCGGAGGCTCGCCCGCGCGGCGAGGGGCCCGTGGCGCCACGGCGGACGCCGATGCTGGTCGCGTTCCTCTTCCCCGGGCAGGGCTCCCAGGTGGTGGGCATGGGGCGGGCCTTCGCCGAGTCCTCGGCAGCGGCGAAGGCCGTCTACGCAGAGGCCAACGACGCGCTCGGATTCGACCTGGCGCGGCTCAGCTTCGAGGGACCCGAGGCCGAGCTCCAGCGCACCGCCAACACTCAGCCCGCGGTGCTGACCGCGAGCGTGGCCATCGCGGCCGCTTGCGCCGAGCGTGGGCTCATCCCCGACATGTTGGCCGGCCACAGCCTCGGCGAGTACTCCGCCCTGGTGGCGGGCGGCGCCCTCCGCTTCCCGGACGCCGTGCGGCTCGTGCGTAAGCGGGGAGAATTCATGCAGGAGGCGGTACCGGCCGGCGCGGGGGCGATGGCGGCCATCATGGGGCTCGATCTCGCCGCGGCGGAGGCCGTATGCGCCGAAGCGGCGCGGGGGGAGGTCGTCGAGGTCGCCAACGCCAACTCGCCGGCGCAGGTCGTGATCGCCGGTCACCGCGGGGCGGTCGAGCGCGCCGTCCTGCTGGCGGCGGCGCGGGGCGGCAAGAAGAGCGTGCTCCTGCCGGTGAGCGCGCCGTTCCACTGCACCCTCATGCGGCCCGCCGCCGACCGCCTGGCCCGCGCGCTCGACGACATCGCCGTCGGCGACCCGGCCGTCCCGGTTGTCCGCAACGTCGACGCGAGCGTGACGCGCGCAGCCGCCGACGTCAAGCCGCGCCTCGTGGAGCAGGTGGCGCGCCCGGTGCGCTGGACCGCGTGCGTGGAGCGGCTCCGCCGGGAGGGGGTGGAGGCGTTCGTCGAGGTCGGTCCCGGCCGGGTCCTCACGGGCCTCGTCAAGCGCATCGTCGACGACGTCAAGGCCTTCTCGATCGAGGATCCGGCCGGGCTCGAGAAGACGCTCGCCGCGCTCGGCCGGTCGTGATGGGCGGCAAGCCGCTCGCGGGCAGGGTAGCGATCGTGACCGGCGGGAGCCGCGGCATCGGCCTGGCGGTGGCCTCGCTCCTGGCGGAGGACGGCGCCGCCGTGGTAGTCTCGGGGCGCGACGCCGGCCGGCTCGCGCGCGCATCCAACGAGATCGAAGCGCTGGGCGGGACTGTGCTCGGCGTCGTCGCCGACGCCGCGAGCCGGGCCGACGTGGATCGGCTGGTCGACACCGCCAAGGAGCGCTTCAGCCGGATCGATATTCTCGTCAACAACGCCGGCATGACGCGCGACGGCCTGCTCCTCCGCATGAAGGACGCGGATTGGGACGAGGTGCTGCAGGTCAACCTGCGGGGCGCGTTCCTGGCCCTCCGCGCGGTGGCGAAGGCGATGGTGCGGCAGAAGAGCGGGCGCATCATCAACATCGCGTCGACGGCGGGCGCGATGGGGAACGCCGGGCAGGTGAACTATGCGGCCGCGAAGGCTGGATTGATCGGCATGACAAAGGCGGCCGCCCGTGAGCTGGCCCACTGGGGCATCCTCGTGAACGCGGTCGCGCCGGGGTTGATCGACACCGACATGACGGCGGTGGTCCCCGCCGAGGCGCGGGAGACACTCCTCGCGCAGGTCCCCCTCAAGCGGATCGGAACGGGACGCGATGTCGCGGAGATGGTACGATTTCTCGCCGGTGACGGGGCCGCCTACGTGACGGGCCAGGTGTTCCACGTCAACGGCGGGCTCTACATGTAGGGCGTTCATTCTTTCCCGGGAGGACCGTTCATGGCGAAGCCGGTGGAGGAGCGGGTGAAGGAAATCATTTGCGAGCAGCTCGGCGTCGAGGAGGACGACATCGATCCGGGCAAAAAGTTCATCGAAGACCTCGGCGCCGACTCGCTGGACACGGTCGAGCTGGTGATGGCGTTCGAGGAGGAGTTCGACCTCGAGATCCCCGACGAGGACGCGGAGAAGATCGTGACGGTCGGCGACGCGATCCAGTACATCAAGGACAATCAGTAGCCGGGCGAGGCGGGGACGACGCACGTGGAAAAGCGGCGCGTAGTCGTCACCGGTCTCGGCGCCATCACGCCGATCGGCAACACGACCGACGAGTTCTGGGAGGCGCTCCGGCGCGGCAAGTCCGGGATCGGGCCGATCACGAAATTCGACTCGACCGGCTACCCGACCCGGATCGCCGGTGAGGTGCGCGGGTTCGACCCGCTGAAGTTTGTCGACAAGAAGGAGGCGCGCCGCATCGACCCTTTCGTGCAGTACGCCATCGCCAGCTCCGTCATGGCCGTCGAGGACTCCGGGCTCGACCTCTCGAAGATCGACGGCACCCGGTTCGGGGTTCTGGTCGGGTCGGGCATCGGCGGGATCAGCACGCTCCTCGAGACGCACAAGGTCCTCCTCAACAAGGGACCGGATCGGGTCTCGCCGTTCTTCATCCCCATGCTGATCATCAACATGGCCTCGGGCCTGATCTCGATGCGCTTCGGCGCCAAGGGCCCGAATTCCGCGATCGTGACCGCGTGTGCCACCGGCAACCACGCGATCGGCGACGCGGCGCGCATCGTCCAGCACGGCGACGCCGACGTCATGATCGCGGGGGGCGCCGAGGCGATCATCGTGGACCTCACCTTCGCCGGGTTCTGCGCGATGAAGGCGATGTCGACCCGGAACGACGAGCCGGAGCGAGCGTCGCGTCCCTTCGACGCCGACCGCGACGGGTTCGTGTGTGGCGAGGGCGCCGGCCTGATGGTGCTCGAGTCCCTCGAGCACGCGCGGGCGCGCAATGCGCGCATCTACGCCGAGGTGATCGGGTACGGGATGACCGGCGACGCCCACCACATGACCGCGCCCGATCCGGAGGGCGACGGCGCGGCGCGGGCGATGACGGCCGCGCTGCGCGACGCCGCGATCGATCCCTCCGCGGTCCAGTACATCAACGCGCACGGGACCTCGACGCCCTACAACGACCGGTTTGAGACCATCGCGATCAAGCGGGTCTTCGGCAAGCACGCCCGGCGCCTGGCGGTCTCCTCGACCAAGTCGATGACGGGCCACTTGCTCGGAGCCGCGGGGGGCATCGAGGCGATCGCCACTGCCCTCGCCCTGCGCGACGGAGTCCTGCCGCCGACGATCAACTACGAGAAGCCCGATCCCGACTGCGACCTCGACTACGTCCCGAACCAGGCGCGCAAGCAGGCGATCGACGTCGCCATGTCGAACGCATTCGGGTTCGGCGGCACCAACGCGACGCTCCTGTTCCGCCGGTACCCCGGGTAGCCGCGCCGCCTTCCGGCCGGCCGCCCCGCCCGCCCGCGTCCGATGACCGCGGTCGATCCGCTCGTCGCGCTGACCCGGCGGCTCGGGCACGCGTTCGCAGACCCCGACCTCCTGACGCGCGCGCTCACCCACCCCTCGTGGGCTAACGAGCACCCGCCCGCCGGCGACAACGAGAGCCTCGCGCTGCTCGGCGACGCCGCGCTCGCGCTCGTCGTGGCCGAGCACTTGCTGCGGGTCAGACCGGACGCGCCCGTCGGCGTCCTCACCCAGGAGCGGGCTGCGCTCGTGTCGGGGGCGAACCTCGCGCGCTGGGCCGCCGACCTGGACCTCGGCGACCGGCTGCGGCTCGGCCGCGGCCTCGAGCGCGACGGCGGCCGGACGCTCGAATCCGTCCTGGCGACCGCCCTGGAGGCGGTGCTCGGTGCCCTCTACCTCGAGGGCGGGCTCGACGCGGTCCGCCGCGTCGTGGCGCGTCTGGCGCTGTGGTAGGCTCTAGCCATGCGTTTGTGGCCCGTGCGTCGGCGATGGTCCGGTCTCGCCACGCTGCCGACCGACGATCTGCTCATCACGGAGGATCTCCTCCGGCGGAACGTCGAGGATGTGATGACGGTGCGTGATCGCCAGATCCAGGGCCGCGCGATTGTCTTCCGCGGCGACCTGCAGGTCGCGCCCGCGCGCGCCGTCGCCCTGATGCTCGCGCGCTTCAAGCCGCTCGGGTACACGCCGTTCCTGCGAGGCCACGACGGCCAGATCTCGGTGCAGGCGGTGCCGCTCGCAGACGTGACGGGGCCCGCCCGCATCCGGGTCAACGTCCTGCTGTTCCTCCTGACATGCCTGTCGACGCTCGTCGCCGGCGCGCTCTTCTTCGGCACGGAGACGCTGGCGCGCTCGATCGCGTATCCGGGCCTGGCGTGGCTCCTGAGCGGGGTTCCCTTCGCCGGCAGTCTGCTCCTGATCCTTGGCACCCACGAGTTTGGCCACTACTTCGCGGCGCGCTACCACCGCACGGCGGTGAGCCTGCCCTACTTCATCCCGGCGCCGCCGCCCTTGTTCTTTCTCGGGACCCTCGGTGCGGTGATCCGCATGCGGTCGCCCACCTCGAACCGGAACTCGCTCTTCGACATCGCGGCCGCGGGACCGATCGCCGGGCTCGTGGTCGCGATTCCGGCCATCCTCCTGGGCCTCGGCTGGTCGACGGTGGGCCCCGTGCCCCCGGGCACGGGGGTCACCTTCGGCGACTCGCTGATGATGCGGCTGCTGGTCTACGCGCGGTTCGGGCCGCTCCCCGAGGGCTCGGACGTGTTCATCCATCCCGTCGCGGTCGCGGGCTGGGTCGGCCTCCTCGTGACGGCGCTGAATCTCTTTCCGGTCGGGCAGCTCGACGGTGGGCGGATCGCGTATGCCCTCTTCGCGGGGCGGCACGCGCTGATCGGCAAGGCCACCTTTGTCGGGCTGATCGCGCTCGGCGCGATCACCCGCTCGCTGAACTGGTTCGTGTGGGCGGCGGTCCTCTTTCTCCTGATCGGGTTCGACCACAGCCCACCGCTCGATGACGTGACGCCGCTGTCGCCGGGTCGCCGGGCCCTGGGTGCGCTCTGCCTGGCCCTGCTCGTGCTCCTCATCCCGCCGGTCCCGATCCGCGTCAACTGACCCGTCGGCCCCTGGCCTCGCCCCGGGGCCCGCCGGGAAATGACACGCGGTGGGCGTCTGCGCTACCATCCGCGCATGCGCCGCGGCCCTCGCGTCCCACTCCGCCGCGCCGGTGGCTACGGTGCGCGCTGACGCCGCGCGCGCCCTCGGCGTTTTCGCGGACCGACGCACGGCGCCGGCGGTCGTCGGCGGGGCCGCCGCCGCGCTCCTTGCCCTCTTCGTCGCCTGGCCGCTCCTCCTCGTGCTGGTGCGGGGCGCTACGCGCTCGGCCGAGCTCGCCGGCGGGGCCTGGCTCGCGGTCCTCGCGCGGAGCCTCGCCGTTGCCGCGGTGTCCACGGCGGTGGCGGTCGCGCTCGGCAGCGGGCTCGCGTACGCCGTGACCCGCGCCGACGTCCCCGGCAAGAGGCTGGTGGCGATCGCCTGCCGCCTGCCGGCCGTCCTGCCGCCGTTCTTCGCGGCGCTCGCGCTCCTCCTCCTGTTCGGCGACGGGGGCCTCGTCGTCCGCGTCTTGGGCCGGCGCGCGGCCATCGCGGGCTTCGCCGGCATCGTGGTCGCCCAGACCGTGGCCTTCCTCCCGGACGCCTTCCTCGTCATGGTCCAGACCCTCCGGCGCACCGACGACGCCCTCGAGGAGGCGGCCTTGAATCTCGGCGCGGGCGCGCTCGCGACGGCGCGCGGGGTCACGCTCGCGCTCGCGCGGCCCGGGCTCGCGTGGGCGGCGCTCTCGGTCTTCGTCCTGTGCCTGTCGGACTTCGGCAACCCGTTCCTGATCGGCGGCGGCTTCGGCGTCCTCACGACCGAGATCTACGCGCGGGCCGCCGGCGCCCACGACCTGGGCGGTGCCGCCGCGCTGAGCGTGTCGCTGATCGTGCCGTGCCTGCTGGCGCACGCGCTCACCACCGGCTGGCTCGGCGCCCCCCCGCGACCGTCCCGGTGGACGATCCACCTCGGGGCGGGCCGGCGCCTGTCCTCGCGCGCGCGCGGCCTCGTCCTGGTCGCGGCGGCCGGGAGCGCCCTCGCGCTCCTCTGCCTCTACGGCGGGATCGCCCTCGCGTCGATCGTCAGGCTGTCGGGAACCCGCCCGGGACTGTCGCTCGTGCACTATCGCGAGCTCGGGACGGCGGCCGGGACGTCGCCGATCGTCGCCAGCCTCGCGCTCGCTCTCCTCGCGGCAGGCGTCGGCAGCGTGCTGGCGACGGCGATCGGCCGGCTCGCCACCCGGCCCCGTGCGGTGGGCGCGACGCTGATCGAGCGGTGCGCGCGGCTCCCCGCGGCGCTGCCAGGCACCGTGCTCGGGGTCGGCTACCTGCTTGCTTTCGCGGGCGCGGCCGGGCCGCCCGCCGGTACGATCTGGATCCTGGTCGCGAGCATCGTGTTCGGCAAGCTGCCACGGGCCGTGTCGACCGCGGTGGAATTCGAGCAGAGTCTTCCGCCGGCGCTCGAGGAGGTCGCCCGAAGTCTCGGCGCCGGACCGGCCCGCACCTTCGCGCGCGTGACGCTGCCGTGCCTGATCCCCGCCGGGGTGGCGACCTTCGTCGAGCTCTTCATCGACGGTGTCGCCACCGTGAGCGCGCTCGTCTTGCTCGTTCCCGCGGGCTTCGCGCCGCTCTCGGTGGCAAGCCTCGGGCACGCGCGCCAGGGCGACCTCGGCCTCGCGTGCGCGCTCGGCACCGTCTTGGGAGCCCTCTCCCTCTGCGCCGTGGGGCTCTACCGCCGGGCGGTCGGCCGGTCGGGCGCGTGAGACGCCTTGGGCGGAGTCGATTCCGCGTCCGCGCCGGGACGCGGACGGCGCGTGGGCCGGCGCTTCCGGCGGCCCTACCAGGAGGCCAGTCATGTCCTTCACCGGCAAGACCGCGCTCGTCACCGGGGCCGCCCGAGGCATCGGGTTCGCCATCGCCGCCCGGCTCGCGACGCATGGGGCCCGTGTCGCCATCGCCGACGTTGACGGCCCGGCTGCCGAGGCGGCGGCGGCGCGGATTGGCGCCGATGCCGTCGCGGTCGCGGCCGACGTGACGAAGACGGCCGACGTCGAGCGCATGGTGCGGGCGGTCGTCGACCGCTGGCACCGGCTCGACATCGTCGTCAACAACGCCGGCATCACCGGTCGCACCGTCCCGACCTGGGAGCTCAGCGACGACGACTGGCACCGCGTCATCGCCGGCGACCTCACGAGCGTGTTCCTCGTCTCGCGCGCGGCCGTGCGGGTGATGCTGGCCGCCGGCGGGGGCCGCATCATCAACATCGCCTCGATCGCGGGGAAGGAGGGGAACCCGACGCTGGTCCCGTACTCCGCGGCGAAGGCCGGGGTCATCGGGCTGACGAAGGCACTGGCCAAGGAGGTCGCGACGCGCGGCATCCTCGTGCACGCGGTGGCGCCGGCCGTCATCGGGACCGAGCTCCTGAAGCAGGTGTCGAAGGACACGGTCGACTACATGGTGGCCAAGATCCCGATGGGACGGGTGGGCACGCCCGAGGAAGTGGCGGCGCTGGTGGCCTGGCTCGCGTCCGACGAGTGCTCATTCACGACCGGCGCCGTCCACGACCTCTCCGGTGGCCGCGCGACCTACTGACCCCCCCGGCCCGGGCGCGCGGTTTCGGGCGTTGGTGCCGGCGTTGACAGCTCTTGGGGGGCGCCGGTATCGTAACGGAATATGGCGACAGAACGGCACGTCGAGACGCTGATCAAGAAGCTCCTGCAGGCGATCGAGGTCTCGCTGGCGGCGGCGGAGGCGGCGCGCGAGGCGGTGCAGGAGATCCTGAGGCGCGGTGCCGAGACGGGCATCTTCTTCGCGGGGACGAAGAACGGGGCCGGCGACACCCCGATGGAGCTGACGGCACAGGATCGGGAATTCCTCCGGGCGGTGTCGATCCGTCCCGACGGCCGCTGATGCGCCTCCTGCAGCCCCTCTGCTGGGCGCTCCTCATCGCGCTCGCGCTCCGCTTCCTCCTGCGCTCCGTGCCGGTCTCCGGGCCCCGCCGCCGGGGCGCGCCGGACGTGCTCGTGAAGGACCCCGTCTGCCAGGCGTACGTCCTGCGCTCGCGCGCCCTGACGCGGACCGAGGACGGCGTGCTGCGCCATTTCTGCAGCCCGGAGTGCGCCCGGCAGTTCGCGCACGGCGGTTCCGGGTCGCGCGGGTGAGGGTCGCCCACACCGGCGCTGCAACCCCGCTCGCATCGCTCGAGGACGACGTCGCGACCGCCGCGCGAATCGGCGCCGACGGCCTGGAGATCTGGGCGCCGAAGCTTGGGCCCGCGCTCGAGCGCGGCGGCCCCGCGGCCCTCGCCGCGCTGCTCCGCCGGCATCGCGTGGCCGTCGTGTCGCTGGCGCCGGTGCCCGACGTGCTCTTTCGCGATCCCGGCGGCCTCGAGGAGACTGCCGAGCGGGTCCACCGCCTGTCCGAGCTGGCGCGCGCTCTCGGGGCGACGTGGATCGTCCTCACCCCCGGCGAGCGGCCCGACGGCGCCGACGAGCGCGACGTGCAGCACGAAGCGCGCGCCACCCTCTCCCGCCTGGCCCAGATCTCCGAGCGGTATGACGTCGGCCTCGCGCTGACCCCCGATAGCCGCCCACGCGCGGCGGTGCGGACCCTCGCCGCGGCGGCCGCGCTCCTCGAGCTGGCGCGCCGTCCCGCGCTCGCGCTCGCACCCGACACCTTCCACCTCTACGCGGCGGGCTCGTCGCCGGACGAGCTCAAGGCGTGCCGACCACGTCAGCTGGCGCTCCTCCGGCTCGCCGACGCACCCGCCGACGTCGAGCCAGGGTCGCTCCGCGACGCGCACCGCCTGCCGCCGGGCGAGGGGGTGGTGCCGATCGACCGGGTGCTGGCGCTCGTGCGCGAGCTCGGCGCGGAGCCGCCGGCGGTCGTCCCGGTCGCGCCGCGCGAGCACGGCGACCCGAGCGAATGGGCGAGGCGGTTGCGCGACCAGGCGCAGGCCCTCGCGCGGGGTGCACCGCCGGTCCGGCCGCGCCGATGAAGTACGACCTCCTCGTCCTCGACCTGGACGGGACGATCCTCGATGGGACGTCCCGCCTCGATCCCGCCCTCGCCGCCTCCGTGCGCGGCGCCGTCGGAGGCGGGCTCGGCGTGACCTTGGCGACGGGCCGGATGCCGGCGGGGGCCCGGCCGTACTGGCAAGAGCTCGGAATCCGCGCGCCGGTCATCCTCTACAACGGTGGGCTCATCCGCGACCCGGCGACCGGCGCTGACCTCTTCCGCGACGAGCTGCCGGCCGGCCTCGCCTGGACCGCGTTTCCCGCGTTCGCGAACGCTCCCATCCACCCGCTCTTCTTCCGCGGCGACGCGCTCTACTGTCTCCACCGGACAGTCCCGATCGCCGCCTATTGCGAGGAGCAGGGACTGGCGGTCGAAGAGATCGGCGAGCCCGAGCCGTTCCTGTCGGGCACGGAGCTGAGCAAGTGCCTGTTCATGGGTCACCCCGACGTTCTGCCGATCGTCCGCGAGGACGTGCTCGCCCGCGTGGCCCCTGCCGCGCGCCTGGTCCTGAGTCGCCCCGACTATCTGGAACTGGTCCCCGCGAGCGCCTCCAAGGGACGGGCGCTCGAGTGGCTCGCCGGCCGCCTCGAGGTCCCCGTCGAGCGCATGATCGCGGTAGGCGATCAGGAAAACGACGTCGAGATGATCCGGGTCGCCGGCGTCGGGGTCGCGATGGCGCACGCGCCCGCGGGCGTCCGCGCCGCCGCCGCCCGCGTCGCGCCGCCGCCGGAGGCGGGGGGACTTCTGGCGCTTCTCGCGGAGTTGCTCCCCGAGCACTTCGGCCGTACCAGAACGTAACGCTGCCGGGCGGGGCGGACGAGTGAATCGAGATCGACGAAGGGACGGCGCCTTGGCCGTGGCCGCCGAATGACCCCGCGACCTCGTCCGCCGCGTCCCGGAGGGCTCTCGCGAGAGCCCGACGCGCATGCCCCGGTGGATCCCTACCGCGCCATCGACGCCCAGCCCGATCCGGCGGAGTTCGTCGAGCGGCTCGAGGAGCGCGGCGAGACGCCGAGCCACGCGCGCCTCCGCCGCCGCTTCCTCCGGTTCGCGGGCGTGCGCGGGGGAGCCAGCGTGCTTGAGGTCGGGAGCGGGTCGGGTGTCGTCGCCCGCGACCTCGCCCGGATGGTCGGACCGCGCGGTCAGGTCGTCGGTGTCGACCCGAGCCGGACGTGCGTGGCCGCCGCGCGCCGCCTCGCGCATGTCCACGGCCTCGACGGGCGCGTCGCCTTCCGGGTTGCCGACGGCCGCGGGCTCCCCTTCCGGACCGGTCGGTTCGACGTCACGCTCGCCGTGACGGTCCTCCTCCACGTGGATGAGCCGGCGGGGGTGCTCCGCGAGATGGTCCGTGTGACCCGGCACGGCGGCATCGTGGGCGCGCAGGACCAGGACTTTGGGACGCTCGCGCTGGAGCATCCGGACCGTGAGCTCACCGCCCGCATCCTCGACGGTGTCGTCGAGCATCTGTACCCCGAGCCGCTGAGCGGCCGCCGGCTCCCGGGCCTGCTCCGCGCGGCCGGGCTCCGCCGCGTCCGGCTCATGGCCGACGTGTTCCAGGACACGGCGCTCACGCCGTATACGCAGCGATTCCTCGAGCATCGGGCGGAGAACGCCGTGAAGCTCGGCATCGTCGAGACCGCCGTGGCGCAGCGATGGCTCGACGCGATCACCGACGGCGCGCGCGCGGGCCGCTTCGTGATGACGCTCAACTTCTACGGCGCCACGGGCGTTCGGCCGTGAGGCGCTCGCTCGGCGCCGGCTTCGCCCTGGCGGCGCTGGTGGCGGTCGTCGCCGTCCCGCCAGCGCCGCGGGACGCGGCGGCGGCGCCCTCCTTCGACGCCGGTGCCGCCTGGCGCGACGTGGTGCGGCTCGTGGAGCTCGGGCCGCGGCCGGCGGGCTCCGCCGCGCTCGCGCGAGCTCGGCAGTACATCGTCGGGGAGCTCACGCGCGCCGGCCTCCAGGTCCGCCTCGCGTCCTTCGAGGCCCGGACCCCCGACGGCCCGATCGCGATGGCCAACGTCATCGCGGTCCTCCCGGGACGGCGCCGCGATGTGATCATGCTCGGCGGCCACTACGACACCAAGCTCTTCACGGACTTCCGGTTCGTCGGGGCCAACGACGGCGGGTCGAGCGCGGGACTGCTCCTGGAGCTCGCCCGCCGGCTCGCCGGTCGGCGGCACGAGTTCACCTACTGGGTCGTCTTCTTCGACGGCGAGGAGGCGCGGCGCGATTGGAGCGCCACCGACGGGATCTACGGATCGCGGCAGCTCGCGGCCGAGCTCCGGCGGTCAGGGGAAATCCGCCGGCTGCGGAGCGTCATCGTCGTCGACATGATCGGCGACGCGAATCTCGACATCCGGCGGGAGTCCTACTCGACTCCGTGGCTCACCGACCTCGTGTGGGCGAGTGCCCGCCGGCTCGGGTACGGCGCCTACTTCCGGTCCGACGCGATCGCCGTCGAGGACGATCACGCGCCCTTCCTGCGCGCGCGGGTCCCGGCAGTGGACGTCATCGACATCGACTATCCGCCCTGGCACACGGCGGGCGATACGCTCGAACAGATCTCGCCGAAGAGCCTCGGAATCGTCGGCGAGGTGATCCTGGACACGTTGCCCGCGCTCGAGACGGTGCTCTCGCGCGGCCGTGTGGGAGGTCCGGAATGACCGAGCTCATCAACAATCGCGTCAAGCGCGATCTCAAGGCCGGCCGGCAGACGGTCGGCGGGTGGCTCCACCTCTGCAGTTCGATCTCGGCCGAGATCATGGGCGACGCCGGGTTCGACTGGCTGCTCATCGACATGGAGCACGGGCCCGGGGACTACCAAACGCTGCTCGTCCAGCTCCAGGCGCTGTCGGCGAGTCGCACCACGCCGGTCGTGCGGGTGCAGTGGAACGACCCCGCCGTGATCAAGCGCGTGCTCGACCTCGGGGCCGAGGGCGTGATGATCCCGCTGGTCGGAAACCGCCGCGAGTGCGAGGCGGCCGTGCGGGCGTGCACGTACCCGCCGGAGGGGACGCGTGGCGTGGCGGGCTCCCACCGCGCCGCCGGGTTCGGGCGCTTCGCCGCCGACTATTGGGCGCGCGCCAACGCCGAGATTCTCGTGATCGTCCAGATCGAGACCCCGGAGGCCGTGAAGGCGATCGACGACATCGTGACGGTGCCGGGAGTGGACGTCGCGTTCATCGGCCCCGCGGACCTGTCCGCCGCGCTCGGCCACCTCGGCGACGCCAAGCACCCGGACGTGCAGGCGGCGATCGCGCGCGTGGAGGCGGCGGCCAAGCGCGCCGGCGTCGCCCTCGGCACGATCAGCCGGAGTGCGGAGGAGGCAACCACGCTCTACGGCCGGGGCTATCAGATGGTGACGCTCTGTTCGGACGCGAGCCTCGTCGCGCAGGGTGCGGCGGCGGCGGTCCGCGGTGTCCGCGCCCAGGTCGGCGCGGCGCGGGGCTAGGCGGCCGTGCCGCGCGTCAGGGAGATCGACGACCCCGGACCTGACCCGATCCTTCAGGAGGTCTTCGCGCGGGAGCGAGCCGCGTTCGGGACCCTCCTGAACACGACCAAGGTGCAGGCCCACTGCCCGGGAATCATGAAGGCCGCGAAGAGCCTGGCCGCCGCCGTTGAGCACTCCAGGCTGCTTCCGCCCGGCCTACTGGCCCTCGTCTACCTCCGGGTGGCGCTCATCAACGGCTGTCCGTTCTGAATTGACATCAACGCATCCCGTGGGATGCAAGCGGGAGCTTCACCGGAGAAGGTCGCCCAGGTCGGGTCGGCCCGGACGAGCGACTTGTTCGACGACCGGGAGCGCACGGCACTGGAGTACGCCGAGACGATTACGCGGACGGGCGAACGGGTGAGCGACGAACTGTTCGCCCGGGTCCGCGCCCACTTCACGGAGGCGGAGGTCGTGGAGCTGACGGCCGCCGCCGCGCTCGAAAACTTCCGGAGCAAATTCAATACTGCCCTCGGAATCGAGGCGCAGGGATTCTGCCAAATGAAGTAGCACACGACCTCTCGCTCGCTCAGGCCACCCCCGACCTCGTCACGGCTGTCGCGGCGCTCGCCAACGCGGCGGCGGCACTGAGTCGTCTTATTCAGGCGCTCGCACCAGCCCCAGACCCCGCTCCCCAGCCCGACGCGCACTCCGCCCCGCTGCCCGAGCGACGGATCGCCCTCTGATGGCGGCGAGGGGCTTTCACCACTATCGGAGGAGCCCGAGATGACACGAGCGATCGATGACACCATCGCGCGCCGGGCCTCGGCGTTCCTGCGCCTCGAATCAGGACTTCTTCGCCGTCTGCGACATGAACGTACTGAGCAGGGGTCGCAGAGCCTTGCTCCCACACTCGGGGCACTTGATCTGCCCCTTGTCGTGTTGGCTGATCGCCAGGGTGAGCGTCACTTCACGATCGCACTTGCCGCAATAGTATTCGTACACTGGCATCGCGTGACCTCCTTGCGATGCGCAGACTCTGGCGGCCAGGACCGAGATTGTCAAGGCATTCTTGACCTCGCCGGAGGCTGGCGCTAATCTCGGCCCACTGTCCCGACCTTCGCCGGCCCGGCTGCTTGGAGGCTCCGGCATGAAGTGTCCCCGGTGCCAAGCCGAGGATCCGCCCGGAACGAAATTCTGCAGGCAGGGCGCCGCGCCGCCGCGTGTCTCCGTCTGCCCGTCGTCCCGCGCAAATAACTTTGCTCAGAACAAATTCTGCGGCCAGTGTGCGGCACCGCTCGACAAGCGCGCACAGCGCGCTTCTGCGGCAGTCCAGGTATATGGCCTCACCGACTTCCACGCGAAGAACGCGATCGAGCTCGGGAGACTCAAGACGGAGTTCAGCGGCAAGGTCGAGGTGCACCGGCTCCCCTTTCCGGTGCTGCGGGAGCTGAGGAAGATGGCGGCCGAGGTCGTTCGGGAAGAATCTGAGAAGACCCCCATGGCCAGGAAGGTGCACGCGTCCTTCACGAAGTTCCAGGCGCTGGTGGGCCCCTGGGATCACGTCGCGGAAGGCCCGCCTACCATCAGTTCGCGGCGGGGTGAGGTCAGGTGATGATCAAACGACGCAGGTTTATCGCGACAGCCGGCGGGGCGGTGGCGGCCGTCACCGCGTCTGCCATCGTCGATGCTCCCAACGTCATCGCGCAGCCGAAGGTCCAGTGGCGATTGTCCACGGCTTGGCCCCCGGTGCTCGACGTGGTCCAGGGCGCGGCCCAGCAGCTGGCGAGGGTCGTCGATGAGATGAGCGGCGGGCGGTTCCGGATCGAGGTCTTCCCGGGCGGCCAGATCGTGGAGTCGTTCGGCTGCTTCGACGCCGCCTCGAAGGGCACCATCGAGGCGTTCATGGCTGCCGCGTACTACTGGAGAGCGAAAGAGCCCGCAGTCGAGTGGTTCACGACCGTCCCGTTCGGCATGAACCCTCAGGGTATGGTGGCCTGGTACTACCAGGGTGACGGACTCAAGCTCTGGGAAGAGGCGTACGCCACCTTCGACCTCGTGCCGCGCCCGGGCCCGGGGTTTGCCCCGCAGATGGCCGGATGGTTCAGGAAGAAGATCGACACGATTGGCGACTACAAGGGACTCAAGATGCGCATTGGTACGGGCCTCGGCGGCAAGGTCTATGTCAAAGCGGGCGGCACGGCGGTTCTCCTCCCGGTCGCCGAGACCTACGCCGCTCTCGAGCGGGGCGTGATCGACGCCGCCGAATGGGTCGGGCCGCATGACGACATGAAGCTGGGCCTCCACAAGACCGCACGGTATTACTACTATCCTGGCTGGCACGAGCCCGGCACCACGACCGAGTTCGGGTTCAACAAGAAGGCATACGACGCGCTCCCGGTCGACTTGCGGCGGACGCTCGACCATGCTGCTGCGGCAGTCCAGGTATATGGCCTCACCGACTTCCACGCGAAGAACGCGCTCGCGCTCGGGAGACTCAAGACGGAGTTCAGCGGCAAGGTCGAGGTGCGCCAGCTCCCCTTTCCGGTGCTGCGGGAGCTCAGGAAGATGGCGGCCGAGGTCGTCCGGGAAGAATCTGAGAAGACCCCCATGGCCAGGAGGGTGCACGCGTCCTTCACGAAGTTCCAGGCGCTGGTGGGCCCCTGGGATCACGCCGCGGAAGGCGCCTACCATCAGTTCGTGGCGATCTAAGCGTGCGACAGGTGACTGGCGGAGGGCGAGAACTGTGAAGTTGCAGCGGACACCAAGGTCGGGCCGGTCGTTCAGATCGCCTCGCCGCTTCTGGGTCGCCGTGGCGATTCTTCTCTGGATGCCCACACACACCGCCGAGGCACAAGAGGCCCCTCGCCCGTTCCGGGTTGGCGTCCTCAATGCGGCGTGGGCCGCGAGCCATCCGACCGTCGAAGGGCTCAAGGCGGGGCTCAAAGCGCTCGGCTTCGTAGACGGCCGCGACGTGACGTTTGATATCCGCTTCACCGAAGGAAAGCTGGATGCGATGCCCGCGGCCGCCGAGGCGCTCGTCAAGAGCGGGGTCGACCTGATCTTCACGAGCCAGGAGGCCGCCACGCAGGCCGCGAAGGACGCGACGAAGAGCGTGCCGATCGTGTTCACACTGGTGGGTGACCCCGTGGGAGCCGGTATCGTCAGCAAGCTCGCGCAGCCCGGCAGCAATGTGACGGGTGTCTCAGGTCTCCAGACCGAACTCGTGGCGAAGCGTTTGGAAGTTCTTAAGATCCTCACTCCGGCGGTCCGCCGGGTCTGGCTCATCTATTACGGCCCCGACCTAAGCGCGACGGCGATGATCGGGAAGGCGCTCGCCGCGGCGCGGCGCATGAGGCTGGACGTCGTACCAAAGGGTGTGCTCGACGCAGCCGAGCTGAGGCGCGTGCTCCGCGAAGTCCGGCGTGACGACGCGCTGCTCGCGCCGGAAGGCTCGAACCCGGATCTCGCCATCGCGATCATAGAGCGGTCGCTCGCATTGCGCGTCCCGGCCGTCTTCGGGACGGCGCTCTGGGTCGGCTATGGCGGCCTCATGTCATATGGGCCCGACTACTACGCGCAGGGAGTCCAGGCCGCTGCACTCGTCGCCGAGATTCTCCGGGGTGCCCGGCCTGGGAACTTGCCCGTCCAGGGCGCCGAGAGAATCGAGCTCGCGGTGAACCTCAAGACTGCGGAACTTCTTGGCCTCACCGTCCCTCGAAAGATCCTGCTCCGCGCCGACACCTTTCGGCGATGACGAATCCGGCCGCGCGCGGCCGGCTCTTCCGCAAGTACGTCATCGTCCTTCTCGTTTTGGTTGGTGGCGTGCTGATGGCGTCGAGCCTGGTCGAGCTCTACTTTTCCTACCGAGAGACTCAGACCGCGATCGTCCGGGTCGAACGCGCGAAGGCGGTGGCCGCGGCTGCCCGGATCGCGCAGTTCCTGAAGGAGATCGAACAGCAGGTACGCGAGACGACCCGGACCGCGTCCGACGATCCTGACGCTAGCCAGGTGGGAGCAGCAAGGCTCGAATTTCGAGAAGGCTTGGGAGCGGCGCTGGCGGAGCAGCGCGAGCTGGACTTTCTCCGGGTCCTTCGCAACGTCCCCGCCATCATCGAGCTGAGCCATCTCGACCTCGCCGGCAAAGAGCAGCTTCGTGTCTCTCGCGTGGACCCGGATGTCGTCAGAAGCCAGGAGGATTTCTCCCGGGCGCCCAAGTTCGTCGAGGCGAGGGCCGGCAGGGTGTACTGGAGCCCGGTCTACCTCAAGAACGAGTCCGAGCCGTACGTCACGCTTGCCGTGCCGGGTGGCAAGTACGCCCTCGAGGTGACCACTGCGGAGGTTGGCCTTGCGGCTGTCATGAAGATTGTCTCCCAGATCGAGGTCGGCCCGGGCGGATATGCCTATGTCGTGGATTCCCGCAACCATCTGGTCGCCCATCCGGACAGTCGGGTGCCGCGAGCGAAACGCGATCTCTCCACCCTCATCCAGGTGAAGTCTGCGCGGGCCGACCGCTCGGGACCCACGGCCGACGCCCCGGTCGCCGTGGTCGCCGACGGCCTCAGGGGCGGGCGGGTCCTCGCGGCGTACGCCACGATCGCCCCGCTCGACTGGCTCGTGTTCGTCGAGCGAGCCGCCGCGGACGCCTACGCTCCCCTCCGGGCCCCGCTCGTCCGGAGCGGCGTCATCTTCGTGCTGGGACTCGGGCTTTCAATTCTGGCGAGCGTTTTCCTCGCGCGGCGAATGGTCGCGCCGATCCGCGTTCTTCAGGAGGGAGCGGCGCGGATCGGCGCTGGCGACCTCGGCTATCGCATTGAGGTTCGGACCGGCGACGAGCTCGAGGTGCTCGGCGATGAGCTCACCCGGATGGGAACGCAGCTCCAGGAGTCGTACGGCGGTCTCGAGGAGAGGGTGGACGCACGTACGCGAGAGCTCGCGGCTGCCGTGGATGAACTGAAAGGGCTTAGTGAGGTGAGCCAGACCGTCAGCTCAACCCTTGACCTCGGCGCGGTTCTGACCCGGGTCGTCTCGCATGCCGTGCAGCTGACCGGGAGCGATGCCGGGACGCTCTACGAGTTCGAAGAGACGATGCGGCACTTCGTCGTGCGAGTAACGCACGGCATGAGCGAGGAGCACATTGAGACGCTGAAATCGATAGCTCTGCAGGTCGGAGAAGGCGCAGCGGGCCGCGCGGTTGCTGCGCGCGCGCCGATCCAAATTCCGGACATCCTCGAGCCGGGGGCCTATGCGGGTCGGACGTTCGAGATCACGATGAAGGCGGGATTTCGGGCGCTGCTCGCGGTTCCTCTCCTCCGAGAAGACCGTGTCCTCGGGGCCCTCGTCGTCCGCCGGCGCTCTCCCGGAACATTTCCCCCGAGGCTCATCGATCTCCTCCAGACGTTCGCGGCGCAGTCGACCCTCGCCATCCAGAACGCCCGGCTGTTCCGCGAGATCGAGGACAAGAGCCGACAGCTCGAGGCCGCCAGCCAGCACAAGTCCGAGTTCCTAGCGAGCATGTCGCACGAGCTGCGCACACCGCTCAACGCCATCATTGGGTTCTCGGAGGTGCTGACCGAGCGCATGTTCGGGGAGCTGAACGAAAAGCAGGATGAGTACCTGAGGGACATACACGCTTCGGGCACGCATCTGCTGTCCCTCATCAACGACATCCTCGATCTCTCGAAGATCGAGGCCGGCCGGATGGAACTGGAGCTGACGGACTTCGATCTGCCACAGGCGATCGAGAATGCCGTGATCCTCGTGCGGGAACGAGCCGCGCGCCGCGGTATCCGTCTCCACCACGTGATCGAAGAGGGGCTGGGTCAGATCAGAGGCGATGAACGGAAGATGAAGCAGGTTCTACTAAACCTCTTGTCGAATGCCTTGAAGTTCACGCCCGAGGGCGGGCGGATCGTCGTTCGCGCGGGCCTCGTGGACGGCATGGCCGAGATGTCGGTCGCCGACAGCGGCATCGGAATCGCTCCTGAGGATCAGGAGGCCGTGTTCGAGGAGTTCCGGCAGGTGGGGGGCGCCGAGAAGAAGGCCGAGGGCACCGGGCTCGGGCTCGCTCTCTGTCGGAAATTCGTTGAGCTGCATGGTGGACGGATTTGGGTGAAGAGTCAGGTGGGCACTGGCTCGACCTTCACCTTCACGGTCCCAATGCGCCGTGGCGAATGAACTGATCCTCCTCGTCGAGGATAACGACAAGAACCGGAAGCTCGTCCGGGACGTCGACGTTCAAGGGTCATTGAGCCGAAACGGGGGAGGCACGTGCCCGTGCTGGACATGGTCTGGGCACGCCCAAGGGATTCTCGCGTAGATTCTGGTGGCTGGGTGACAGAATTGCGTGGCTCTGCCCCTATCTGCAAGCCTGAAAGGCGTAAAAATCAGTGGGTCTTCACGATCGCGATTTTCCGGAGCAAGTTCAACACGGCGCTCGGGATCGAGGCGCAGGGGTTCTGCATGATCAAGAGGGACAAGTAGTGACGGGTGGGGCCCCCGCCACAAGGGGGAAACGATGATGGCCGGCCCAGCCAGTCAGGACGATAGACTCGAGTCATGAGAGCGTTCAAGCGGGTAGGTCTCGGTGCCGCTCTTGCGGTCACGCTGGCCAGCTATGGGGTGAGCGTACAAGCTAACGACCGCGAGAAGTTGGCCATGGCCCGCCTTCGCCTGACCACGGAAACCCAGACACTCCCGCCCAACTGCACGTTGGTGGGAACGGTGAAAGATGACTCGATGGAGGACCTGCGGAAGAAGATCGTTCGAGCTGGTGGCGACACGGGGCTGCTCTCCTTCCCTAGCGACGACCTGTCGATCATCAACGCCAAGGTGTACCGGTGCCCCGCGTATTCCCCGTCGATACCGCCCCCGCCACCAACACGGTGAGCGACCTGGGCGTGTCTCTCAACCGCTCGTTTGCGGTGCTGTGTACGTGGCGTAACTGTTCGCGGAGCTCCAGACCTGATTACCGACTGCCATAGCGTTTCCCCTTGTATACGTGTGGGCACGACCGGGGCTCGTCAATGTCCTGTTGGCGCTCCGGGCCTTGCGATGATCTCTGCACCGGCCGCGTGGGCGTCCACGCCCGCGAGGTGAGCGGTCCTCCGACCAGCTAGCTCTCGCCGCCATTCCGCCCCGGGTGGAGAAGAGGCCATGACATTTTCACGTAGCACCCAGACAGAGACGCAGGACGCTTGACAGTGGTCTCGTCACTAGGACATAGTTAAGCGCCGTGCGTGGTCCAGGTCGCTCCCTCCTCGTGATGCTGCTTGTCAGTGCCGCGCTGCTCAGCGGCGCTGTACTGACGCATGTTCACGATAGCAGCGCCGTTGGCCTCTATGACGCAGAGTGCCCGTCCTATGAGCTCGCTCGCCAGACGAGTGGTGTGCCCCTCTCATCGCCCGACGTCGCATCTCTGGAGCGCGCGCCCGTCATGTTGCCGGTCGCGGTCGATGCACAACCGACCGAAGACTTCCCGGCGACCGCGTCGCCCCGCGCCCCTCCGCTCGGGTAACCCGCTTCCGCGTAGTTCGAGCTGTCCGTCGTAGCGCGTCTCTCGGCGCGCGCCCCCATTCGTGGCACTGACGGAGGCATTATGCTCAACCGTGTTCCGCCTTGTCGGCTTTGGTCGTTCGTGAGCCCTTCTGTGCGTGCTCGGGTCGTTCGAGCCGGCATGCCTGCGTCGTCCGATACGCGGCCGCCCTCCGTGCCGTGGAGGAGCCGATGAGACCCCGGTTGAGCACCCGACACGGCACGGCCCTGCTCCTCGCCCTGCTCCTCGCGGCTGCACCAGGCGCCACGCGCACCGAGGCGCAAGGGGCCGGCGAGGAGCAGGTCCGCAAGGAACTCGACCTCCTGAAGGAACAGCTCCGACGCGTCGAGCAGCAGATGAAGCAGCAAGAGGAGTTAATCCGACGACTTTCCGGCGAGAAACCGGGCGGGCCGGCTCCCGCCCCGTCGGCGCCCCCTCCCTCGGCGGCCGCGCCCCCGCCGGCGCCGGCCGTGGTGGACGAAGAGGCGCTCAAGCTGAAGATCCTCGAGGAGCTCCAGCCGCAGCTCGCGGCCGCGAACAAGACCTTTCCCGCCCAGTTCAACCCCGCGATCGGCTTCATCGTCGACACGGTCTTGTCCTTCACCAGTCGAAAGGACCAAGGCAATTTCGAGTTCCGCTCGGGCGAGCTCGGCATCTCGGCGAACGTCGACCCCTTCGTGCGGGCCTACGCCATCATCAACGGCACGAATGCGGGCGGCTTCGACGTCGAGGAGGCGGCCATCGTCACGACGTCGCTCCCGTACAACCTGACCGTCAAGGGCGGGCGATTCTTCGCGGACTTCGGGCGTCTGTCCAAGTTCCACGATCACGATCTCCCGTTCGTGAACCGGCCGGGCGTGCTCGACACCTACATCGGGGGGGAGTCGCAGTCCGACGGGATCGAGGTGAACTGGCTGGCGCCGCTCGACCAGTACCTGACGCTCACGGCCGGCGTCTACAACAAGGTCGGCGCCAGCAACACTCGGGTCGACAACACGGTTCCCCGGGGCCTCGAAGAGTTCACCTACCTGGCCCGGGCGACGACGTTCTTCAGTCTGACCGACGCCCAGAGCATCGACCTCGGAGTGAGCAACGCCTACACGCCGAGGGTGAGGGTCAACGACGGAGGGAGCCGGAACCTGGCCGGGATCGACCTGACCTATCGCTACACGCCACTCGCCGCGGCCGCCTACCGCGGCCTCGTCTGGGGCAACGAGTTTCTGCTGAATTCCGAGCGCCAGCAGACCGTCCCGGCGAGTGACACCGGACCGGCGTTGTTCAGGTACCGGGACGCCTTCGGTATGTATAGCTACCTCGAAGCGCGGCTGACTCGCCGGTACTACCCCGGCGTTCTCTTCGAGTGGGTGGAGGACCTCGCCCATCCGGGGCGAGTGACCAACGCCTATTCCCCGTACTTCACGGTCTGGGCGTCCGAGTTCCAACGTCTACGCTTGCAGTACACGCACCTCGACGCGCCCCGCCAGCGGCCCGAGGACCAGTTCTTCCTGCAGTGGACGATCATCATGGGCAGTCACGTCCACAGCTTCCGTGACCGGTAAGGAGGGCTTCATGAAGCGTCTCTTCTACGTTCTCGTGGCTCTTGTCGCGCTGCTCCCGGCGAACGCTACCGGGGCGAGGAAGATCCGCGTCGTGGCGACCATCCCGGACCTCGCCGACATGGCCCGGCATGTGGGCGGCGATCTCGTTCAAGTCACGAGCCTCGCCACCGGCGTCGAGGACATTCATGCGGTGCAGATGAAACCGAGCTTCGCGGTGCTGCTCAACCGAGCGGACGTCGTGCTGTTGCTCGGTTTGGAGGCGGAGCACGCGTTCCTGCCCGCCCTCCTCGAGGCGGCGCGGAATCCGAAGATCCTCCGGGATGCCCCTGGGTACATCGACTGTTCGGTCTATGTGACCCCGATCGAGGCGCCCACGCGGATAGACCGGTCCCTCGGCGATCAGCATCCGATGGGGAATCCTCACATCAACCTCGATCCGGTCCTCGGAAAAGCGATGGTGCGGGCGATCGCCGACGGACTGTCGCGCAACTTCCCCGACGATGCGGCAACCTTCCACAAGAACGCCGCCGCCTACAATGCGACACTCGACGAAGCCATTGCCCGCTGGCGACGCGAGGCGGCCCCGCTGAAAGGCAAGAAGCTCGTCAGCTACCACCCCGACATGGTCTACTTCGCCGAGCGGTTCGGCATGGAACCCTTCGGGACGATCGAGATCCGTCCCGGCGTGGATCCGACTCCCGGGCATATTGCCGAGCTCAAGCAGCGCATGCTCAAAGAGCACGTAGAGGTCGTCGTGCGGGAGCGGCATTACCCGGCGGGTTTGGCCGAGACGATCGCCCGGGAGACGGGAGCGAAGCTCGTCGAGCTCCCGGCGATGACCGGGGGCGTTCCTGAGGCGAAGGATTACATCAGTTTTATCGACTACAACGTGCGGACCATGGTCAGGGCGGTGACGGGAGGCTGAGGTCCGTGCCTCGGTGACGACCTTGCCACGGCATCCGTTCGGAGGGTGGGCGCGGTCGCTCGGAGAAGCCGTCGGGGGATGATGAGGGACACCGGGCCCCTCGGAAAAGAGTCAGGCCCTTCGAGGGCGAGCGTGGAGTCGCGCGATCCTTCTCGCCAGGATCCGAGCGAGCCGAACTCCTGCCCGGCGTCGCGCCGGAAGCGCGACCCGACCCCTTCGTCTGCGCACCGGGGCGCAGGGCAGGGCTGGAGGTTCGGACGCAGTGACCGTAGATGCGTCCGAGAGTGCCAGGAAGGCCACGGCGCAGGTTCTCCGCACGCGCCGCCACTCTCGCTTGAGCCAGCCCCCGCGCGTCCGCGCGCGCCACGCCCCGTCCGGCGGTCGTCTCGGGGAGATTTTGCCGCTGAACCTCCGGCGCGCCCTCACGGTCTTGCGGTCGATTCACTCTGTCTGCAATACGGGGCCCCCATCCGCACGCCGTGACGGACTCTTCCTTCTGGCCGTGCTCGGCGCCATCCTCCTCGGCACGCGGCGCGGGAGGAGGACCGGCGTCCTGGTTCTTGCCTTTACGCTGGGATTTGCGTCCGTTGAAGTCGCCGTCCATTCGGTCCACCACATGGGCGATCCCGAGGGCGCGCCATCGTGCCAGGTGCACTCTGCGTCGCAGCACGTCGCCGGGGCCATCGCGAACCCCTCGCAGCTCTGCGCCCCGACACCCGTCCCCGCGGCGCCGGTCGCGCTCCGCCGTGACCAAATTCTTCCCGCCCGCTTCTCGCATCCCGACGAGGGACGAGCTCCTCCCGCGACACCCTCCGCCGCCTAAATCCGTCTGACCGCGATCATTCCAGCTTGCCGCGCCCCTCGTCTCATCCGGCGACAAGGAGCGCGTGCGGGGAGGCTCTATGCGACTCAAGCATCGTGCGGCTTGTCTGCTCAGCCGTGGAGGACGTTCTATGAAGCGTCTCTTCGTCATTATCCTGGCCGTCGTGGCTCTGCTCCCCGCGAACGCCGCCGGGGCGAGGAAGATCCGGGTCGTCGCGACCATCCCGGATCTTGCCGACATGGCCCGGCGCGTGGGGGGCGACCTCGTCGAGGTCACGAGCCTCGCCACCGGCGTCGAAAATATTCATGCGGTGCCGATGAAGCCGAGCTTTGCGGTCCTGCTCAACCGGGCGGACGTCGTGGTGTTGATGGGTTTGGAGGCCGAGCACGCCTTCCTACCCGGTCTCCTCGAGGCGGCGGTGAATCCCCGGATCGGCCGAGACGCTCCTGGCTATATCGACTGTTCCGTCTACGTGACCCCGCTCGAGGTGCCCACCCGCATCGACCGCGCGCTCGGGGACATCCACCCGATGGGGAATCCTCACTTCAACTTCGACCCTGTGCTGGGCAAGGCGATGGTGCGGGCGATCGCCGACGGGTTGTCGCGCAATTACCCGGAGGACGCGGCAATCTTCCGCAGGAACGCCGCCGCCTACACCGAGACGCTCGATGCGTGGATTGCTCGCTGGCAGCGGGAGGCGGCACCCCTGAAGGGGAAGACCCTCGTCAGCTACCATCCCGACATGGTCTACTTCGCTGAGCGATTCGGCATGGTACCCTTCGGGACGATCGAGATCCGACCCGGCGTGGACCCGACTCCTTCGCACGTCGCAGACCTCATCGAGCGCATGCGTCGGGCGCACGTAGACGTCGTCGCCCGCGAGCTGAGTTACCCTGCGAACCTCGCCGCGACGGTTGCCCAGGAGACAGGAGCCAAGCTCGTCGAGCTGCCGTCGATGGCCGGCGGGGTTCCGGGAGGGACGGACTACATAAGCTTCGTCGACTACTGCGTTCGGACGATGGTCAAGGCGGTCACGGCCGGCTGAGGCCGGCGGCTCCTGGCTGGTCGAGTCCTCGGGAAATAGCTAGGATCGCTCGGAGACGGGGCGCCGCGGCGCGACCCGCAAAGGGCAAATGGCGGAGCCTCTTCTGATACTCCGGGACGTCAGCTTCGGCTACGAGAACCGCGCGATCCTCGAGCACGTGGACCTCGAGCTCGGTCGCGGCGAGTTCGTGGCGCTGCTCGGACCGAACGGCGCAGGGAAGACGACGCTGCTCCGCGGGATCGGGGGGCTCATCTCGCCGCTCGCGGGGACGATCCGCTACGGCTTCGATCGCGCCGCGAGCCCGCTCGGCTACGTGCCGCAGCGCGATACCCTGGACCCGACGTTCCCCTTGACCGTTCGGGAAGTCGTGCTGATGGGAACCTACGCCCGGCTCCGTCCGCTCCGGCGCGTCGCGCGGGCTCAGCGGCTTCTGGCCGCCCGCTCCCTGGACCACGTGGGCCTCGGCGGCCTCGCCGAACAGCGCTTCGCGTCGCTCTCGGGCGGTCAAATGCAGAGAGTGCTGATCGCCCGGGCCTTGGCCGCAGAGCCGCGGCTCCTCCTCCTCGATGAGCCGACCGCCGGCGTGGATGCCGAAGCGACGGCGGCGATCATGGACGTCGTGGGTCGGCTCAACCGTACCGACGGGCTGACGGTCCTGCTCGTGACCCATCAGGTCGGGATGCTCCGCGGGCTCGCCAGTGCGGTGGTCTGGGTGCAGGACGGTCGCGCGGTCCGAGG
>QHRX01000013.1:63206-73737 GCA_003221455.1 Candidatus Rokuibacteriota bacterium
TTCGTGCTCCGCCGTATGATCTTCCTCGGCGTCGCGCTGCCGCAGCTCTCCGCGGCGGGCATTGCCTTCGCGTTCCTGGTGCATCGAACCGTGGTGGGGCCGCACGTGCACCTCGAGGTCGGCGAGCGCGTCCTCGCCCGGCTCGGCGCCTCCGCCTTCACCCTGTGCGGGATCCTCGTGCTCGCGGCGTTCGAGCGGCGCGGCCGAGGGATCGTCGAGGCCCGGATTGGGGCCACCTACGCGGCCGCGGGTGCCCTCACGATTCTCTTCCTCGCCGCCGACCCCTGGGGGGAAGCGCAGATGGTGAACCTCCTCAAGGGCGATCTGCTCGCGACGACGGAGAAGAGCCTCACGGTGCTGGCCAGCGTCCTCGGCGCGGTCGTCATCGTGCTGCTGGCGTTCCAGAAAGAGTTCCTGCTCGTCTCCTTCGACCGCGACCTGGCGGTGGTCTTCGGCAAGGCGGCTGGCCTGTGGGACACGGTGCTCTACCTCGTGTGTGGCGTGACGATCTCGTTTGGGGTGATGACCGCGGGGCCACTCGTGACGTTCGGCTTCCTCGTCGCCCCGCCGCTCACGGCTCGTCTCCTCACCCGGCACATGATGTCATTCTCGGTCGCCTCGGCCGCTCTCGGCGGGGTGGCGTCCTTCGCGGGATTCTATTGCGCGTACCGCTACGATTGGCCGCTCGGTCCCGCTGAGGTCGCCGTCGCGGTTGCGCTGCTCGTCGCCGTCGGCGCTGCGGTCCGGCTCTGGCGGGCCTTCGGTCTCCGCCCGACATGACCGTCCTTCTGTGGCTCTGCTTCGCGCTCTCGGGCGCCGGGGCGCTCGCCCTGGAGCTCCTCTGGATGCGGTCGGCGGGGCTCGTTCTCGGCACAACCGCCGAGACCGCGGCGACGGTCGTCGCGGGGTACTTCGCGGGGCTCGGCCTCGGCGGATTTCTCGCTCGACACGCGCCGCGAGCGCCGGTCCGGCGATACGGGCGGCTCGAGCTCGCGGTGGCGGCAGGGGCGATCGGGTCGTATGGTGTCTTCCGCCTGCTCTCGACGGATGCGGCCCAGCACGCCCTTGCCGCGAGCGGGCCGGGGGCCCGCGTCGCCGTCGTTGGGCTCACGATCTTTCCGGTCACCCTCGGTCTCGGCGCGACCCTTCCGACGCTCAGTCACGCGCTCGCCACTGCGGAGACCGTCGGCCGCCGCGGCGGCTCGCTCTACGCGCTGAACACGGTCGGCGGCGCCTGCGGCATCGCCGTCATGGGCTTCGGCCTTCCGGCGGCCATCGGCGTGCGGACGAGCTACCTCGCCGCGGCGTCGGCCAACGCGCTGGCCGGCCTCGTCGCCCTCTGGGTCGGCGACGCTCCGCAGCCTCCCCCGCCACCGGCTGCGACCCCGAAGGCCCGTCCATCCCGCCTCCTGTGGCTCACCGCGGCTGGCACTGGGCTCGTGGGAATCGGGCTCGAGATCCTCTGGACGGCCTTCTTTGCTCAGGTTCTCCACAACTCGGTCTACTCCTTCGCCGCGGTGAGCCTCGTGTTTCTGCTCGCGATCGCGACCGGCGCGGGGCTCTCGGCGGCGCTCCTTCGCTCCGCTGCCCCGACGCGCGTCGCCGCCGTGAGCCTGGTCGTCGCGGGGGTCGCGTCGATCATGGGCGTCTGGAGCTTCGTCTACTGGACGGATGGTCTCCGGTACTTCGGCATGGAGAGCGGTCTTCCCGAGTACATCGGGCGAATCGTCGCCCTCGCCGCCGTGACGGCAGGGCCAGGGACCGTTGCGGCGGGCGCGGTCCTTCCGGCCCTCTGGGCGGCGTTTGGCGAGCGGGAGAGCGCGGCGCGCCCGGTCGGCGAGCTGACGGCGGTGAACCTTGCCGGGGGCGTGGTGGGGGCGCTGGCCGCGGCGTTCGTCATCCTGCCCTCGATCGGCCTGCGGTCGGGATTCCTGGTCGCGGCCGTCGCCTACGTGGTTCTGGCCGAAGTCGTCGGGGGACGGGACGCGTGGCCCCGCCCCGTCGCGTACGCCGCGCTCCTGACGATCGTCCTCCTCGATCCGCTGCGCGCGCCGCTCACGCATCTGAACTCAGGCGAAACGCTCCGCGCGACCGCGGAGGGCGCGTCCGGGATTGTCACGGTGGTCGACACGGGGGAGGACCTCCAGCTCCGCCTCGACGACTACTACGTGCTCGGGGGAAGCGCCGCCGACGTGAACGAACGGCGGCAGGGCCTCGTGCCGCTGCTGCTGCATCCGGCACCGCAGCGCGTTGCCTTCATCGGCAT
This sequence comes from Candidatus Rokuibacteriota bacterium, assembly GCA_003221455.1. GTDB lineage: Bacteria > Methylomirabilota > Methylomirabilia > Rokubacteriales > CSP1-6 > AR9. The sequence goes on from QHRX01000013.1 coordinate 65,473, forward strand.
GGCGACCGGAATCAGCGCGAGCGCGGCGGCCGCCCTGAACACGGCGGACACGACGGTCATCGAGGTGGTGCCCCAGGTCGCGTCCATGGCTCGGACCCACTTCGCTCCGTGGAATGCGCGGCTCCTCGACCGCGCGGACGTGCGGCTCGCGGTCGACGACGGACGGCGCTTCCTCGCCGCGACCACGTCGCGATTCGACGTCGTCGTCTCCGATCTCTTCATCCCCTGGCACGCGAGCGCGGGAAGCCTCTACTCGCTCGAGATGTACGCGAGCGCCGCTCGGCGCCTGGCTCCGGGTGGCCTCTTTTGCCAGTGGTTACCGTTCTACCAGCTGACGCGGGAGGAGTTCGAGGTGATCGCTCGGACCTTCCTCGCCGCGTTCCCGCACGTCACCCTCTGGCGAAACGACTTCTACCCCGACCGGCCGGTGCTCGGTCTCGTGGGAGCGGCGGACTCAATCCCGCTCGACCTTGACCGCGTCGGAAGGCGGCTGCGCGAGCTCCCCGACTGGGGGCGCGACTCGCTGCTCGGGGCCCCGCGGGCGATCGTCATGCTGTATCTTGGCGACCTCTCCATGGCGTCCGATCTCTTTGCCCGGGCGCCGCTGAACCGCGATGATCGCCCCGTGATCGAGTTTCTCGCCCCGCGGCTCACGCGCATGAACGCCGCGGGGGACAAAGACTGGTTCACCGGTGAGGCGCTCGCCGACTTCACCGACACGCTGGCGGAGCGACTCTCCGGTGGGGTCGAACCCGGCCTGCCGGCGACAGAGGCGGTGACGGAGGCGCGCCGAGCCGGGCGGGCGCTCTTCCGGTACGCGATTGCCGCCCGCCGGGGAGATACGGTGGAGGCCGCGCGTCTCGAGCGGGAGGTGAGTCGGCTCGTCCCGGACGTGGTGTCGAGCGTCGAGCGTGAGGCGCCGGTCGCGGGGCTCGCCGACGTGCGGCGCGCCCTCGGTACGCTCCGGTCGGAGCAGGCGCGGCTGCGCCGAGAACTCGAGTCGATGGAGCAGCGCCTGCGCGCGACTCCTCGCGAAGGAGGACACCGCCCATGAGACGTGCCCGTGCGTGCCTGGTGGTGCTCGGCTGCCTGACGGGCTGTGCGTCGTCGGCGCCCGCGCCGCCCGCCCATCTGGGTCGCGCGGTCGCGGTGCTTCCCCCCAACAACCGCACCGGGGATCCGCTCCTCGTGACGGGTGCCTCGGTCCTCGATCGCTACGTACGGCACGCCGAGCGCGTCACGGTGGCGGACGTGCTCCTGTCCGAGGCGCGCTTCCAGCTCCAGGAAAATGGCTTCGAGGTCGCGGAGCGGCACCGGGTAGAGACCGCGCTCAACGGGCGCGTCCCGGAGAGCCCCGACGCGGCGGTCGAGCTCGCCTCGCACGGTGGCCTTAAGGATCTCGTGCTGTATCTCGAGATCCGACGCTGGGAGGCTGACGCACCCATGCACCCGACGTTCGTCATCGTCGGCCTCGCCGCGCGCCTGATCGACCCCTCGACCGGCACGGTCGTCTGGCAGGAGGACCGGAGACCGACGCCGGTTCCGACGCCGGGCGAGATCATGGTCGAGTCGGCCTACGTCACCGCCGCCCGCAAGGTCATCGCGGACATACTCGCGCCTCTTCAGCCAGAGCCGCCGGCCCCCTCGAAGCCCTGAAGGCCAGCGTGTCGCCGTCGTGTCGTTTTGGCCAGGCGGCCGCGGCGTAGGGACGGCCTCCACCGCGGCGCTGTCTTCGGACTCTTCTCCTAGCGCGGCGGTGGCCCTATACTTGCAGAATGCGGCAGCGGAGGTAGCGACCCCATGCTGACCGCTCGCGGCCGCGACGCCCAACGCGAGGTCCACCAGGTGCCCCAACCGGAAGGCAACGATCAGGCTCGAGCGTTCGCGCCCCTGATGAGCGTCCTCGGCGACTGGGCGTCGGTAGAGGACGTGGCGCAGCTCGGCCGGGACCTCGAGACGGCGCGCGACATCCAGGAGCGGCTTCTGCCGCGGGGTCTGCCGAACCTCGCCGGCGTGGAGATCGGGGTGGCGCTGGCGGCGTCGAAGGTCATCGGCGGCGACTTCTACGACTTCGTCCCCATGCCGGGAGGCGTCGGCATCGTGGTGGGTGACGTCTCGGGAAAGGGGATCCCGGCCGCGCTGCTCATGGTGATGACGCGAACGCTGTTTCGCGCCGCCGCGCGCGAAGAGGACGAGCCCGGCGCCGTCCTCGCCAAGGTCAACCGCGCGCTCTGCCGTGACCTGCCGCCGAGCATGTTCGTCACGATGGTGTTCGCCGTGCTGACGCTCGGCGCGGGGCGTCGGCTCGCGCTGTCGAACGCCGGCCACGTGCCGCCGCTGCTGCTCCGGCGCGGCCGGACCCCCATCACGCTCGACGTCGGCGGCACGGTCGTCGGCATGTTCGAGGACTCGCGGTTCGAGACGCAGGAGATCGCGCTGGTTCCGGGCGATGTCGTCGTCATCTGCACGGACGGCGTGGTCGAGACGCCCGCGGGCGACGGGGTCGCCCGCGGCATTCAGTCGCTGGCCGAGCGGGTGCAGGCGATCGTCGGCCAGCCCGCGAAGACGATCGCGCACACCCTCCTGAACGAGACGCGCGCGCGCCAGGGAGGCTCGCTCCGAGACGACGCGACGCTGCTCGTCCTGAAAGCGTGAGGGGGCCGGCGCCCCGGTCCCGGCCGCCCTGGACGGCCTCGGTGAGCGGCCTCCGACGGGGACTCGACGGGTGACCACCGACACGCTCGTGATCACCAGCGAGAGCCGGCAGCTCGCGCGGGTCCGCGTCTGGCTCGGCGAGCAGCTGGCGCGGCGCGGGGTGGACGCCCACACGCAGTCGGCGCTGCAGGTGGCGGTCGGCGAGCTGGCGACGAACTCGATCAAGCACGCCTACGGGGGCCGGGCCGGCGAGCCCATTCACATCTCCGTGGCGTCGCGGGACGATGGTGTGGTCATCCAGGTCGAGGACTTCGGCCGGCCGTTCGATCCGAGTGGGTACCGCCAGCCGGACCTGAGCGAGATGAACGAGTCGGGGGTCGGGCTCTACATCGTGAAGCGCCTCGCCGACGAGTTCAGCTTCGACCTGGCGCGCGAACGGGGCACGCGGTGGACGCTCGTGAAGTACCAGCCGGGCGCCAAACCGAACCGAACCGCATAGGAGGAGGGAGAGAGGATGGATATCCAGGTGACGCAGACGGGCGGGGTGACCCTGGTGGTCCCGCAGGGCGATCTCGACATGGGCACCGCCGACCACGTGAAGCGGATGCTGACCGAACTCATCGCGAAGGGCCAGTCCAAGCTGGTCATGGACCTCACCGGCGTTTCGTACGTCGACAGCTCGGGCCTGGGCGCGCTCGTCGCGGCGATGAAGCAGGCGCGTGCCGTCGGCGGCAATCTCAAGCTCTGCGGGCTCCAGGACGACGTCCGCTCGATCTTCGAGATGACCCGGCTGATCAAGGTGATGGCGGTCCACTCGGACCGTCAGGAGGCCGTCTCCTCCTGGTGAGCTGAGCCCCGGCGGCGCCGGGTACGGCGGGCGCCCGCGCGCGCGTTGACGCGGCGGGCGCGAGTTCAGTACACTGCCGTCGCTTGATCCCCACCGGTCTCCGCCGAACGCCCGGTCCGCTGGTCCCGTGCGTCGGAAGCACCACCTGGCCCTCCGTCCCCGCGAGCGGGCCCTCCCCCCGGCTGCGCCGGCCTGCCCGACACACCCGGTGTCCGTCGTGAGTCGCCCGCTCGTCGACATCCGGCTCGAGGGCGTGACCGCGCTCGACGCGGCGCACGGCCCGGTGGAGAACGTGACCCTGCAAGTCCGGCACGGCGAGTTCTTCACCGTCGTCGGCTCCCAGCGGTCGGGCAAGTCGATGCTGCTCCGCCTGGTCGCCGGCTTCGCCGAGCCGCGGGCAGGCCGTGTCCTCTTCGAGGGGGAAAACGTCACCCGCACGCCGCCCGGCCAGCGCGGGATCGGTTTCGTCTTCCAGGACGGGGCCCTGTGGCCCCATCTCAACGTGTTCGAACACGTCGCGTTTGGCCTGCGCGCCGGCCGCGCGCCGGCCGAGGAGGTCGAGCGCCGCGTTCCCCGCGTCCTTTCGCGACTCGGGCTCGGCGGCCTCGAGGCCCGCCGGCCGGACGCTCTCACCCTCGATCAGCGCCGGCGGCTCGCGCTCGCGCGGGCGCTCGCCGTCGAGCCCCGTGTGCTCCTGCTCGACGAGCCCCTCTCCCACCTGGAGCCGACCGCGCGCAAGGCGCTTCGGCTCGAGCTCGCGCGGCTCCACCGCGACCTGGCCGTGACCACGCTGCACGCCACGCGCGATGCCGCCGACGCGCTGGCACTCTCCGACCGGATCGCCGTCCTCGTGGACGGCCGCGTGGTGCAGGTCGGCGAGCCTCCCGAGCTCTACTGGCGGCCGCGGGACTCCTCCGTCGCATCCGCCCTGGGCCCCGCGAACCTGCTGCCGGTCCGGGTGGTCGAGGTGCGCGACACCGGCGTGGTGGTCGAATCCCCGGGCGGGTCTCGTGCGCCGATCGCCGCCGAGGGCAAGTGGCGTGAGGGCGCGCAGGGGCTCCTCTGCATGCGCCCAGAGTCGCTCGGGCTGGTCGAGGCGGCGATGGCGCGCGGGCCGGGCTTTCCGGGGACGGTCGCCCTCCGGGTCTTCGAGGGGACCCGTCACATGTACGAGGTCGACATCGGCGGCGGGGCGAAGCTCGGGGTCGAGCTGCCCGCGATCGGCGAGAGCCATATCTTCCGGCTCGGCGACCCCGTGCGCGTCGAGATCAGCTCCGAGACGGCGATCCTCCTTCCGCCCGACTAGGGCGGAGCGGTGCCGACGCAAGGTCCGGGGGACGGTCTGGACGGGGAGCGGGGCCCCTTAGAGCGTGTAGGTCTTGCCCTGCTCGAGGACCTGGATCCGGGGCGAGTCGATCCGGGCGAGCTGCTCGACGGTCTCCTGGTAGAACTGCGGCTTGATGTGAAAGATCCAGATCGGAAGGTCCGGCGGAATCTTATCGAGTTCGCGCTGGATCAGCGAGGGGGTCAGGTGGCGGGACGTCGCGGCGAGCCCTTCGAGTCGGTTCGGGAACGCGCACTCGATGACCAGGGCGCGGAGGCCGCGGAGGCCGCGGGCCGCGCGCCAGAGCCGGTCCGTGGGGCCGGTGTCGCCGGAGTAGATGAAGCCGACCTCGCCGTCGTGGATGATGAACCCCACCGTCGGCACCGTGTGGTCGACCGGCACCGGCGTGACCCAGAGATCGCCCACCCGCTGCTCCGCCTCCTCGGCGAGCGTGCGGAACCTGAGCACCGGCGCGCTCGGCGAGGGGATCGCCGAGAAGTCGGGCCAGAGCACGTTGTTGAACGCGTGCGTCCTGAGCCCCTGGATGACCGGCTCCACGCTCGTCGCGGTGACTGGCCGCCGGGCCCCCGCGCTGGCGAGCGTGTCGGTGAGGAAGGCCAGGCCGACCACGTGGTCCAGGTGCGGGTGGGACAGGAGGGCGTGCTCGACCTCGAGCTGCTCGTCGACGGTCAGGGCGCCGGGCACGGTGCCCGCGTCGACGAGGATGCGGTCGTTGACGAGGAACGCGGAAGGCCGCTGCCCGAGCCCCTCGCTGCCGAAGGCCCCGAGCACCTTGATCTTCATTGGTGCCGAATTTTAGCATACCCTCGTGCTTCCCGGAGATGGCCATTGGCGGAGGTGCGCGGTGGCGCCGAGGGTCCGCGGCCGCCCGCGCCCCGGGGCCCCGGGGAGGCCCCCGGGGTGAGGCCCGAGGTGGCCGAGGCGAGCCGCCCATGACGCGGGCCGGGCGCCGTCGGTGGTAAAGACGCTCCTGCTGGGCGGGCTGCTCGGCGCCCTCGTCGTGGGCGCCTCCCTCGGCGGGCTCCTGGAGGTGGCGGAGCTGCGCGCCCTCAACGCGCTCTTCTCGCTTCGGGGGCCCCGCCGCGCGGCGACGCCGATCGTCATCGTGACGATCGACGAGGACTCGTTCGACGAGCTGAACCTGGCCTGGCCCTGGCCGCGCGCCCTCCACGGACGGTTCCTCGACATCGTGAGCCGCGGCCATCCGGCGGCGATCGGGTTCGACATCGTCTTCGCCGAGCCCTCGGCCCGGGGCCCGGCCGACGACGAGCGGCTCGCCGGGGCCGTCGCCCGGGCCGCGAACGTGGTCCTGGCCGCGGCGCGCACGGTCGCGCAGAACGAGCTCTTCACCAAGGTCGAGCTGAAGGTGCCGACCTCCCGGCTGCGGGCGGGCGCCGCCGGCTTCGGCGCCGTCAACTATGACATCGACCCCGACGGCAACGTGCGGCGGGCGCGCCTCGAGTACCAGCTCGAGGGCGAGCGCTTCGAGAGCTTCGTGCGGCGCCTCTACGACCTCGGCGTCCGGGCGGGCCTGCCCGCGCGGCCGCTGCCGGCGGGCGACGCCTTCCTGATCAACTACCGCGGCGGCCCCCGGACGTTTCCCTGGATCCCGTACTATCGAGTGCTCGACGGCGAGGTCTCCCCCGAGGCGTTCAGCGGAAAGATCGTCCTCGTCGGCTCCACCACCCCGATCCTCCACGACGCCTTCTCGACCCCCTTCGCCCCCGCCAACGGCATGCCCGGCGTCGAGATCCACGCCAACGCCCTCGACACGCTCTTCCAAGGCATCCCGGTCCGGCCGGCGCCCCGCGCGGCGGCCCTGGCGGCCTCGCTCGCGGCGGCGGTCGCGGCGGTCTGGCTGACCAGGCGCCTCCGCCCGCTGCGCGCGTTCTTCGTCCTGGCCGGCGTCGCGCTTGCCGGCTGGGGCCTCGCGGTCGGGCTCTTCGTCCTCTGGCACGCGTGGGCGGCGGCGGTCGCGCCGACGCTCGCCCTCGTGCTCGCGTACGGTACGACCGTCGTCGTCGAGTTCGTCCAAGAGCAGCGCGAGAAGCGCCGGCTCTCGCGCTTCTTTTCCCCGGCCGTGCTGCGGGAGATCGTGCGGCACAAGGACGACGCGCACCTCGGCAGCTCGCGGCGCCTCGTCACCGTCCTCTTCTCCGACCTCCGGGGCTTCACGTCGATGGCCGAGCGGCTCGAGCCCGAGCAGGTGGCGGAGGTGCTCGGCGAGTACCTGACCGAGCTCACCGAGATCGTGTTCCGGCACGGGGGCACCGTCGACAAGTACGTCGGGGACTGCGTCATGGCGCTCTACAACGCTCCCTTCGAGCAGCCCGACCACGCCGCCCAGGCCGTCCGGACCGCCCTCGCCTTCCAGGCGGCGACGCGGGGCCTGTCCGCCCGCTGGGAGGCGCGGCTCGGCATCTCGATCCGGAGCGGCGTCGGCATCAACACCGGCGAGGCGATCGTGGGCACGCTCGGCTCCCGTCAGCGGCTCGAGTACACGGCCGTCGGCGACACGGTCAACCTGGCGGCCCGCCTCGAGAGCATCACCAAGGACTTCGACGCCCCGATCATCATCAGCGAGTCCACCTGGGCCCTCGTGGACGGCCAGTTCCCCGCGCGCGCCCTCGGCGAGGTGACGGTGAAGGGCAAGGCGGTGCCGGTCAGGATCCACGCCGTCCTTCTGTCCAGCACGCGCAAGGACGAGCGCGTGCCCGCCGACGTGCGGGTGGCGATCACGGCCGGTCAGGTGACCGTCGAGGCGGCGGTCCACGATCTGACCGTGGGCGGCCTGTCGGTGCGCGAGCTCCCGCTCGCGCTGACGCCCGGCATGTTCGCGCGCCTGTCGATCGCGGGCGAGGGCCTCGGCGAGGCGGTCAGGGCCGACGCCCGGGTCGTGTGGTGCCGGGAGGCGGCGGCGGGCTTTGCCTTCGTCGACCTGCGCGGAGAGGCCGCCCAGGCCCTCCGCGACTACCTATCGGCGCGGCCCGGGCCCCCGTCCGACCCCGGCCCGCGCTGACGGCCCCCGGGGGTCGGGGCGCGGCCGGGCGTGGTGAACGCGGGCCGCTTCGTTGTCTGCCTCCGCCCGGTATGCTAGAGATGGGCCAATGATCTTCCAGCAGCTGGTCAACGACGAGGCGGGCTGTCTCTCCTACCTGATCGGTTGCGGACGGGCCGGGGTGGCGCTGATCGTCGATCCCGGGCGTGACCGCGTGGGCGACTACGTCGCCGTGGCGCGGCGCAAGGGGCTCACGATCACCCACGTGGTCGACACGCACGTCCATGCCGACCACGTCTCGGGCAACCAGGCGCTGGCCGCCCAGACCGGCGCCACCGTCTACATCCACGCCGCCGCGGAGGCGAAGTATCGCCATCTGCCGGTCGAGGACGGCAACGAGCTCCGGGTGGGTACGGTGAG